>CAKSDF010000107.1 GCA_934444695.1 uncultured Eubacteriales bacterium | reverse complement strand
AAGGGCCTTGCCGAGCTTTTAAAGGATCTGATTCTTACGGTCAAAAAGCTTCGTCCCATTGAGGAAGCCATAATCACGTCGGGCGGAGTGGATGTTAAAGAAATCGATCCTAAAACAATGCAGTCTAAACTGTGCAAGGGACTTTTCTTTGCCGGAGAGGTGATTGATGTGGATGCATATACCGGCGGATTCAACCTTCAGATAGCCTTTTCAACCGCTGCCCGTGCGGCTGATGGTTTTGAGAAAGCGCAGTAAAGAAGCACAGCGTATAAAACGGTGTGATTGGCATTGTACTTTGTAATCACAACATATGTGAGCGATATGGTTAAGATAAAATTATGCTTTGCGGAGGAGACAGTATGTTTAAAATTGCAATAGACGGTCCCGGCGGCGCCGGAAAAAGCACGGTGGCAAAGGCCGTGGCAAAACAGCTTGAAATAATATATGTGGACACCGGCGCTCTTTATCGGGCAGTGGGAGTATATGCTATTGAAAAGGGCGCAAAGACCGACAGTGCAGAACAGGTCGTTCCGCTGCTTGGCGGTCTGTCGGTGGAGCTGGAATTTAAAAAGGGCGTTCAGTCGGTGCTCGTCAACGGGCAGGATGTTTCGGGAAAAATCAGAACGCCTGAGGCTTCTATGGCTGCGTCAAATGTGTCGGCCATCCCTGAGGTGAGAAAATTTTTGTTCAACACCCAGAGGGATATCGCAAAAAAACACAGCGTTGTTATGGATGGACGGGACATCGGCACGGTGGTGCTGCCCGATGCCGAGGTAAAAATTTTTCTGACCGCCTCGCCAAAGTCCCGCGCCATGCGCCGATTCAACGAGCTTAAGGGCAAGGGTATGAATGTGAATTTCGACGATGTGCTCCGTGAACTTAACGAGAGGGATCATAACGATTCAAGTCGTGCCGTGGCGCCTTTAAAGCCTGCCGAAGATTCGATTACAGTGGATACCGATAAAATGACCCTTGAACAGGAAATCGCCGCCGTTCTCGATGTTATAAAATCAAAAATCGAGCTGTAATAATGCGGAAAGTTTACAAAATACAGAAATATATAAACTTGTAAAAGAGGGAAAAGCCTTGAATAGTCTTTTGTTTAAAATTCTTTATCCATTTGTGTGGCTGTTTATGAAGATTTTTTATCCCTTTGAAATTATCGGGGAAGAAAAGCTTGCAAAGCAGGATAAAATCATAATCTACGCCAACCATATTTCCTTTCTCGATCCAATAAACCTCATAATTCTTGCCCACAGAAACAAAAAGGTGCTCAATTTTATGGCCAAGGATGAGCTTTTTAAAAATGCGCTTTTTTCGTGGTTTTTAAAGAAAATGGGGGCATTTTCGGTCAAAAGGGGAGAGGGTGCCGCCAGCCTTAAAAAGGCGGCCGATATTCTTGAAGAAGGCAAGACGTTTTGCATATTCCCCGAAGGTACACGCTCCAAAACCGGTCAGCTCGGCCGTCCCAAATCGGGAATTTCCTTTCTTATGTGCGAAATGGGAGTGCCGGCCCAGCCGGTAGCCATTGTGACCAAGGGACAGAAAATGAAGGCCTTCCAAAAGACCAAAATCGTGGTATGCGATGAGGTTACTCTCGACGGTCAGACCATCGAAATGAGCGACCGACGCGCGCTCAGAGACCTTTCTGCAAAGCTTTTTGAACCGATCGCTCAGGCTATCGAACAAAACAAATAAGTCAAACTGCAAGAGCGATGACGCAAAGCTTTTATCCTTAGTAACCGGTTGTTTAAAGCATACATATTAAAATCGGTCGGTAACATAAAAGCACTTCTTTGAATTCCAGAATTAAACGCAATCATATTTACAACCATAATTACAACAATAATCATAACCATAATCGGAGAATTTAATTTGAACATAAAAGTTGCAAAAAGCGCCGGCTTTTGTTTCGGGGTAAACCGCGCAATGAAGCTGGCCGAAGAGCTTGCAGACAGCGGCAAAAAGGTGACCACATTAGGCCCCATAATACATAATCCCCAGGCGGTAGCCGCTCTTGAAAAGAAGGGCGTGACCGTTGCAAATTCCCTTTGCGACTGTGAGAAGGGAAGCACGGTGGTCATACGCTCTCACGGAGTGCCTAAAAGTGTTTACGACGAGCTGAAAAAAAGAAATCTCGAATACGAGGACGCCACCTGCCCCTTTGTGGAAAAGATACATCGCATTGTTGAAAATGCGTCTGCAAATGGGGACATTATTCTCATCGCAGGGGATAAAAACCATCCCGAGGTTGAGGGTATAATGGGATTTGCCACTACCCCTGTTTTTGTATTTGAAAACCTTGATGAACTGCAAAACATTCTGGACAATATTCCAAATTGTCAAAAAAACAACGTGACCGCCGTTTCTCAAACCACTTTTGACTCGATTTTATGGAAAAAAAGCGAAAAATTTATCGAAAAGGTATGTACAAACGCAAAAATATTTGATACAATATGTGATGCGACCTCTAAGAGACAAAAAGAGGCCGAACAGCTTTCCCGCCAAAGCGACCTTATGATAGTAATCGGAGGCCGCCAAAGCTCCAACACTGCCAAGCTTAAAAACATATGTGAGAAGAATTGCAGGACCGTTCTTTGCGAAACGGCCGATGAGCTTGACGAGCAGCTTTTAAAAAGCGGAAACAAAATCGGAATTACCGCCGGTGCATCAACGCCGGCTGTGATTATAAAAAGTGTTCTTGAAAGAACCAAAAAAATCATCGACACCGTCGATAACAAGGAGGAACTGCTATGACAACAGCAGAAACCATGGAAACGCAGGCAACCCCTGCTACCAATCCCGAAAGTGAGGTGGCTCAGGAAAGCTCTGCATCGACGCCTGTCGCTGCCCCGGAGAAATCTTTTGACGAAATGTCGGATATGGAAGCTCTTGAGTATTCGCTCAGCCATATGAGCACCGACCAGCATGTTAAGGGTTATGTACTTGCCGTCACCCCCACCGAGATCCAGGTTGATATCGGAAGAAAACACGCCGGATATGTGCCCATCGACGAATATTCCGCCGATCCTGATGTTAAGGCAAAGGACGAAGTTAAGGTCGGAGATATACTTGACCTTATCGTTATGCGTACGAATGATCAGGAAGGAACCGTAATGCTCTCCAAAAAGCGTTACGACGCGTCGGCCATTTGGGAAAATTTCTGCGCCTCTGCCGGAACAGACGACATTCTCACCGGTAAGGTTACCGAGGTGGTCAAGGGCGGAATTCTGGTTATGAGCAAAGGCATCCGCGTATTCATCCCCGCTTCTCAGGCAACCGCATCCCGCAGCGATTCTCTTGAGGATCTGCTCCATCAGACCGTTAAATTCCGTATTCTCGAGGTCAACCGTCAGCGCCATCGTGCCGTCGGCTCCATCCGCTCGGTCCTTCGCGACGAGAGAAAAGAGCAGGAGGCTGAATTCTGGAATAATATCGAGGAAGGAAAGGTTTATACCGGCAAGGTAAAATCCCTCACCTCTTACGGCGCATTTGTCGATCTCGGCGGAGTGGACGGAATGGTACATATTTCCGAACTTTCCTGGAGACGCATCAAGAATCCTTCCGAGGTTGTTTCGGTAGGCGATGTTATCGAGGTATATGTTAAGTCCTTCGACGCTGAGAAACGCAGAGTTTCGCTCGGATACAAAAAGGCCGAGGATAACCCCTGGAGCATCTTCCTTCGCGACTACAAGGAAGGCGATGTTGTTAATGTTAAGATCGTCAGCATGACCGCTTACGGCGCATTTGCAAACATCATCGAGGGAATCGACGGACTTATCCATATTTCTCAGATCTCCCACGATCGCATTGCAAAGCCCCAGGATGTTCTGACCGTCGGTCAGGAGGTTGAGGCTAAGATCACCCAGATCGATACCGAAAGAAAGCGCATCAGCCTTTCCATCAAGGCTCTTTCCGAGCCCGACACTGCTGCTGAAGAAGCTCCCGCAGAGGAAGCCCCTGCCGAGGAAGCTGCTGCAGAGGAAACCGCTGAGTAATTCGGAAAACGCGGCAATATATAGCTGTAATATAAAACGAGCCCGATTTTTAATCGGGCTCGTTTCTTTATGGAATTGTTTAAACAACTGTGTTTTTTGGGAAAATTATTATCGGCCAAACCGGTCGTTAAAACCGATTTGGCCGGACGTACAATGCTTTTATTTAAATGCAGTGCTCTGTCAAAAATTATTCCATCCTTACAACAGCCTTGATGACATCGCTTCCGTGGGACTCCTCAAAGGCGTTGTTGAGATCCGCAAAGGGATAGGTGGTTATGATCTTGTCGATGGGGAACTTTCCTTCCTTGTAAAGGCGGACAAGCTCGGGAATAAATGCCTGGGGAAGGGAATCGCCTTCGCAAACGCCGATGATGGTGCGCATATTCATAAGAACATCGGTGCCGATGTCGAAATGCTCGATGACGCCGCTGGGAGCAAGGGGAAGGATCTTTCCGTGGAAACGGGTGGAATGTATGGCGGTTTGAATCATGGGGCCGTAACCCGAGGTATCGATGGCGTAATCGGCACCGCCGTTTCCGGCTATTTCTGCGATTGCGGCGGGAATATCTTCAACCTCTTTACGGTTTATGGTGTGGGTGGCGCCAAGCTCTTTGGCAAGCTCAAGGCTCTTGGCATTTCCGCCCACGGCAATAATCTTTTCGCAGTTTGCAACCTTTGCGGCCATTATTGCGCTCATACCTACCGAGCCGCAGCCGAAAATGGCAATGGAGCAGTTCATCTCGGGACGAATGGTGTTTAAAACTGCGCCTGCGCCGGTCTGGATACCGCAGCCCATGGGAGCGACATATGCAAGATCAACGTCCTTGTCGACCTTAACGGCGCTCTTTTGGTTGATGACCGAATGTGTGGCGAAAGAGGACTGACCGAAGAACATGGAGACCGGCTTTCCGTTCTGGAACAGCTTGGTTTTTCCGTCTCCGGCAACTCCGCCGAAGTTTATTTCGTTAAAGTGGTCGCAATAATTGGGATGACCGGACATACAATTGTGGCAATGATCGCAAAAAGCATAAGAAAAGCCCACGTGATCGCCCACTTCAAAGCCCTTGACATTTTCGCCGACCTTTTCGACGATTCCCGCGCCCTCGTGACCTAAAACAAGAGGAAACGGAATGGGAATACCCTGCGAACGGCCGAATTCATCGGTATGGCATATTCCGCTGGCAACGACTTTGACAAGCAGTTCGTCGGCCGACGGCTCTACGAGATCGACATCCTCAAAAATAAACGGTCCGTTTTTTTCGTGCACTACGGCAGCTTTGATTTTCATTTTTCTGTCTCCTTTTTTTAAAAAATATGATGATAAGGCGGAAGTCCGACAAATCGGGCAATCGGAAAAATTACTGCACATCCACTCTCAGATGGAAGAATACCGAGCGTCCCGCGTTTTGCCGAACAGCTCCGCTTTTCTGTACACAATCATTTTACCACGAAGCTTTATAAAAATCAATTTAATCAAACAAAATCCATACAAACAAAAATGATATACCCTTTATACCTTTTTGGAATATAATGCATAATACCTAAGAAAGCTGCGTAAATACCGAATTCGATAAATAAAAAACGACATTATATTTTTACTTAAATTCTTTGATATCAGAGAGTGTTTTTGTTATAATGAAATTATGTAACTTCGAGTGTTGGTGAGGAAAATATAAAATGACAGGGATATATGATTGCTTTGGTTATGGTACGGGATATGATGTTTCTTTTGAAGAAAGGTATAAATTGATTCGAAAAGCAGGATTTGATTGTGTAATGTTATGGTGGAGCGATCGGTTTGGCAGAGGAGGCGGTTATCAAGAGGATGTAAGATTAGCCGGAAACGCCGGGTTATTTGTAGAAAATATCCATGCACCTGTGCACGAACAGAATAATCTGTCATTGGATAATTTGAATGGAGAAAGTGTGTTTCAAAGTTATCTGCAATGCGTAGAGGATTGTTATATATACAATATACCAACTATGGTGATACATTTGCCAAATGATAATAATCCTTTGAATCAAACAGGAATCAGACGGCTAACAGAACTTGTAAACAAGGCGGAACAAAAGAATATTCAGATTGCTTTTGAAAATTTAAATAACATTAAAAATTTGAAAATGGCATTAAATAAATTCACTTCAAATAATGTGGGTTATTGTTATGATAGTTGTCATCATATAAATTATGCACCGGATGAAGATTTGTTAGGAATGTATGGAAATCGGCTGATGGCGCTTCATTTACAGGATAACGGCGGCAGCCGTAATCAACATCAATTGCCGTTTGACGGCAATGTTAACTGGAATACAGTTATGGAAAAAATCGCCTTGTCAGGATATCGGGGAGCTACAACTTTAGAACCAATGAATTGGGATTATTCTCATTTGGATATTTATCTGTTTTTGGAATTGGCTTATGAAAAGGCAAATAGACTTAATTATCTGCGAAGACAATGGAGGCGACAGAAGAACGAAACAGACTGAGCGGATAGTCGGATTTCTGATTAATTGTTACAGCGAAAAAGCAAAACAACCGTAAAATGCATAAAACCCCGCCGCGAAATTGCTCTGCAGCGGGGTTGGTTTATGT
>CAKSDF010000106.1 GCA_934444695.1 uncultured Eubacteriales bacterium | reverse complement strand
GAGAAAAATCCCCATATACTGCGTTAAAATGCTCGTTAATCCGATAGGATGAACTGCGCTTTTGCCTTGTATCTGAGCATTTTTCTTACCGACAAAATTCTCCGACCTGAAATGAGGGTGGTAATGAGGGGCTTTCGGTGCGGAGGAGTTCATAAGGCTGGCGCCTATGGGCGACGACAAGCCGAAAAGCACCATTAATAGGCCATTTCAGGCGTGTTCGGATGTGTGCATTATGGTTAAGGTTTCATCGCTGTTAAGAGTCGCTTCAAAGTTGCGCCGACCGTCACCTTCGGCATCTTCATATCCGTTTGGAACGGCATTGGTGTCATCATACTTATTTTGAGCATTATCGGCAATGCTTTCAATCTCATCACGATCGAGAGTTGACTGATGCTTTATGTATTCAAGCTCCTCTGGACTGTATTCATAATCCTCAAGATCATCATAATCATCATAATCGTCGTAATCGTAATCGTCACCATTGCCGCGCTCGTTGTATTCATCGCTTTGGACGCCGCCGTCATATTGTTCCGATTGCTCGCTGCTTTGCTCGGATTTTTCAATGTCTGTTTTTGAATCTGCATCCTTGCGGCGGCCGGCCTTTTGCTTCTTTTTCGCTTGCTTTTCATCCTGCCCTTTCGGCTTTAAAACAGTTTTGGCGGCAACGGCGCAATAGACCTTAAATGCACCGGCAAAGTTTAGCATTTTGGCGCATTCATTAAGGGTACTGCCGGTGGTGGTAACATCATCGATTATAAGTATTATCTTGTTTTCGGCCGTTTCTTTGTCGGCTTCAAAAACGCCGAAGATGTTGCCTCGCCTCATAAATTTCGGCAGTTCCTTTTGCGGGCGGGTCTCGTAAACCTTTCGTATAAGGCTGCCGTCAAAGGGTATCCCAAGCTTTTCGGCTACCGAGAGGGCGATGAGTTTTGCAGGACTGTATCCGCGGGATTTAAACTCCTTTTTGGTGGTGGGAACGGCGGTGACGGCGTCGATGTTTTCAAAACCTGCCTTTATAACCGCGCTTGCAATGTGACGGGCGAAAAAATCAACAGGTTGGCTGTTGGCGTGAATTTTCAGTTCTTTTACGGCGTTTCTGATAATTCCGTCATATATAAAGGGCGAAACGATGGCGTCAAATTCTCTTACGTGCTTTTTGCAGGTGCAAAGCTTTTTGGGCAGACCGCAAAGACGGCAGGCGTTTTGCTGATCTATTGCCGCTTCGCAAAGAAGCTCACGGCAATTCTCGCAAAGGTCGGCGCCGTTTTCGGTCACTGTATTACACCCCACGCAGCGGGGCGGAAAGAAAATTTTTAAAATAAAGTCTTTGATTTTCATAAATACATTCTATCATATTTTTTCCGCCGTGTAAAGAAAGCAAAAAAACAAGGTAAAAACAAGGTTTTTTATTGACTTTAACATCTCAATATGGTACTATCACCAAAGGGAATGCCTCTTAATTGTACAGTTTTCCGTAAGGAGTTGTTTTTTAATGAAAAAAGTATTTTGTGTTATTTCACACACCCATTGGGACAGAGAATGGTATGCTCCTCTTGAGCTTTTCCGCAACCGTCTGACCGACCTGTTCGACAGACTGCTCATCATTCTCGAAAAAAATCCCGATTATGTATTCCATATGGATGCACAGACCGTTGTGCTTGAGGATTATCTGGCCGTCCGTCCCGAGAAAAAGGCCATCCTTATGCAGCACATTAAAAACCGCCGTATAATCGTCGGACCCTGGTATCTCCAAAACGATTTTTATCTCACCAGCGGCGAGTCGACCGTCAGAAACCTTATCGAAGGTAAAAAGCTGACCACCGAGTTTGGCGCAAGCGGCGGAATCGGTTATGCTCCCGACCAGTTCGGCAACATTTCTCAGCTTCCCCAGATCCTCGATAACTTCGGAATCCACAATTTCATTTTCGGCAGAGGATTCAGCGAATATTACCGCGACGCCGAGGGCAAGGTGCAGCGCAAGCCCTCTCCCACCGAGTTTATCTGGAAAGGCGCCGACGGAACCGAGGCTCTTGCCATACATCTGCGCCACTGGTACAACAATGCCCAGCGCTTTTCTGCCGACATCGACAAGGCTTATAAATATGTTGAAAGCATCGCTGCCTGCTTCGACAACGAATTTACCTTTACCCCATATCTGCTGCTCATGAACGGTGTTGACCACCTTGAGCCTCAGGCCGACCTGCTCCCCATTCTTCACGAGGTTCAGAAAAAGCTGCCCGAGGATGAAGCCATAATGCAGTATAATATGGACGACTATGTTAAGGCAGTCGACAAGTTCGTTAAGGAAAACGACATCAAGCTGCCCGTACACGAAAACGAGCTCAGAAGCGGCCATGACTGGGAAATCCTCAAGGGAACCTTCTCTTCCCGCCATTATCTCAAGGTCGCCAACGTCAAGGCTCAGACCCTGCTCGAAAATGTGCTCGAGCCTCTTTACACAATGCTTGAAAAGGACGGTATGGAAGGATTCTATCCCTATGACCGCCTGATTTATACCTGGAAGAACCTGCTCCGCAACCATCCACACGATTCCAGCTGCGGATGCAGCCGCGACGAGGTCCATTATCATATGGAAAACCGCTATTCGGAAATTTTCGAATACGGCAACGACCTTCTCCGCCGTGGTATGATCGCCGCCGCAAACCACAGCAAGGTGCTTAGAGAAGCATCTCTCGACGATTACGTTATTACCGTCGCCAATACCCTTTCTTCGGAGTTTGACGGAACGACCTATGCCGAGCTTACCTTTATTCGCGGCGACGAGGTCAACAACTTCGAAATATTCGACGAGCAGGGTAACAAAATTGACTTTATCGCCACAAGAAAATACGACGATTATATCGATGTTTTCAGCCCCATCAACCTGCCCGGAACCATAGATGTCACCAAGTACGACATTTATATGAAGACCGGTAAGATCACTCCCTTCTCCTTCAAGAACTTCCTTGTTAAGAAGATCGACGGAGATATGGAGATCACCCCCGCAAAGTGCTGCGACTGCCCCGAAATCGAGAACGAATACTTCAAGGTTGCCGTTGATGAAAAGGGCAAGATAACCCTTACCGAAAAGGCAAGCGGCCGTGTTATCGATGATGTTCTTAAATTCGAGGATGTCGCCGATGCAGGAGAGTCTTATGTTTTCGTAACCGGAAAGAACGACACTCCCATTTTGTCCGACGGAATGGCAACATCGGTTGAAGTGCTTGAGAAAAACGAGTATGTAAGCCGCGTTAAGGTCAGCTACGACCTGCTTCTGCCCGCCGATTACGACAAAAAGGCCGAAAAGCGCACCGACGAAAAGCTTGTTTCCAAGGCCGGCCTTGAGATCATCCTCCGCAAGGATGAGAAGTTTGTCGGCGTTAAATATGCCATCGACAACAAGTCCAAGAGCCACCGCACAAGAGTGCTTGTTTCCACCGACGCAAAGAACGACGTTTCCACCGCCGATATTCCCTACGATGTTGTCACCCACGGCGAGGAAGCCCATTACATCGAAACATACAGCAAGGTACTGCCCAACACCTCCTTCGCAAGCATCAACGAAAACGGCAAGGGCTTTGCGGTATTTACCAACGGCGCTCACGAATATGAGCATATGGAAAAGAGCAAGCTTGCCTTCTCCATTCTCCGCGCTACCGGCCTCATTTCCGAAAGCGTGACCGAGACCTGGAGAGTGCCCGGCAACCAGTGCATCCGTCTTATCGAGGGTGAAATGGCCCTTTGCCCCTTCGAGGGAGATATTTTCTCGGCCAAGATTCCCCAGCTTGTACAGCGTTTCCGCGCTCCCGTAAGCGTTTGCCACACCTCCTGCGATACCAGAAAATTCGAGGGCGGCCGTCCCTGCGTTCAGGACAGCGAGCTGCACGAGTTCTTCTACCTGCCCGACGCTTATCCCAAGGCTGCCATTCCTTCCAATGTTCCCGCCGTTCAGGTGGAGGGCGACGGAATCCAGGTGACCGCATTTAAGCGCAGCGAGGACGGAAGCGGTCTGGTTGTACGTTTTGTCAACCTGTCCGAGAATGAGGCCGAGGCTGTCGTCAAGTTTGACGGAAAGATCTTTATGACCGATATGACCGAGGTCCCCCGCGAGTTTATCGCCTTTAATACCAACACCTTTAAGGTTGGCAAAAAGAAGATCGTAACCCTTTATCTCGGAAAATAATAACCATAGCGGCTGACGAAAAATGCTGCCGCCGAAAACTGCCGATGGGTTGATGACCGCAAAAGGTGTGAACATTTAAGTGTGCATTTTAAACCTGTGATTTTCGGCAGAAAAAGTGCTTTTGAAATAACAGATGGTGTGAGGCCCTTATGGGTCGATCGGCATTCAAAAAGCCTATAATAAAAACGGGACGGCCGTCGGGCATTTGCTTGCGGCCGTCCTTGACTGATTTTTTGCGATAGGAAGATACTATGAAATTTCTCGATTATGTAAATATCCGTATGGGAACCGACACCACCCCTCTTTTTTCCAACGGAAATACCCTGCCTATGACTTCGCTGCCCTTCGGTATGAACAACTTTTTGGTCGAAACGAGAGGACACAATCCTCTTGAAATTTTCAATGCTACCGACAGGGTCACCACCGGCATCAGGCTGACCCATTGCTCCAACCGCTGGCTTGGGGATTACGGCTTTTTCACCTTTATGCCGAGAAGCGAAAGCTCCAGAGCGGGCATTTGCAGCCCCAGCTCCTTTGTGCCCGAAAAAACCGAGATGAATCCCCACGAAATAAATGTGGATTTTCAGATTCAGCGGGCAAAAGTGAGCCTTACTCCGGCACAGCGTTCGGCAATTGTCAAGGTGCATTATTATGATGCATACGGCGGCAGAAGTATGCTTTTAAAGCTCTTTTGCGGAGCTGAGATTTCGGTAAACGACGACGGCATTGTTACCGGAAAGGTGTGCAACCATTTTAACGAGGTGCCCGAGAATTTCGGAATTTATTTTGCAATCTCCTTCGATAAAAAAATCGATGTTGAAAATACAACCTTCTATACCCACCACGGTCAAAGGCTCGACGCGGTAAAGGAAGCTTTTGCCGACAATATTTTTGCCGACATTGCCCTTTGCGGCGCTCCCGACGATTTTGAAATGAGAATCGCCACATCCTTTATAAGCACCGAGCAGGCCAGACAAAACCTGAAAGAGCTTGATGGAAAGACCTATGACGATGTTAAAGCTGCGGCCATTGAAAGGTGGGAAGAAATACTTCACAGAATAGAAATTGAGGCCGAAGGGGAAGTCAAAAAGACCTTTTACAGCTGCCTTTACAGAATGTTTCTCTTCCCGAGAAATATGTGCGAATACGATAAAAACGGCGCGCAAAAGCATTACAGTCCTGCCGACGGTAAGATTTACGACGGCCCGCTTTACAGCGACAACGGCTTTTGGGACACCTATAAAACCGTTTATCCCCTCTATTCCATAATCGCGTCGGACGAATACCGCGATATGTGCGACGGCTTCCTTAATTTCTATAAGGAATCGGGGTGGCTGCCCAGGTGGATGGATCCCGGTGCGGTGGATTGTATGCCCGGTACATCGATTGACAATCTCTTTGCCGACGCGGTGGAAAAGGGCGTTGTTACCGACAAGGCGACCATCGAGCTTATGCTTGAATCAATGCTCCGCCACGCTACCACCGAAAGCCCCGAACCTAAATACGGCCGCGAGGGCATTGCCGACTATATCAAATATCATTACGTTACAAGAGACCACAAGGAAAGCGTCAACAAAACCCAGGACTATGCCTACGGTGATTTTTCCATCGCGAGAATTGCCGAACACCTCGGTAAAGACGACCTTGCAAAGGAGTTTTACGAGCGCAGCCTTTACTACCGCAATATTTTCAATACTGAAAAGACCTTTATGCTTTCAAAAGATAAGGACGGCAAGGAGCGGGACGACTGGACCCAGTTCGACTGGGGCGGAGATTATACCGAAGGCGGCCCCTGGCAGAATTCCTTTGCCGTGTTCCACGATTTCGGCGGCCTTGCGGAAATGATGGGCGGTAAAGATAAGATGATTGAAAAAATGGACAAGCTGTTTGATACTCCGCCTCTTTTCAACGGCTGCGGATACGGCGGACTTATCCACGAAATGAGCGAAATGGCATCGGTGGATTTCGGCCAGTGTGCTCTTTCAAACCAGCCCAGCTTTCACATCCCCTATATCTATTCCTATATGGGCGCTCCCGAAAAAACGGCCTACTGGGTCAGGAGAGCCTGCAAGGAATTGTTTAATTCAGGATACAGAGGATACCCCGGCGATGAGGACAACGGCAGCACAAGCGGCTGGTATGTTTTTTCAACCCTCGGATTTTATCCCGTTTGCCCGTCGGTTGCCGAATATGTTATCGGTTCGCCGACCGTCAGCTCGGCGGTTATCCACACCGACAGCGGCAAGGATTTTGTCATCAAGGCCGAAGGCAACAGCGACGAAAATATATATGTAAGCAAAATGCTTCTCGACGGCAAGGAGTACCATAAAACCTTTGTAAGCCACGGCGACATCAAGGCCGGCGGAGAGCTTGTTTTCAAAATGTCGTCGAAGCCTGTTTCTTCCGAGTATGCCGAGAGCGAGCTGCCCTATTCTTTGTC
>CAKSDF010000105.1 GCA_934444695.1 uncultured Eubacteriales bacterium | reverse complement strand
GAACCGACGGAAACATCACCATCATTGCCATTTCGGCCTGTATGGCAGGCGCTGTGTGCGGCGACCACTGCTCCCCCATTTCCGATACCACCATTATGTCCTCGGCGGGTGCCCAGTGCCGTCACATTAACCACGTTTCGACCCAGATCCCCTATGCCTTCACGGTAGCGGCGGTGTCCTTCGTTTCCTACATAATCGCCGGCCTTATCCAGTCCTGGATAGCCCTGCCCATCGCCATTGCTCTTATGCTCGGCACCCTTACCGTGCTTAAGGTTTTCCTCGGCAAAAAGCCGGTCTCGGAGGACTGAGCTAAAAGGAATAAGGCTTGTTTTTAAAGAAAGCCTTGAAAACACTTTGCCGTATGAAAAATAATTTGTGGCAAAGAATATTATAAAATTAAAAAGGAATCGCGATCTTAGGGTTGCGATTCCTTTTTTCTTTTTCTCTTTTGTCTCTTCTCTGCAAATTCCGCTTTGGGAAAAACAAGGAACAAGAGACAAAAGAAAAGGCGGCTTTGTTGTGTAAAGTTTGATTGCAATTGTAATGCCGGCTTTTTTGTGATACAATCAAGAGGGTGAGATGTTATGAAATACAGAGCATTTGTAAGTGCATACAAGTATTCGTTTGATTTTCAGCCCGGAGCCACCGGCATTGCAATTTCTGATTACCAAGTGTAAACAATCTGTGAACGATTTTTCGAGAGTTGCATATAACCGTGCAACTTTTTGGCCGATTTTAACCTATTAGTGAAGAGACATTTGTCTTTATCACAAAATAGGGAAGTGTTATAATGTATGCGAAAAAAATGTGTGGGTATATTGTTCCGCAAAATGGAGTCTGTGTTTTGACAAAAGACTTGAACGATTCATATTCACCGCCAACTCAGGAAAGCGTAAATTATAAGAACTGGATTGCGACTCTTGACTTGAGAACCTGTTTGGAGTGCCGCTTTCGCCACGGTCAAATTTATCAGATGGATGAGATTCCGGACAAAGAGCCCCCGCTTCATTCGAACTGCCGCTGCGATGTATGTCCTATGGAAGCGGTACTTGCCGGACAGGGAAAGAAGTATGGGCAGAACGGTGCGGATTACTGGATAAAGTTCTTTGCAGACCTGCCGGAGTACTATATCAAAAAAGAAGAACTGATGGCATTGGGTTGGAAATGGGGAAAAGCACCTGCTAAATTTGCACCGGGGAAAATGATGACCGGAGGTGTTTATCAGAACAGAAACAGACATTTGCCACAGTCTCCCGGAAGGGTTTGGTATGAGGCGGATATCAACTATTACAGCGGAAGGCGAAACGGCCATCGTCTGTTATGGTCGAACGATGGATTGATATTTGTAACCTACGATCATTATATGACATTTTTAGAAATAATTTAAAGGAGATTGACAAGATGAAAGAAAAAAAAGTCGTTACACTGGACTTGACTAATTGCAGGTTTTTGGGAGAAATTCATCTGAGAATAAAAAAGGCCTTTGATTTTCCCGACTTTTACGGAGAAAACTGGGATGCATTTTGGGATCTGCTTTGGAGTGAGTGTGACGCAAATAAAATAGTGGTAATCGGAGAAAAGACCGTTTCAAAGGAACTCATACCCAGCGTTGAAATGGTAAATAAAATATTACAGGAACTGAAAGAAGATCGTAAAAAATACGGAGATGAACTTGAAATCGAAACACACGATTAGGTGAACCGTTGCGGAGCATTTTTTTGGATACCTTTTTTCGTGAAGGGCGTTGTGTGTATGAATTTATGGGAATGCGGTGCTTACTTGAGATATGTGTTTTAATCGAATGTTTCTTTTGCACAAACACGCTCTTGATTTTCCTTAATAAAAAAATCATCCTGCCGGCAATGGGTGCTTGCTTTTGCCGACAGGATGTATAATTTTATATGTGATTTTTGATGCGGTTAGGATAATTGCCGCTTACTTTAAAATCCGTTTGTCACAAAGCTTGCTCGCTTATATCTGAAAGCCTTACTCGCTTCTGAGGGCCTCTACCGGGTCCTTTTTGGCAGCTACCGAGCTTGGGATAAGGCCGGCAATGAGGGTGAGAATTACGCTTATCACAACAAGTATCACCCCTCCGAAGGGCGGCAAAGCCGATATTCCGGCAATGTCGGTCAGATGCTCGACAATCAGGTTGATGGGAACGTTCAAAAGCAGCGTCACAAGTATTCCGATGATTCCCGCCACAAATCCCACGATCATGGTCTCGGCGTTGAACACGCGGGAAATGTCCTTCTTGGAGGCGCCGATGCTTCGCAGAATACCTATTTCCTTTGTGCGTTCAAGCACCGAGATATAGGTTATAATTCCTATCATTATGGACGATACCACCAGCGAAATGGCCACAAAGGCGATGAGAATGTAGCTTATGGCGTTTATTATGGTGGTGACCGACGACATCATCAGTCCCACATAATCGGTGTAGGTTATGCTTTTCTGTTCGTCCACCGAGGCGTTGTAATCCTTTATGAACTGAACAATCTTGTCCTTGCCTTCAAAATCCGAGCAGTAAAACTCCACGCCCGAAGGATCGTCGAGGGTGGCGTATCCGAGGGCCTCGAGGTTTTCGTCGTAGGTGGCGGTTGAGGAGGTCATCTTAACATACGACCGAATGGCCGATTTTAGATTTTCTCCCGAAAGATTGGCAAACATCATCTGATACTGGGGCGGTACGGTGGAAATGTCGAAATTCTCAATCTCGCTTTCGATTTCCTCGGCCGTCTTGAACTTGTTGCCGGTGAGCACATCGGTATCGGGATTGTCCTGCTGAGCCTTTAAAACGGCGGTGTTGTTGTTTTTATCCATTATATAGTCCGAAAGCTCGGGAAGATATCCCACCATTCCGCCGATGAAACTGCCCACCTTTGAGGCGTCGTCGGTGTATTTTGCGATGCCGACTATCGTAAGGCTTTCGGCATCCTTGAGTTTTTTGGAAAGCTTTTCGCTGTCATCCTTAATGTCGGTGAAAATTCCGTCCTGCTCCTCGTAAAGGTCTCCTGCCGCCGCTACCTTAAAGGAAATTCCGAGAAGCTCGGAATATTCATAGTCGGAATAATCGGGTTCCTCGCCGTCGTCCGATTTCATAAGATCTTTAAGGCCTTCACGGTCGAGTATTCCGAGGGTATAAAGGCTGTAATCGCTTATGCGGTTGTTTTTGTCGAGAATGAGCACCGCCTCGTTTTTGTTTTCGGGCATTTTTCCGTCAAGCAGCTCATAATAGCTTTGCTGAAGCTCCTTGTCGGTAAAAAGCTCGGTGAAAAGGTCGCTGTCGTTGGCGCTCATATATTTGCTCGACATGGAATCGGCCTTTGAGGAGAGGTAATCGTTCATATTAAGGTCGGCGGTGAGGGTGTTGGGATTGGCCTTGACGGGATTAAGCTCATCCGAGCAGTTGTAGACGTATAGCTCGGTGGAATATTTATACCGTATGTCCGAAACGGCGCCGGAAATGTCGCTTTCGTGCTGTTCCACGTAGGCTTTAAAGGATTTCAGGTCGTTTATGTGGCTGGAGGAATTGATGTTTTTGATCTGATCGTAAAGGAAGCTTTGGGTATAGGCCTTGTCGGTGCCCTCGGGCTGCTCCTCCCGCACGAAGTTTGACATCATGGAACTGTAATCAATCGACTGCTTATCCACCGAAAGAGGATAGCTTGAAAGGGTCTCCCGCTCGGTCTTGTCGATGTAGGCTCTCGCTCCGCTTGAAAGGGATAAAATGAGGGCTATGCCGATTATTCCGATGCTTCCGGCAAAGGAGGTCATAAATGTGCGGCCCTTTTTGGTCATAAGGTTGTTAAGGCTTAAAGACAGGGCGGTGAAGAAGGACATGGAGGTTTTCTGTCCCTTTTGCTTTTTGGCATTTTCGGCGGGCTTTTGGGCGTTTTTAGATTTTTCGGAATCTTTCGGCCTTTCGGTGTTTTCCGCCTTTTCGATGGTTTCAGAATTTTCAGAGGTTTCCGATTTCTCGGCGGTTTTCAATTTTTCAGTGCCTTCCGATTTCTCGGTCGCTTTGAACTTGTCGGCAGCGGCGGGCTGCGCCGATTCTACGCCTGCTTTGGATATTTCATCCTGCCCGACCGGGTCGGTATCGCCGATGATTTTTCCGTCTTTAAGGCTTATTATGCGGGTGGAATACTGCTTTGCAAGCTCGGGATTGTGGGTTACCATTATGACAAGCCTGTCCTCTGCGATGCCCTTTAAAAGCTCCATTATCTGAAGGCTGGTTTCGGAATCGAGGGCGCCGGTAGGCTCGTCGGCAAGCAGAATGTCGGGATCGTTTACAAGGGCTCTTGCAATGGCCACCCTCTGCATCTGGCCGCCCGACAGCTGGTTGGGTCTTTTGTGCAGCTGATTTGCAAGGCCCACCTTTTCGAGCATACTGACCGCCTTTTGACGGCGCTGCTTTTTGGAAACTCCCGAAAGGGTCAGCGCAAGCTCGACATTTGAAAGTATCGACTGGTGTGGAATGAGATTGTAGCTTTGGAAAACAAAGCCTATCTTGTGATTGCGGTAGCTGTCCCAGTCGCTGTCCTTATACTGCTTTGTGGAAACGCCGTTTATAACGAGATCGCCGTCGTCGTATCGGTCGAGGCCGCCGATGATGTTGAGCATGGTGGTTTTTCCCGAGCCGCTTTGGCCGAGAATAGAGACAAACTCGTTTTCCCGAAAACAAAGGCTGACCTTGTTAAGGGCGGTCTGCACAAAATCGCCGGTCTTGTAAATCTTGACTATGCTTTTAAGCTCAAGCATAAAATTCCTCCCGTAAAGTGTTTTTGGCTTTGATATATTATCTTTGATATATTAATAATAGGTATATTATTATCTGCTGTCGGTAAATTCCCGCCGGCAGGCCTGTCTGACGTAACAATATCGCCCCTGCCGGTTAAACGCCCCGCCTCTGGCAGGCACATCCCCGCTGCAGATGCCCCGCTGCACATAAAATTTTCCGAAACGCAGAAAGCCTCTCTGCCTATAGGCGTTATGTCTCTTTGGCCGCGTTCTCCCGCGGCCGTTTTGAAAAGTATAAGATGTTTTTTTGAACTGGATATGAATTGCTTAAAAAGCCTTGAATTTTTAACAATTTGGATTTAATATTAATTGTATGAACAGTGATATTTTAAAAGCAAAACAAGTCTTAAAAAACCCCTTTAAAATGAAAATACCCGATTATGTCAGGGCTGTTATGGATGTTCTTTCTCATAACGGCTTTGAGGTCTATGCCGTCGGGGGATGCGTAAGGGATAGCCTGCTTTTAAAGCAACCTCACGATTTCGATCTTACCACCTCTGCAAATCCGCAGCAGATGAAAGAGGCTTTTTGTGATTTTGCGGTTATCGAGACCGGCATTTCCCACGGAACCTTAACGGTCAGAAGCGGCGGCCAAAATGTTGAGATAACCACCTTCCGCACCGACGGAAAATACACCGACCACCGCCGCCCCGACAGCGTCAGTTTTACCACTTCTATTAAAGAGGACCTTTCACGGCGGGATTTTACCGTCAATGCTTTGGCGTATAATGATGAAAGCGGCCTTGTGGATCTGTTCGGCGGGCAGGATGATCTTGAAAAGGGGGTTATCCGCTGTGTGGGCGATCCCGATACGAGATTTGAAGAGGATGCCTTGAGAATACTGCGTGCACTGAGATTCTCGGCAAGACTGGGATTTTCCATAGAGCAAAAAACCGCCCAAAGTATGATAAAAAAACGTGAGCTTTTAAAGAGCATTTCGGCCGAGCGTGTTTTGTCCGAGCTTTCGGGAATACTTTGCGGAAAGGGACAGACGGTGACAGAACTGCTTTTGCAGTTCCGTGATGTTTTTGCAGCCGTTTTGCCCGAGCTTTCGCCCTGTTTTGATTTTGACCAGAAAAATCCTTACCACAATTATGATGTGTACACCCACATCGCTTATACCGTGGGATTCACTAACCCTCGTCGTGAAACGCGTTTTGCCGCCCTTTTGCACGATGTCGGAAAGCCTTCGACATTTTTCACCGATGAGAAGGGTGTTGGCCATTTTTACGGACACCCCAAGGTGTCGGCCGATATGGCAAAAAACGCCCTTAAAAGGCTCAAGGCCGACAATCGGCTTTGCAAAAGCGTTGATACCCTCGTTTTTTATCACGACAATGATATTCTTGAGAAAAAAGCGTCGGTCAAAAAAATGCTTATAAAGACCGGGGAACAGGATTTCTTTGCCCTTTGCGATCTTAAAAAGGCCGACAGGTTAGCCCACTCAAAAGGCCACAGGGACATTTCCGACATTGAGGCCGTCGAAGGGATGGCGCGGGAAATACTGAAGGAAAACGAGTGCCTTTCCAAGGCTCAGCTGAAGATAAGCGGCAGGGATTTAATCGTTCTCGGGCAAAAACCCGGCAAAAGAATTGGCGAGATATTGGACGAGATTTTTGAAAGCGCCGTAAACGGCAGGGTGGAAAACGACCGTGAGGCTCTTTTGAATCTTGCAAAGAGCATTATCGAAAGGGATGCCGTCAAATGACCGCAAGGGTCTGAGCGGTGTTAAAACGGCCGTACTAAAGCGAAAAATTGACAAAACAGAATATTAAAAGGTTTTAATTCAGCCCTTTTCCGAATTTTTGGGAAAGGGTTGTTTTTGCGCCTTTTAAAATCGTGCAATTCTTTGAAA
>CAKSDF010000104.1 GCA_934444695.1 uncultured Eubacteriales bacterium | reverse complement strand
GAAGCCGACAGCGCCAAGCAGGCCGAAATGAAAGGCTATGTTGACGAGATGATAAACACCGTCCACGTACAGCAGTAACATCCGAAAGCATCTATTAAGCCTTTTGCCGTTTAATTTTTGCGGCACAAATGGATAATCACACATAGTTTAGCGGTGCAGTTAAAATGCTGCGCCGCTGTTGTTTTTCTTGAATGAATGTAACTCAAAATGAAGAAACACCGAACGATGTAACCCGTCCACCCCTCAACCGTGCAATTAAAAACCGACCGTATCCGCACAAGGAGAAGCCTCCGTCCGGTGCGAAAAAAGCACACTGCATCGACACAAAAAAGCACCGCATAAACACGATAAAAAGTGCTTATCAGCACAAAAAACATTACTGTCTCGGTGCAAGAAAACACACCGCATCGTCTCGATAAAATCAGTTTTCATAATATTTTTCTTTTGAATAAAAGCATCATTTAAAGCCACAATATTAAGGCAAAATATCGAAACAAAGGGAGTTTTATATATGAAAGCAACAGGAATAGTAAGAAGAATTGACGACCTCGGCAGGGTGGTCATTCCAAAGGAAATCCGCCGCACAATGCGTATCCGCGAGGGCGACCCGCTGGAGATATATACAGGCGGAGACGGGGATGTTATTTTTAAAAAATATTCACCCATCGGTGAGCTTTCGCAGCTTGCGGGCGACTATGCCGAATCAATGGCCGACGGCACCGAGCTTCCGGTAATTATTTGCGACAAGGACAACTGCGTTGCGGCGGCCGGCCTTTCCAAAAGAGAGGTTCTTGAAAGACGGCTGTCGACCGAGCTTGAGGACCTTATGGAACACCGCAAACCCTACGTTTATTCGGGCGCGGGAATGGGATTTTTTCCACTCGAAGGGGTCGATAAAACGGCCACCGTTGTTATGCCCATCATATCGTCGGGGGACGTCATCGGAGCCGTTTGTCTTATGAACGGCAAAAAGAACCAAGCCCCCGACACCGCCGATGTTAAAATTGCCGGAATTGCCGCATCTTTCTTAGGCGGGCAGCTTGAAAGCTGACTGCACCTGCCTTCCCTGCCGTCTCACCATTTTATCCCACACCACCTATCCGCAGCCGCTGTATCCCCAGCCGCGCTGAGATAAGTCAGCATAACCATAAACCAATCATAACACCAAAAAGGCGATGCATTTTTCCGCATCGCCTTTAAGTTTTAATTATTCTTTTTTAGAATTTTCGATTCAGTTAATCGCACCAGCCCATTCCCCAGGGAAGCGGATCAGGCCAAGAGAAGGTTCTAAGCCCCACTGCCTCCTGCAGCGCCAGCAAGGCATCAGACACATCTACAACCCAATCCTGATTAACGTCATACTCTACACTTGCATACGCATCCACAGGAACATCTCTCAGACCTACATAGACCTGCAAAATATTCAGCGCGTTCTCGCAGGTATAATTAACAACATTTCTTTTTATGGGATAATCCCATTTATATTCCATTTTAGACACTTCGTCCATTTCGGCTATACGATATATCTGTTCTTTATCAAGCACAACATACTCGCCATGTGACCACCACAGTTCTACTATCCTGTCGTCGGCAGTCAATCCGGCTTTAGCCATAAAATCATTTTGAAATTTGATGTAAGCGTCTTTTTGAAACAATGCATGAAAATGCTCAAAATTAATATATGTGTTCTGATCGATATCTTTTTCCCAAAGTTCCTTGGATTGACGTCTTATTTCGTCGTCATCAATATTCAGAACCACAAAAACGCCGAATTTGCCTTCGGGATTTTCTTCCATTCCCGCAATCAGATCCTCGGTGATTTTTTCATTAGCTGTCTGCGTTTCGGCCGATGCCGCCTGCAGGGGGCACAAACGCAGCACGACAGCCATCAGCAGGCTTATTATTTTTGTCTTTTTAGTAAACATAATTTATATCTCCGTTTGTTTGTAAATATATTTGCGCATAAGTAATTCTTCTTTTTTAGAATTATATCAATTTAATCAAAATGTTCCGGCGACGATCTGCGAAACCTTTAAGGCATCGGTTGTATTTACGGTGCCGTCTCCGTTAACATCGGCAAGGAACTTCTGCAACCGCGAGAATGTTCTTTGTCCCATGGCATATTCCAGAACCATCTGTGAATCCTCGCTCTCGAATGTACCGCTTAAATTCACATCGCCCTTTTGATAGGCAACCGGTTCAAGATACCATTGCCGATAGTTATCCGACACCGCCAACGAATGCACCCATGCAACCAAAGCTCCGCTTGCCGAAGAATTGTTGTTGATACACAATATGCCGGCCGTCGACGCATCGCGTATGGCAACGGCATCATCGTGCTCGTTGGTACTTGGCGTACCAACCACAGCCAGTGCTCCGGAGCCGGAACTTGTCACGGCCTTTTTATAGTCACCGCTGATTGTCGATCCAACCGCCAATGCCTTGTCCTCGCCAACCGATGAAATGTTTCCGTTTTCCAAAATCCACTGTTGAGACGCTCCGCCTGCGAATGCCTGCTGGGTTACGCTGCTGCCCGAGGTCAGATACAATCCTGTCGCCTTGTTTTTGAGATAATATACGCCCTCGGCCGTGTCGGTATATTGATATCTGCCCTTGTCGAGAGAAAATGCATATGCATATCTGACCGAAAGTCTCGAATCCAGGTCGTCCCGCTGGGCAGAAATTGTATAATTTGAATTTGTCGAAGACGGGGTTATATACACCATTTCGGTTGAGGAATCGGATTTATACGAATCGCCCACCGATCTGCCGTTGTTCGTCACCCATAAACACAGATCTGTTTTAGAGGCGGGTGTACTTCCGTTTGCGGGATTTACCGACCAGGCCAGGCTGACATTCAATCCGGTTGAACCGTAGGCGGGTTGATTGATTCTTATTCTTTCCCGCTCGGTTGTGCTGCTAAGGGTACGCACGCCGTAGTGGCGGCTTCCGGCAATGGCGATTGCCTTATAGGGATCAATAGCTCCCGCTCCCTGATGGGCGGTTAATCCGCTTGCCATATTTTCCGCCGGGTCGCCGGAGGAAGGCGTCACCTTTCGGTGGCAGGAGGCCATAAGGATAGCTTTGACCGCTTCGGGCTGGGCTGCAAGCGACGGCCGCAGCTCATAAAGCAGGGCAATTGTTCCGGTCACAAAGGGGGCTGCAAAGCTGGTTCCCTTTTGGTTAGTACTTAACTTGTCACTGTCTGCACATGATTGGGCAGCAATAAAATCCGGTTTAAAGCAGCCGCTTCCTTTATAACAGTTGCTGTATTCATACATAATATCGTCAGACTGATCGGTTGTACCCTGATTATAGAACCCTCCGGTGGTTATTACATTGTATGCCATTCCGGGAGAGGTAACTGCACCGTGCTCATTGCCCGCCGACTTGACCACCAGCATTTTATTTTGGACAACAAAATAATCCATATAGTTTTCCAGCGCGGTATACGATTCTGTTCTTTCTGTAATAACACCCATAGACATATTTGCAAGCTTAATGCCGGCATTCGACAAACCCGTTAGGCAGTCCATTAAATACAAGCCCCTGCGTTCGGCGGGAGTATCGTAAGACTCCCCTGAAGACGAAGAATATATACCGGCGCCCGGGGCAACACCTTCGGTACCGGCGGCAATTCTTGCAACAATTGTGGAATGATCATGATAGCCGGAATTTGAAGGTTGAACATAGGTGATTCTTGAAGCGCTGATTTCGGTATTAGGCTGAACCTTACCCATATCAACCAGTCCGAGCTTGACACCGCTTCCGGTCAGGCCGGTTTCGGTACGTATTCGGCTCAGATTGCTTGCAGCCATTACCCTTGGTATTGTGTTTGATGCTGCTATTATATCATCCTCGTCATATTCAGGAGCCAATACCTCGTCTTTATAATAAAGAATGGAAGTGACCTTCGGATTTCTTGCCAGTCTTTCGATATCGCTTTTGGCTATGTTAACAATATAGACCGGGGCCTGCAGCTCGGATTCTATTATCGCTTCGTCCGAAAGGCCGAGTCTCGAAAAGACAGACTCATTCTTTTGCCGAAGCATATCCTTCTGCACCGTGCGAAGCTCATCGATATATGTATCAACCCTCTGCGCCTCCAACTTCCGGGCAGGTTCGGTTTTTTCAAGATATTTTCTAAATTCGGACTTTACCGAGATTTTTTCGGCGTCTTCTGCCTGATCCAGGTTTGAAATGCTCATTGCAAGTTCTTCAGGAATCGGCTCATCTATTACCTCAAGGTCGCTTTCCTTTAGCCCCGTGTTTTCATACACCTTTTGCACGGCGGCATTCTGATCAATATCCTCCATCCAAAGCCACACCGGAATTGTATCGTCAAGCTGCTGCATATTTTCAAGTATATACGGGTCGACTTTCGCCTGCCAATTATCGTCTTCCGATGAATTTGTTGCACTATAAGCTGTTGTTGTATTAAAAAGGGTGAAAATTGAAAGCAATATAACCAAAGCTTTTTTTATAAAATTTCTTTTCATACCACATTCTCATTTCTTTTTTTGAATATAATTTAGCCACTTTAATGGTTTAAGATAGGGCCTAAAGCACCTTTAAATCATTCACATTCCACCCTGTTTATTTGTATCACTCCATAGAATCTAAACCAAACGGCAAAGGATCGGGCCAATATATAGTCCTCAGTCCAACCGCCGACTGCAGCGCCAACAAGGCATCAGACACATCGGTCACTCCGTCAAGATTCACATCACGAACAACGCCCCAATTTTCACTTCTTAAACCTACAGCAATCTGCAAAGTTTCCAGTGCGTCCTCGCAGGTGAATTTTTCAATTCGCGTCTTTACGGGACCTAGCCCGTAATACTCGAAATATTGCACCTCATCCATTTGGGCCATGCGATATATTTGTTTTTTATTTGCCATAATAAGTACTCCGCCTGCCCACCAAAGCTTGACTATCCGGTCTTGTTCGGTAAAACCTGTTTTGGCCATAAATTCCTTGTGTATTTTTTCGCAAGCTTCCACAGTGTACTGATACTCAAAGCTTAAAAACTTGTTATTAAAACGACTGCCCTTTCTGTCAAAATCTTTTCCCCAGGCTTTTTCTGCTTGACGCTTTATTTCATCACGATCAATGTCTAAAGCCACGAATACACCGAATATACCATCTGGGATTCGTTCCATTTTCTCAAACAACTGCTTCCCGATTTTTTCTTCAGGCGTCTTCTGCGTTTCGGCCGATGCCGCCTGAAGGGGGCACAAAAGCAGCACGACAGCCATCAGCAGGCTTATTATTTTTGTCTTTTTAGTAAACATAATTTATACCTCCGTTTGTTTGTTTGTTTTTATATTTCTATATCAGAATTTTATTTTATCTCTAAAAATACTATTTTTCTTTTTTAGAATTATGTTTTTTCATTCTCGGAATTTTATATTTTCTTTTTCGGAATTATATTTCAGCAATTCAAATTTTTCAAACAGCCTTAAAGTCATTATATGTGTTCCTTTGCGTTCTTTTGCCGAAGCATATCCTTCTGCACCGCGCGAAGTTCATCGATATATGTATCAACCCTCTGCGCCTCCAACTTCCGGGCGGGTTCGGTCTTTTCAAGATATTTTCTAAACTCGGATTTTACCGAGATTTTTTCGGCGTCTTCCGCCTGATCCAGGTTTGAAATGCTCATTGCAAGTTCTTCCGGAATCGGCTCATCTATTACCTCAAGGTCGCTTTCTTTTAAGCCGGTATTTTCATACACCTTTTGCACAGCGGCGTCCTGATCGATATCCTCCATCCAGAGCCACACCGGGATGGTATCGTCGAGCTGCTGCATATTCTCGAGAATATATGGGTCAATCTTGGCCTGCCAATCTTCTTCGGGCAAATTTGTTGCGCCATAAGCCGTTGTATTAAAAACAGTGAAAACCGAAAGCAATATAACCAAAGCCTTTTTAAAAAAATTTCTTTTCATATAAACGTCCTCATTTTCTTTTTTGCAACTAAATTCCGACTATATTATTCTATGTCCTCCATACCAAATGGTAAGTGATAAGGCCAGGATACTGTTCTCAGACCAACCGCCGACTGCAGCGCCCATAAAGCGTCGACAACATCGGTTGTTCCGTCAAGATTCACATCACTAACATGACCCAAAACTTCCCCTCTTGTCCCCACAGCAATCTGTAAAATTTCCAATGCGTCCTCGCAGGTGAAATTTTCAATTCGTGTCTTTATGGGATCAGACCCGTAATATTCGAAATATTGCACCTCATCCATTTGGGCCATGCGATATATCTGTTCTTTATTCACCATAACAAGTATACCGCATGCCCACCAGAGCTTTACTATGCGATCTTGTTCGGTCAAACCTGTTTTTCCCATAAAGTCTCTGTATGTTTTTTCGCAAACTTCTACACTATACCGATACGAGAATTTTAAAAATTCGTTATTAAAACGATTGCCTTTTCTGTCAAAATCTTTTCCCCAGGCTTTTTCGGCTTGACGATCTATTTCTTCAGGATCAATATCCAAGGCTACAAATACTGCGAATCTGCCATCAGGTTTTCCTTCAATTTTTTCAAGTAAATATTTCCCGATTTTTTCTTCAGGCGTCTTCTGCGTTTCGGCCGATGCTGCCTGCAGGGGGCACAAAAGCAGCACGACAGCCATCAGCAGGCTTATTATTTTTGTCTTTTTAGTAAACATAATTTATACCTC
>CAKSDF010000103.1 GCA_934444695.1 uncultured Eubacteriales bacterium | reverse complement strand
GAAGTAGGCTGTTCGAGAAGATTAAGGGTACGCAAAAAGGTGGATTTTCCCGAGCCCGACGGTCCGATTATAACCACGACGTCGCCCTGTTTGATATTAATATCAATGCCTCTTAAAACATTATTGTCGCCGAAACTTTTATGTAAATTTTCAACCTTGATAATATCCATACCTTTGCCCTCCTTACCGCGCTTCGGATTTTCTCAGGCGCTTTTCGATAACGCCGAGTCCCAGTGTGAGCAGCTTTATGATGACAAAATATATGACCGCCGTTCCGATAAGTGGCATAAAAGCCTCAAAGGTGGCACTCTTGATAAAGTCGCCGGCCTTTTGTATATCCATAAGTCCCACATATCCCACAATAGCCGTTTCCTTTATAAGCACGATGAACTCGTTGCAAAGAGCGGGGAATATATTTTTGACTGCCTGGGGAATTACAATACTGAGCATTGTCTGACGGCCGTTAAGTCCGAGAGAACGTCCGGCCTCGGTCTGTCCCTTGTCGATGGACAGAATACCGGCGCGGATAATTTCCGAAACATACGCACCGGAGTTTATTCCGAAAGCGATGGCGGCTATTATCCATTTTTCCCACTGAACGGTGGCAAAAATGACAAAGTAAATTATCATCAACTGTGTGACCGAAGGGGTTCCGCGGATAACGTCGGTATAGACCTTTCCGATGCCGCGGAGCAGCTTTCTGTGCGAAAGATTGCAAAGAGCAATAAGAAGGCCGATAAGTATACCGAGAGCAACGGCAAGCAGCGACACCTTAATGGTAACGCCGATACCGTTCAAAAGCAGCATATAACGATCTTCACGGATAAAACATCTGTAAAATGTATCGCTTAAATCAGCGAACCATTCTGAAAACCATTCCATAAAAAATTCCTTTCCTTAAAGTCGGGTAAAAAGGCCGAATTTTTGCACGACATTCGGCCGCTGCCGGCCTAAAAGGGAGAGTCTGTCGTATCAAAGGGTTAACTGTGCGGGTAATTTAAAGCCAAGTAATATTAAACGCTTAAAAGGGACCATCGCTGACAAGTGACAGTCCCTTAATTGTTTTTAAAGGATTATTCCTCGGTTGCTTCGGCATATTTTGCGGCATACTCGTTGATCTTTCCGTCAGCGAGAAGCTTATCGATAGCCTTGTTGATCTTTTCAAGAAGCTCGGTGTTGTCCTTGTTTACGGCAACAGCATACTCCTCGGTTTCGAAAGCATCGGCATCCTCAACGATCTTGAGGCCGGGGTTGTCTTTAACATACTTGGAAGCGGTTGCGGAGTCGATAACAACAACATCGCATTTGCCGTTTACAAGCTCCATAATGGCCTCAGTGCCCTTCTTGAAGGACTCGTAGTTGTAACCCATTTCCTTAACACAGGTCTCACCGGTGTAGCCCTGAAGAACAACGATCTTCTTGTCGGCCATATCGGCTGCCTTTGCGATGGTGGAATCCTCTTTAACGATCATAACCTGAGTTGCCTTGTAGTAAGGGGTGGAGAAGTTGACCGATTCTTTACGCTCATCGGTAGCGGTCATTCCGGCAATGATAGCGTCGACCTGCTTGTTCTGAAGAGCAACGAGAAGTGAGTCAAATTCCATATTCTCGATCTTTGCGGTTGCGCCGTTCTGCTCGGCAATGTCCTTTGCGATGCACATATCGATTCCGTCAAACTCATCGATAACGCCGTTGGCGGCAACAAACTCAAAGGGAGGGAACTCAGCATTGGTTCCGAATTTTATAACTTCGGCGGTTTTCTGAGCTTCGCTTGCGTCAGAAGTGGTTTTGTCGTCATTGGTTTTTCCGCAGCCGGCGAAAAGGCAGGCTGTAAGACACACTGCAAGTACCAGACAAATAATTTTTTTCATAATAATTTCTCCTTAAATTTTTCTCCTGAATTAAATTCTGACGGTATAATAACACACCGTTTTTCAAAAATCAAGTGTTTTTTGAAATTTTTTTCACTTTTTATGAATTTTATTTCAATCCTCGACAAAATAGTCATTTTCATTGATTCTAAGTGTGCGTCCGTTTTTAAGAGAAATAAGTATCTTGTCGTCGTCGACAGCATCGCTTGCCTCAACCGATTCGATATTATATTCTCCGTTCGGAGAAGGCTCAAAAATCGATACAAATCGCGTATTTCCGCCGTTTTTCTCACATTCGGCTGTTGGCAGCGGCCAAAAAACTCCCGGCACTTCGTTACATCTGAACCCCTGAAAATGCTGTTCGTCGGCGCGATAAACGGCAGTGCTTTCGAGGGTATGTATCATCTTTATTCCCACGCCGCTTTTTGTTTTAACCCTAAAGCTTTTGTCGGAAAATTCATATTCACCGTCGGCAAAATGCCATATGGCAGTGTATTTATGCATATTTTTATCGTCATTATACATTCTGTCAATAACCGCCACAAGAGGATTTGTCCCTTCGGGATTCTTTATCCATATTACTCTGCGGAAATGCCGTACCGCCACATCTTCTTTGCCGTAATGCTCGTCATACCACCCTGAAGCACAGTCAAAATAATCATCCGATTTAAAATACACGTCTGCCTTAGTTGTAAGAACGGCGGGATCCCATTTATGGTTATCTCTGCACCGCTGGGAAAGCCCATCCACCGTAACGGTGTTGTGCCCCGGAGTGAGCAGCGAATAGTTAAAGAGCCTTGAGCCGTCGTATGCCGCTCTTCCCGCTTCTGGCAAAAGATATTCTCCGTAGGCGTGTATAAGCACCTCAAGCTTATCCTCATGCTGATGGCCGAAACCAAAGCGTGCCGCATTAAAGAAGCACCAAAATGCCTTTTCGCTCCAGTCGCTTCTAAAGGTCACATATCCCGAATAGGGCAGAATGTTTGAAAGGACTTCAGGCTCCTCCCCTTCACTTCTGTTTGTTTTAAGATAGAGAAAGTCCTTTCTTTCGGGGAAGAAATCGGTGGATTTGGCAAGTGTAAAGCTTGTGTTGAAATCCGCGCCGTCGTTCAAATTCGGAACATTAAGGTCGGGCTTGACAATGCAGGGGTATACATCATACATTTTTTCAAGTGCTGACAGCATTTCTTTCGGAGGCTGTTTACCCGCCTTTTTAAAGACAAGCATAACCTCCTCATAGTTGTTGACAACCACCTGATGATAATTTGTGGTAAGCTCCTGCTGAAATCCGTCGGCAAAAAGCTGAGCGGTCAGCTGTTCCAAAAGCTTTTCTGTGGCAAAATGTTCCCACTCCCCTGCCTTTTTGAAAAACGGGAAAAGCACGGCAATATGGGTAAGGCCGTTCATCTCCATAATGAGCCAGTTGGAGGTGGTAAACCACTTGGTTATTCTCAAAGCGTGTTCATAAACGCATTTAAAGATGTTGACGAAATCACGGCCGTTAAGAGATGGAGAACGGGAAAAAGTGCATATGGCCACCGGCCAGCTTCCCAGCATTCTTATACCGCATTCTATGGTGCGCCAGAAATCGGTTTCCCCGCCCACAACATCGAGAGGCGCGGGAGAGGCCTGCATTATCCAGCTCATAATAAGCTCGCGGAATCCCACAGCATATTTTTCGTCTCCCGTTTCGCGGTAGGCGTTCATAAGGTAGAAAAACTCGTGATGCCGCTGAAACTGCCAGGTGAATTCACGGTATCCGTCGGGAGTGGGATTATAAAGCCAGTCGACCACATCTTTGTCGAACTGATGCTCCACCCCGCAGGAAACAAAATCGTGGCGCAGCACCCTGTCGGCCGCCTCGATGGGGGTGTCGGTCTTAACGCAATCCACACCCGCCATACTGACCCCCACGTCGTCAAACATATGGGGGTCCAAAAAGCCTTTTATAAACTTTTCAAACTTATCAAGCGCACCGTCGATGTCTCCGCTTTGGGCCATTTTGTCGGCACCGCGAAGGGCGTCGTATTTATCGCAATCGATGACCTGTGTAAAAAAGAATTCATCGCTTACCTGGTTTTCAATTGCCTGTCGGTCATATTTTTTTAAAGTCATATTTTTTCCCCTGAAATCGGTTGATTTTTATTTTGTCGGTTTGTTTATTTTCACAATGACGTTTTTAAATGCCGCTTTATCTTTTGAATGTTTTTTCAGCATCATTTTTCAGCAGCATTTATCAGCATCATTTCAACAACAATTTACAATGTCGATTTTTCAAACAGCCTGCGGATTATCCGCTTTCCAATGCCCTTTTCAAGCTTTTATTCTATAATTTCAAATTTTCCGCTTGCGGTGACACGATAATTAGGCTCGGCACTGTAAATATTTCCGACTGCCATAACCTTATCAACCGTCTTTTCCACATTGAAGTCATAGTTGTTATGTTCAAAGTCGTTGAATATTCCCGAAACATAAATATCTCCGCCAAAGCAATCGAAAAGTGTGGCTCCCGCATTGTTGACATATCCGCCGAAAAGCTCGACCCTTCCGCTTCCGAAAATTCTGAAGGAGAATTTCGGCGTGCCCCAACAGGCAAGGTTTACGGCCGATATTTTACCCGAAAAATCGTTGCCGGTCAAAATATAGTTAAGGTCTGTTCCGGGAAGGTTAACAAGCTGAGGATCGATAAGCTTTATTTCTCCCGATCCTTCGGCATAAATCGAGATGTTGCCGCAATCGACTCCGTGGCTTATTGCCGTTGCGTTTTTAGCGCCGTCAAGCACGGTAAGTCCCCTGTATGCCCCGTAAACAAAGTTGTGGAAAAGCAGCTCGTTTTCGGAATTTCCGATAACAAAGGGCTGGCTGTTGGCCTTAACATATTCGAGGCGGGTATTAAAATCGGAATGAGCCTTCTGTTCCAAATGGTCGTTGGCGGTATACCAGGCGTTGGGGGTATAATGCACATCCCGTATAACGCCGTCGGTGCTTCCCGCTCCCACGACTATTCCGCGATAGACCGGCGTTCCCCAAATGTATTCGACATAGTGCCTATCGCACTTCTCGCTTGCAAAATCCACGCCGTTATAAGAATTGATGAGGGCGGTATTTATAATGTAAACATCGCTTCCCGCTCCCCTGACCGTAAAGGCAAAGGGACGTATGTCGTCGGTGGATTGCAGATAATAGTGAACGCCTATTCCTCTTAAACCGGCACTGGACTGAAGTGTGAAAAGCGCCTGACCGCCTTCGTTATTCCTTCCGTAATCGGTATATATCATGGTTTTTGGGAAGTAGTTTGGAATGTCCTCGCATCCCCTTATTTCTATTCCCTCATAAACCGTTACAGGGGCGGTCATATAGTAATATCCGCCGGGAATATACACCGTTCCGCCGGTTTCCTTAAGGCTATCCACGGCGTTTTGCAAAGCTGCGCTTATATCGGTGCGCTGAGCCACCGTATCGTTAAGATTGACAAAGGCGTCACTCTTAGGATAAATGTCGGTCCTGCGGGTGCAGTCTACCTCCGTGTCGGGAAGCTGAGAAGCATTGCTCAGAAGCTTGTATTTATCCCCGCCCGATGAAAATGCGGTATCCACAAAGGAATATTTATCGGTATAGGTAAGATACGGTGTATCGCCGTTTGAACTGATCTCGCACTTTTCGGTCACAAGGGTGCTTTGTCCCTCATTCAGTATGGCATATTTTCCGCAGCTTTCGACCTTACAGTCGGCAAGGGTCAGGGCGGTGACGGATGTTTTGTCGATGTAGATCGCCGCAGCACCTTCGTTTCCGTAGGCGGTAAATTCGCAGTTCGTAAAATTGAGCCACTTGTTATTGTTTATGTATAACGCATAATAACAATCGGTGAATTTCGAACCGTATAAATGGCCGTTGGCCGAGCCCCTTCCGGTGGGTTCAAATCTTATTCCGATATTGTAGCCCTCGATATTGAAGTCGGAAAAATATGTCCAGTCGACCATTCCCGCTTCAAATCCGACGGCATTTCTCAAAAGCCATGTGCGAAGTAACTTTTTGTCGGGCAGGTTTTGCTCGCCGCTTTCAAGCCAGTATTTATAGGAAAAGTTTATTCCCTCAAATCTGCCGATATCAAGGCTTCCGTCCAGAGAAATACCTGTTTTAAGGGGCGTTCCGCTGATGTCTCTTAGTGTCTGAAGGGAGTTATTTGCTCCTGCCGAAAGGTCCACCGCTTTGTATGAATTTATGAAATTGACGTTTTCAAGAAGTATTCCCTCGCTGCCGTTTTGGGTAACGGTGTATGGATAAGGGATCGGAGCGCCGTAAAAGAACTGCTGCTCGGGATAATAAAATGCAATGTTTTTAAGGGCGCTTTGGAAGTCCATAACAACGGCACTTTGGGCCTCCTCATCGCCTTTTCCGCCGTATATAAGAAGGAATGATGCAGGCTTTCCGTCCTTGTCATTTTCTCCTTCAAGGGCTACACCGGTGGGCAGTTTAATGCTGTCCAACAAAACATATTTGCCGGCCGGTACAAATACCGTTCCGCCCTTTTTAGATATCTGCGCCACAGCATCGATAAAGGCAAGGGTGCTGTCGGTTTTACCGTCTCCCACAGCACCGAAATCGGTAACATTCATATCGGCAACCACCGTCCGGCCCTTTCCGTTCTCGGGACGCAAAAGCTTTGGCGAGCGATCCTCCGGGAAGGAATTTTCGGCCGGCTCAAAAGTGGCCGTGGCGGGATATTCAGGCTTTTCTTCGACGGCTGTCAGAGCACTTTCAACCGCGCTGCTGCTTTTAAAGGCGGTTCTTTGGGGGCTCAAAAGGATAGATATTGCCAAAAGTGCAATTCCCACCGCGCCGAAGCAAGCCGCGAGCAGTGCGAAAAGCTTCTTTTTCTTAAAAAGGAAGAGCACAAGAACAACAATTCCGCCAACAAAAACCGCCCCGCCTGCCGCCGCAATG
>CAKSDF010000102.1 GCA_934444695.1 uncultured Eubacteriales bacterium | reverse complement strand
GGGCGGTGTTGGTAGCTGCCTTATTCAGGTTCCAGCCACGGTCTGTTACCTCTGCTTCGTAATAAGTAGAACCACCCGGAACAGAGGCTTCGTTTTTGACTTTTTGGCCTACAGTGGTAGGTGCAGTGGTCTTGTAAGTGAACTTATACTCCTCACCTTTGCAACCTGCAGGGAACGAGTAGCTAAAACTGCTTTTCCCAGTCACATTCGGGATCGTAGTAACGAGCGTTTCATCACCATACCAGCGATGCAGCCTTTCGGTAACCTTGACATCGCCAACAATGGTCTGACCATTCTGAATATTATCCGTCAGAGTGTAACCTTTGGGAATGGTACCGCCGTTGTAGTTGGTCACGGTGACTACCCATGTGATCAGGCCGGTATCCGGGTCGTAGGTGCCATTCTTGCGAAGAAGGGCATCATGCCGGATTTCCGGTGTAACACGCTGATTATTGTTCGTCCATGCACTATTATTGTTGATGACGTAACTGCCGTCCGCAGCGGGATTTGTTTTGTTGACTTCAACATCGTAGGTCAAAATATACTTTTCGCCTTTTTTCATTTCAGGCAGACCGGTGATGGTGAAGCCATTGTTATCAGAATCTTTTTGAAGTGTGTATTTGTTTGTTTCAATAAGGTTGCCATTTTTATCTTTCAGCGCAAAAGAATTCCACACATAAGAAGTAGAGGTAGAGGTAGAGTTATGCAGCTCATCCCTAATGTATACCGGATCATTCCAGCCATTATCCGACGTAACGGTAACAGTATAATGGATAATGGGTTTTCCGCTTGATTCATCAATGGTGGAACCGGTCTTGTTGATCCTGATATCCTTCGGGTCGGTTACCTTGATAGTGACACTGCTGCCGGGGAAGCGGATGCTGCCGCCATCGCTAATCTTATCGGTCGTAACTTTTGCTTCCAAGCCAAAGGAACCTTTAAAAGGCTGGTGCGCATTAAAAGTATCGTTGAGATGCAGAGTGACAAGGCCGGTCTTGGAAACATCCATTGTACCAATAACCTTACTGCCCTGAGTGATATCCTGACCAGTAATTTCTTGGCTCAAATAGAGGCCGTCGGGCAGCTGATAAGTCAGGCTGCGGTTTGTATCAGTTTCCTTAAAGGTGTCGGGAGGAATTTCAAAATTGTAATTCAGAACGATCTTGTCGCCAGTCGTCAGGTTGATCTGGCTGCCGGTCTGCACCACATCATTGATCGTGATCGTAGTGCCGGTGATCCAGCTTTCGTCCAATTTGGTCGAAACGGTGCTTACGGTCGTGGGCTCACCTGTCATCGCCAGCATCATGGGCGAATACAGGGCGCCGTCAACGGCAGAGGAGAGCATCTCGTCGGCGTACTGGGCGTAGGCAACGCTTATCACGCCCACGACATCGGCGTTGGAAAGGGTGACCTCGGCAACCTTGCCGTCCACGTCGCCGGAAATAACGGTCAGCGTGTCCTCGTCCGCCTCGCTCACGATGCCCACGGTCTCCACAGGTTCAGCATCGGTCACGGTGTCGACCTGCGGCTCGGCAGCGGTGGATGCCACGCTGAGCACAGCGGGCTGCTCCGGGTCAACGGTGTCGGGGAGGTCGGGGATATCAGGGGTATCAAGGGCGGTCGTGTCCTCGGCAGCCGCGCCGGAATCTTCAGGCTCTGCGCCGTTCTCGCCCTCGGCGTCCACGCTGAACAGATCGTCCAGATCGTCCGCTGCACTGTCGGCGCTGCTGTCCACAGCCACAGTGCGGGTGACGTACTTATTATAAATAACGATGTCGCCCACATCGGCAGCGCCGCCGTCCTCGCCGTCCAGCAGCCAGTCCATGCCGGCCATAGCGCTGCGCAGGGCAAGCACGCTGGCCTCCTGCGGGATGGCGCTCTGGGGGATCTCGGCATACTTCAGGCAGTAAGAGAGGAACATCACGTCCCACTCGCCGTAGGGGTTATTATAGGAGTCGCCGTAGCGGGTGTAGTAGCGCAGGGTCACGCCGTCCGCCGGGTCGATCTCGAAGTTTTTCTCGCTCTGCTCGTAGCCCAGCTGGGTCTTTGCCACGTTGAGCAGATCCTCGTTCCAGTCGCCGGTCATCTCAACACCGGCGGTGGAGGCCTGCCACTCCTCGGGGGTCTCGGTGGCGGTGGTGTCGCTCAGGCAGGCCACGGTGTGGTGATGCTCCGGCAGGGGGCAGGTGAGCACTTCCTCGTAGCAGGCGTCGGTGTGGTGGTGGTAGATGGGCTCCACGGTGTTCACCACCGGCTCCAGCGCCACGGGCTCGGCCACAGCCATGGCCACCAGCTCGGCGGTCTGGGTGGGCTCCACAACCTGCTCCACAAGCTCGCCTTCCTGCAGGCCGCAGGTCAGCTCGTACTCGGTGGTGTAGCAGCTTTCGTCGTGGGTATGCTCAAATTTGTCGCAGATCAGGCTGCCGTCCTCGGGGTCGTAGCAGTCATCGTCGTGGACGTGCTCTTCCTCCATGCAGGTCAGGGTCTGCACCGCGGTGTAGCAGTCGTCGGTGTGCTCGTGGGGCACAAACTCGATCTGCGGCTCCAGTGCCAGCGGCATGATCTCTTCCTCGGCGCTGGGCTGGCTGGCAGCGGCGGCCTCGGCCGCGGCGACCTCGCTCGCGTTTTCAAGCTCGCCTTCCTCGTAGCCGCAGATCAGCACCTTGGTGTAGCAATCGGCCGTGTGGGCGTGCTCCTCCTCGCCGCACTGGTACTGCGCGGTCATAGAGATGCCTGTGCCGTGCAGCTGCCAGTTCACGAACAGGGTGGTGATCATGGCAAGTGCCAGCACAAATGCGGTGTAGCGCCGCAGGGCGTGCCGGTTTTCGCGGAACCGCTCCATGTACGTTGTAAGAATGTCGTTCATAACGGAATACCTCCTCCCGGGGTCAGTGGATCAACGAGAAACTGGACAAAGGCCATATCCTTAAAAAGACCCTGCCCACGATCTGGTTCTTTTCAACACAGCCTATCACGCTGCTGCGGCTGTCGATGGAAGTGGCACGGTGGTCGCCCAGCACGAAGTAGCGGTTTTCCGGCACCTGATAGGGGAACCGGATGTCGCATTCGCCCACGGTCAGCGCGTCCACATAGGGTTCGTCCAGCACCTCGCCGTTTACCGAGACCACGCCGTTCACGTCCATATCGATCACATCGCCGGGCTGCCCGATGATGCGCTTGAGCAAAAGCTTGTTCTGCCAGTAAAACCCGCACAACTCGCCGTTTTCAATGTGGTTGGATTTTACCAGCAGGATAATGTCCTTGTCTTGTAATGTAGGGTTCATGCTGTCGCCGGAGACCTGAAGCACCGGCAGAAACAGCGTAGCCAGCAGCACGGCCGCTGCGGCCACCACCACCAGAAGATAGATCGTACTGCGCAGCACCCGCTGGTAGCGGTTCTGGTACGCAAGACGCTCACGTTCTGCGGCCACTTCCTCGGTGGAGGGGATGGAAGCGAACCGGATATCGCGTTTTTTCATGTTTCCTCCGAAGGCAGGCCGTCTGTACTGCGGTACTGGTCCAGCAGCTCGTTGGCTTTGCGGTCAAATGTCTGCCAGCGCTGCTGCACCTCCTGCTCGGCCCGCTCCACCATGGCCTTGCAGTCGGCCTCGGTCTGGGCGCGTTTTTGCGCGGCGGCTGCGGTCATGGCCTCGCATTCCTGCTGCGTCTGCACCTTCAGGCTGTCGGCGTCGGTCTGTGCCTGTTCCAGAATGCGCTTGGCCTCGCTGCGCGCCTGCGAAAGGGTGTTGGCTGCGGCGGCATCGGTATCCGCAAGGCTGGCCTGCACCGAGTGCAGGTAGTCGTCGGCGGCGGCCTGCGCGGCGGCGAACACGTTGTTCAGCTCCAGCGCGGCCTGCGCGATGGAACCGGCCTTTTCCAGCCGGAGCTGCCGGTCCTGCAGCTGCGCGGTCAGCGCGGCGTTCTGCGCCTTGAGCTGGTCCTCGCTCTGTTTTAATGCATAAATGATCTCAATCAGTTCAGCGCGGTGCATCCGCCGCAGTTCACGATCTGCCATTTGCGTACAAACTCCCAAACGATAAGATAACGAAATTTCTTTCGGAAATACCGAAAAATCTTAAAGAAAATGCCTGAAAAATCGCTTGCCGTCACACTATTTGCGCGGCCCGAGGGGTATTTTATAAGTTACCTTATTTTACCACAGCCCCTGTAACAACAATATAACAAATCGGACACAAAATCAAGGGATAACGCCGAAAAAATATCGCATTTTTTTGTGTTATGTATGAAAAAACACCAAAAACTGGCTGCTGACCCCCAAAAAGCCTAAAAAGTTTGTTCATAATTTTGGAGTGTGAAGTTTTTTACTGTAATGTACTGAACTGCACCGCGTACGAAAAACGGGAGCCGCACTTTTTCGAAAAAAGCGCGGCTCCCGTATCCAAACTTTGGGGATATCCTTTTACTTGCCGAAGCTGCTCAGCAGGCTGTTCAGCGATACAAAGGACTGGTAGATCACGTTGACATTGTTGATGATGGAGCTTGCACCGGAGAAGATGCGGGCGATGTAGTTGAACACCTTGCCAACGTCCAGGAAGGTCTGGTAGGCGTTGTTGGCGCCGCCTTCCAGATAGGTCATCTCCTCGGTCTCGATAGCGGCGTAGCTGGCGGGCATTTTCATGGTAGAAGTAGTCATGGTAAGATCCCTTTCTTCAATGGTATCAATGCGTTTTACAGCGTTGTTCAGAACATGGTGGCAACCAGCAGGGTGGTAAGCAGGGCACCGGCCACAAGTGCAGGCCCTACATATTTCTGCCACTGAACGGCGGCAGGCTGGGTGGTGGGCTGGGTCACGGTGGTGGTGCCGGCCTTGACGGTCCAGTGGGCGTAGATGGTGGCGTCGGAGGTGAACACGGTGGAGGTGGTCACCTTGCTGCCGCCCACAGGCTCGGTGTACCAGCCGTCAAAGGTGTAGCCTGTCATGGTAGGCTGCTCGGGTGTGCTCTCCAGTTTGCCGGACAGGTTCGTGTAGGTGACCACGGTGGAACAGATGCCGCCCTGCGCATCCATACCAATGGCGTACACGCTCTCTTCCTTTTTGCTCCCTGAAGTATTACCGGCAGCAAATGCAGCCGGCAGCGCACAGCTCAGCAGCGTGAACAGGCAAAGCCCGACCACCAGCGTTTTCAGGAATTTTTTCATGAGATCCCTCGCTTTCCTTCACAAAGATGGAGACACTGCCCCACCCGGGCGCAGCCCGGACGACGGAGGAGTTTCTTCAATCTATTTTTATCACACCCAGTGTACCAGAACCGCAACAAAAAATACAGTCTTTGGAGAAAATAACAAGAAAAATCAAGAAAAAAATAAATTTTACCTTTGCAAGATGAATTTTTCAACCCTGTGGGCTGTATTTTTTGAAAAACGCATCCCGCAAAACTTAGCTTTCGTAAAAACATGGCAGGATATGGAAACTGCAAAAAGCCCTGCCGCAAAGCCCTAAAACCGACAAAAAGCGCTGCGAATGCAGCAGGGGACACGCAGAAAAAAAGCTGCAAAAACGCAGCGCACCTCTTGTGGAACGGCGGAAAATATGCTATACTGTTTTTCATGATGCGCCATCGCCAAGCGGTAAGGCAGGGGACTTTGACTCCCCCATCGTAGGTTCGACTCCTGCTGGCGCAACCAGAAGAAGGCCGTTGTACAGGAGACTGCGCAGCGGCCTTTTCTGCATTCTGCTGCGGGGTGTGGGCAAAACGGGCTTTGCACAAAGATTTTACCGGGATTTGATTGCATCTGCGGGGCGCGGCTACTACAATAATAGGTGCTTTCTCAGACTGAAACAACAAAGGATGCAAAGAACATGACATATAAAGAGATCAAAAACAACGAAGAGGTCAACGAGCTGCTGAAGAAGGGCGACCGGAACCTGGGGCTGCTTGGTTATACTGACCACTCCAAGGCGCACTGCGTCCGGGTGGCAGAGACTGCCGCGCATATCCTGAAAAAGTTCGGCTATTCTGAGCACGAGATCGAGCTTGCACGCATTGCAGGCTATATGCACGATATCGGCAATGCCATCAATCGCAGCCGCCACGCAGAATACGGCGGGCTGCTGGCCAATGAGATCTTGAAGCAATATGACCTGAGCGTTGCGGACCGCATTACCATCGTGTCGGCCATCGCTAACCACGACGAATCCACCGGCGGCGCGGTGGACGCAGTGTCGGCGGCGCTGATCATCGGCGACAAGACCGATGTGCGCCGCAGCCGCGTGCGCGAAAAGCCCAAGGCGACCTTTGACATCCACGACCGGGTGAACTACGCGGTCACGGATCAGACCCTGAAGATCGATCTGGACAAGAAGGTCATCTCGCTGAATCTGCAGATCGACACGGACATCTGCAGTATGTACGAGTACTTCGAGATCTTTTTGCAGCGGATGCTGATGTGCCGCGGCGCAGCGGATATGCTGGGCGCGACCTTCAAGCTGACCGCAAACGGCGCAAAGGTGCTGTAAAGCGTAGGCAAAATAAGGCCGGCTGCAAGGAGTGTTTCGGCGCTTGGGAAAATAACTGCTTTTGGCAGCAACTGTTGTTTTCCGCAGCGACCCCTCTCGTGAAAAAGTGGTTCAGAAACGCCCGCAGGCGTTTCTGAACCACAAATCTTAAATAGTATTCCTTTAAACATGCCCAGAGCGCAAGCGGAGGGCATTAAAATCGTTCTGCTCAACAAAGACGGCTGCACAGTGCTTTGTGCAGCTGCCTTTTTTATTTTTGATTCTCCGGCAGTTTGAAGTAACCGCGGTATTCGTCCGAGTAGATCTTGCTGCCCATGCGGCTCACGCCGCCGTACAGGTGGGTGCGCATCAGCGGCTC
>CAKSDF010000101.1 GCA_934444695.1 uncultured Eubacteriales bacterium | reverse complement strand
CTCCGCTACCGACGGTATAGTCCGGATAAAAGAAGATATGAGCAAGCAGCCCCGCAGGAAAACCCGTTCTGTGGGGCTGTTTCAAATTTAAGCATATCCTCAATAATATAAGGAGTATTATGAACCGTACCGCTACTATGCAGTTACCCAATATAGCTGCTTCTCTCAATATTCGTAAAATCATCACAACCGCATTGCTTTCCGCAATGGCTTATGTGCTTGCCTTTGTAGAATTCCCGGTGCCGTTGTCTCCGTCCTTTGCAAAGATGGACTTTTCCGACTTACCGGCACTTATCGGGGCATTTGCTTTCGGACCGATCTGCGGTCTGCTCATTGAACTTGTCAAAAACGTCCTGCAGCTTCTAACCACCTCCACCGGAGGCATCGGAGAGATCGCCAACTTTCTGATGGGCGCTTCCTATGTAGTCGCTGCCGGGGTTATTTATAAATACCACAAAACTAAGAAAACAGCACTGATTGGCTGTGTTGCTGCCAGCTTTGTGATGGGTATTGCCGCAGCACTGGCGAATTACTTCATCCTGCTGCCGCTGTTTGAAACCTTTATGCCGCTGGATCAACTCATTGCTTCCTTTGGCGCGTTCCTTCCTTTCATTCAAACAAAGCTGGATGTTGTGCTATTCAACGTCTTACCCTTCAACATTCTTAAAGGACTTGTGATCGGCGGTTTTACTATGCTGACATATAAACGTCTCACACCGACTATGAAAGGAGTACATTAAAATGGATTTCATTGATATTTCCAAGCGCCGTGTGACAACCCGGCAGTTTGCACCTGTTCCCGTAGAGAAAGAAAAGCTGGACAGAATTTTGGAAGCCGGGCGCTGGGCACCTACGGCAGTCAACGCTCAGCCTCAGCGGATTCTCGTTTTAAACACCCGCGAGAGCCTCGAAAAGGTACGGGCATTCTGCACCTTTAACTATAATCCCAAGTATGCAAAGCTTGACAGCTCCTGCGATGACAAGCAGCACAACCAATGCGTGTATTACTACGGCGCACCGCTGGTACTGCTTGTCTGTTACGACCGGGACGCCTGCTGGAAGCATCCCGAAAGCGGAGAATCCAGCGGTTCTACGGATGCCACCATCGTATCTACGCATATGATGCTCGAAGCAGCAAGCATAGGTCTTGGTACGGTCTGGATCAGCTACTTTGACAAACAGAAAGCCCGTGAGCTGCTGCATCTGCCGGGAAACTGGGAGATCAACAATATGATATACATCGGTTATCCGGCGGAAAATTTCGTGCCAAACCCAAAAATGAGCGGAAAACGCTTCCCACTGTCCCATTCCGTGTGGTATAATTCTCTTGAGGACGGTGAACGGCATGACGAGAAATGACTATCTGAAACTTCTGGTAGAGGATATCCACTCGACAACAATTGCCACAATCGGGTCAGACGGACATCCCCAGACCCGCGTGATCGATATGATGCTTTATGATGATCAGGGTGTGTATTTTCTCACCGCCAAAGGCAAGGCTTTTTACGCGCAGCTTAAAGAACAGGGATATATTGCTCTGTCCGCCGCCAAGGATAAAATTTCAATTTCTCTGCGCGGCAAGATAAAAAATATCGGCAGTGAAAAACTGGATGAAATTTTCGAAAGAAACACCTATATGCAGTACATCTATCCCGGCGATACCCGCAGCGCATTAGAAGTATTCTGCCTGTATGAAGCGGACGGCGAATATTTTGACATCAGCAATCCTTCCCACATCGTTCGGGACAGCTTCACCATCGGAAAAGAACTGCAGGAAACGCCGGGATATTATGTGGGCAAAGACTGTATCGGATGCAAGCTATGCTATAACCTGTGTCCGCAGAAATGCATTGACATCACAACAAAGCCGGTAGTTATCGATCAGTACCGATGTCTCCACTGCGGGCGGTGCGCGGAAAGCTGTCCCAAAAAGGTCATTGAAAAGAGGTTTTGACCATGACTGAAAGTGAAAAGCGCCTGTTTCTCATAAAATCGCTTTTAGATGAAAATTCGGCATATAAAAGTATGGACATTCCCCGCGGCAAAAAAGATCAGCAGCGGCTTTTAAGAGGCCTTATGAACGTGCGACCGCCTCTTGAAATTTCAAAAGAATTTTTGCGGATACAGGACGAATACCTGCAAGCTGAAATTGCCGCAAATGGCATTACCGACACCGCAGACCTTACACCTGTAAAACCGGGATCGGGAATTTACCTTTGGCAGGGCGACATTACTACTCTTAAATGCGATGCCATTGTCAATGCGGCAAATTCCGGTATGACAGGGTGCTATGTTCCCTGCCACGGCTGTATCGACAATACCATACACACCTTTGCCGGAGTGCAGCTGCGGCTTTTCTGTGCAAAGCTGATGGAACAGCAGGGTTTTCCCGAGCCTACGGGAAAGGCTAAAATTACACCCGCCTTCAATCTTCCCTGCCGCTATGTTCTTCACACGGTAGGTCCGATAATCGACAGAGAGGTTAGCGAAAGAGACAAACGGCTTCTTGCCTCATGCTATGACTCCTGCCTTACTCTTGCTGCCGAAAATGGACTTGAAAGCGTGGCCTTTTGCTGCATTTCCACGGGAGAATTTCATTTTCCGAATGTCCTTGCGGCGCAGATAGCAATTAAAACCGCAGAAGAATTTTTATCAAAAAATACCTCGGTAAAGAAGGTGATTTTCAATGTTTTCAAAGACCGCGACAAAGACATCTACGCCCGATTACTCGGATAAGATTTCCCGTCTTAAAGAAGCCCTTGAAAATGCCGATGCGGTTGTAATCGGTGCAGGGGCAGGCCTTTCGACGGCGGCGGGATTTTTATATGATGGAGAACGATTTGAAAGCAGCTTTTCCGATTTTATAGAAAAATACGGTTTTGAAGATATGTATTCGGGCGGTTTTTACCCCTTTAAAACGCCGGAAGAGCACTGGGCATACTGGAGCAGATATATACTGATAAATCGCTATAAAGACCCTTCAAAGCCTGTATATGAGACTCTTTTAAAGCTGGTAAAGGGCAAGGATTACTTTGTCATCACAACAAATGTCGACCACTGCTTTCAAAAAGCTGGATTCGACAAAAAGCGTCTGTTTTATACCCAAGGTGATTACGGCCTTTTCCAGTGCAGCAAACCCTGTTGTCAGAAAACTTTTGACAACGAAACCGCAATCAGAGAAATGGTGAAACGGCAGGAAAATATGAAAATCCCCAAAGAGCTTTTACCCGTTTGTCCCAATTGCGGAAGTTCCCTTACAATGAACCTCCGCTCGGACGACAGATTCGTTGAGGACGAAGGATGGCACAAAGCAGCCGAGCGATACGATAATTTCATTCACACAAGGGCAGAAAAGAAAATTCTGTTTTTAGAGCTTGGTGTGGGATACAACACCCCTGTAATTATAAAATATCCCTTCTGGCAGATGACGGCAAGAAACAAAAGTGCGATCTACGCCTGCATTAATCTCGGCCAGGCGGTATGCCCGCGGGAAATCGAGAAACAGTCGATCTGCATAAACACCGACATCGGGGAATGCTTGTCGAAGCTTTTATAATTTAGGTCAAGGGCCTGTCGGTTTATTCAAGTGCGTTTATTGAAACCGCCGTATACAAAAATAAAAGCATATTTTCATTGTGCGTCTCAAGATTCAAAAAATTTTTGAGGCGCGCTTTTTATTGCAAGCAATTTAACGCGTGCAGTAAAAAAGACACAGAAATCCATACATCGGAATACAGTGGAATTTCACGAAAACGTGTGATATAATCAAGCCGAGGTGAATACAATGACATTTACTCAGCATTACCGCTCCCCTCTCGGCGAGATTCTTCTTGCAGCCGATGAAAGCGGGCTTAAAGGCTTGTGGTTTGAGGGACAAAAATATGTTGCGCAAAACCTGCCCTGTGAAAACCTCGAGCAGCAAACCTCCGTTCTTGAAAAAACAAAGCAATGGTTGGACATATATTTTAAAGGAAAAGAGCCTGACTTTACCCCTCCCCTTAACCCTGTCGGCTCGGATTTTCGCCTGGCCGTGTGGGATGTACTTTTGCGCATTCCTTACGGCAAAACCACCACCTACGGCGATATTGCAAAAAAGCTATCTGATGAGCGAAAATTTTCAAAAATGTCGGCTCAGGCAGTGGGAAACGCCGTCGGTCACAACAGTATTTCCATCATCATTCCCTGCCATCGGGTGGTAGGCGCCAGCGGAAGTTTGACCGGTTACGCCGGCGGTATCGACAGAAAGATCGAGCTGCTTAAACTTGAAGGGGCCGATATGAGCGGACTTTTTGTTCCGAAAAAAGGAACCGCGCTATAAATCATCAGCGGAAAAGAAATCTGCCAGCAATCCGTTTTGTTTACACTGCCATATGACCTTTCTGCATTGCTGCCCGGCCAAATGCGCGTATTATAAACAAATTTTCGGCAAATGTTAAAAGGCGTTGCTTGCGGCAATGGGCATGACCCCGCTATAATGGCCTCGCAGTCGGAAAAACACACCTGCAAAATTGAATGCCGAATAAATTCAGCGTTCATTACAGCGAGTACGGAAAATTTATGTGTCCGGCACTTGGCCGCAGAATACATAAAGGCACAGTACACAATTGCAGGGCAAGGTATTTCGATAAATCCACAAACGGAGGTATTATTATGCTTAGCGAAAATATTAAATCAATCAGAAAATCGAAGGGACTTTCGCAGCAGGAGCTTGCGGTTAAGCTGAATGTAGTTCGGCAGACGGTGTCGAAATGGGAGCAGGGACTTTCGGTGCCCGATTCGGATATGCTTATTTCCCTTTCAGAGGCTCTTGAAACGCCGGTCAGCGTCCTACTTGGGGAAACACTTGAACAAAGAGAAGACGACGACACAAACGATCTGAAGGCCATTTCAAGAAAGCTTGAGGTAGTAAATCTCCAGCTTGCGCAAAACAAAAACGCCTCTAAAAAAGGCGTTAGGATACTGTTTATCGTCCTTCTGGCGCTGACCGCCGCAATTTGGATAGGGCTGATCGTGCTTAAAAGTCGGTATCTCACTTGGAATTTAGGCGACCCAGAAACGGCTGTTTATGTTGCTGCGCTGCACGCATTTGAATATATTTTCGTGAGGATATCACCATTTTTGGTAATAGGACTGTCGGCGGGACTGATACTTAGCTATAAAAACAGATAAACAAAAACGGTTGTCGCAAGGCCTTTTAAAACCGCAGGCCGACGATAACCGTTTTAATATATATTCATTTTCAAACAGATATTTTGCTTTTCGACCGATTTAATGCCACGATAATGCGCTTGGTCAAAAATGCGGTCAAAAGGCCGCTTGCAGTTCCCGCAGCAATAAGAAACGGCAGGTAGTATAACAGTCCTAACTGGGCATATACAGCGGCCGCCACAGTCATCTGCCCAATCTGATGAAAGCATCCGCCTATTGCCGAAATGCCGTATATGCTGTTTTTATTTATAAAGCAGGCCATTATAACGGCAGCTGCCGAAAGAGCCCATCCCACCAAGGAAAAAATAAAATTAAGGCCAAAGCCGCCCCACAAAAGCGCCGTTAAAACCACCCTTAAAAAGCCGATGGTGATATAGCTTTTTTTGTCGAAATAATAAAGCACAAAAAGGGTGACGAGATTTGCAAGTCCAATCTTTATCCCCGGTATCGGAAGGGGTAAAGCGACAAATGATTCGATTATTCCCACAACCGAGCAAAGACAAAGAAGCAGCGCCAACGTTGCCGTTTTTTTGACCGAAAAGCCACCCTTGGTACTTTCCTTTTCGTGAAGGTGTTTTTCGCTGTTTTGTGCCGAGACAGCGGTTTCCATTTCAGAAACGGGCATTGTATCGTTTTTTGTTTCAAAATTCTTTCCGCTCTGATCGATGGAAAGGTTCTTTTGCTTTTTCATCATAAAAACACCATTCCAATCACCGCATCGGGAGTATCTTCTTTTGAGCTGTCTTTTGGATTACTTTTTGAGTTTCCTTTAATGACCGCCGCAACGCCGTTCGGCGCGCACACAAGCGGCACTCCGCTTTTTTTAACAAACCCCTGACGCACGCAGTCGTGATTAGGGCAATCGGCCTCGATAACGGCTATTCCCTTTTGCCCGTCTATGGTTAAAACAACGGTTCCTTTGACATTATAATCGGGAAAGCTTTCCTTGGAAATAACAACGGTTTTTTCACCGTCGGTAGGATCAAGCGGTATTCCATCGGGATAAAGGGATTTTCCGTCCACATAAATATAAACCGCCAAAACATCGCTTTGCTGTTCGAGAGCCTTTCCCACTCCAAAGAAAATGAGCACCGACAAAAGTATCGCCGAAATTATAACGATGGCATCGGCAAAAACAAATTTAAGCGAAAACCTTTCGGCCATATCGGTATCTCCTTTCCCTTGCACGGATCAGCCCCACTGCATTTATAATATCATCCCGCTTTATTTATCGCGTTATCCTGCTTTATTTATCGCGTTATCTCATTTGGTTAATCGCATTATCCAGCTTGGTTATCGCATTATCCTTCAGCATTTCGGCAGCATTTTTCCTGCCGGCTGCCATTTTATTCGTCTGTAATTTCCAAGGCATAACACGGTCAAAAAAGCTCTATAAAATTTATTTCCTTCTTATTTTAACCCTGCCGTTTATGTTATGTCAATAAATTTCTTGTTTGTTCTTGACAAACCGAAAAAAATATGGTAATATTCTCGATGAGTTAGCTTGTGCTAACTATATTTATTGCACCACAGTTAGCCTCTGCTAACATAAAAAATATAAGGACGGCGATCAAAGATGTATCTTGAGATCAAGGATCTTCACAAATCCTTCGGGGAAGGAGATACAAAAACCGAGGTCATTAAAGGAATAACCTGCGGAGTGGAAA
>CAKSDF010000100.1 GCA_934444695.1 uncultured Eubacteriales bacterium | reverse complement strand
GTGCCGTACATGGTTCCGACCATGGAACGGGCACCCTTACCGAGATCCTCCATACCTGCGCCGATAACAAGACCGTCGTCGGAAAATGCCGACTGGGTACGGCCGTAAACGATCTGAAGGAAGAGCTCGCGCATTGCGGTGTTGATAGCGTCGCACACGAGGTCGGTGTTGAGAGCCTCAAGAACGGTCTTTCCGGGAAGAATCTCGGCGGCCATAGCTGCCGAATGGGTCATTCCTGAACATCCAACCGTCTCAACAAGAGCCTCTTCGATAATGCCGTTTTTAACATTGAGAGAGAGCTTGCAGGCGCCCTGCTGGGGAGCGCACCAACCCACGCCGTGAGTATAACCGGAAATATCGGTTATCTGCTTGGCTTCGATCCATTTGCCCTCTTCGGGAATGGGAGCAGGGCCGTGGTGGGGACCCTTTGCGACTACGCACATATTTTCGACTTCCTGTGAATAAGTCATTTTTTTATCTCCTTTCGGGAATTGGTAAAAGCGTTTTACCGCTATTTTAAACTGATTTAATTGGCCGAACCGATTAGATCAGTTAAACTGAACAAATCGGTCAAACTGAACAAATCGGTCAAATCGATTAGATAGGTCAATCTGATTAAATTAGTCAAACCGGTTAGATTGGTAAAACAGATTTAATCAATCGGTTAAACCGCAATCAAACTGAATTGTGAGCCGTTTTTCGACACACCACATTGTATTGTATACCTATCCGACCGATTTTGCAAGAAAAACATTTTCAAAATCCTTTGAAATGTGTTCAAAAAAGCTTTGACAGTTGTTTTTGTCTTCAAAAACCGAGAAACAGGTTGGCCCGCTGCCGGTGAGCGAGGTGGTAAGTGCGCCGAAAGCTTCGGCCTGTTTTCCGATTTCAGAAATATAATCGACCTCTTGGCAAAGAGCAAAGTCATTTTTGAAAAAGCCCGCGCCTTTTGCAATGTCGCCGCTTTTTATGGCTGACAGAGCCTTTTTCGTGTATTCTCCGTTTATGACTCCACGGCTGTCGAGAGCTTTATACATTCCACCGGTAGAGCCTTTTTGCCCCGGCTTTACAAGCACAAAGTAAAACTGTGGAAAATCTTCTATAAATTCAAGCTTTTCACCGATACCGGTTGCAACGGCGGTTTTACTAAAAAGAGAAAAGGGCACGTCTGCACCGAGGCTTTTTGCAATGCCGATTTTTTGTTCATGCAAGAGACAGGTTTCGTAAAGCTCGTCCAAAATATTGATGACCGCCGCGCCGTCGGTGCTTCCGCCTCCCATGCCGGAGAGCAGGGGAATGTGCTTTTCCACCGTTATTTCAATGCTTCTCTTGTCACGCGGGATATCGGTCGTTTCAAAAAAAGCCATGGCCGCCTTAAAAACAAGGTTGTCCTCTTTTTTTATATCGCCGCAGTTAACGGCAATGCCGCTTTTTTCCGTCCTTTCGACCGTTACGATATCGCAAAGGGAAACAGGGTGCATTATCGAGCAAAGCTCGTGATATCCGTCCTCCCGCTTTCCGAGACAGTCTAAGGTCAGGTTAAGCTTTGCAAAGGCTTTTAAAGACAGCTTTTTCATATCTCACCCATAAACTCCTCGATCTTTTCGAGAGCGGTTTTAAGGTGGTCGAGAGAATAGCAATAGGAAACGCGTATGTGGCCTTCTCCGCTTTGGCCGAAGGCCGTTCCGGGAATGACGGCTACGTGTTTCGAATAAAGCAGCCTTTCGCAGAATTCATCCGACGTAAGCCCGGTTTTTTCTATTCCGGGAAAGGCGTAAAATGCGCCGAGAGGCTCAAAACAGTCAAGTCCGGCCTTTTTAAGTCCCTTTATGAGAAACTTTCTTCTCATATCATATTCGTCCCGCATTTTTACAATGTCGCTGTCGCCGTTTTTAAGCGCTTCGATGGCGGCATACTGGGATGTGGTGGGGGCGCTCATTATTCCGAACTGATGAATTTTGGTCATCTGTTTTATTATTTCCTTGGGACCCAGCGCATATCCGAGCCGCCAGCCGGTCATGGAATAGGATTTTGAAAATCCGTTGGCAATGACCGTCCGTTCCTTCATTCCGTCGATGGAGGCAATGGAAACATGGTGCTTGCCGCCGTAGGTCAGCTCGGCATATATCTCGTCCGAAAGGATCATTATGTTTGTGTCCCGCAAAACCTCGGCAATTGCCTCTAAGTCCTGCTTTTCCATTATTCCGCCGGTGGGGTTGTTGGGATAGGGAAGAACAAGCAGCTTTGTTTTGGGAGATATAACCTCTTTTAACTGCTCGGCGGTTATGCGAAACTCATTTTCCACGGTGGTTTTAAGGGGAACGGGATGCCCTCCGCAAAGGCTTACAAGAGGGGAGTAGCAAACAAAGCTCGGCTCGGGCACGATTACCTCGTCGCCCGGAGAAACGAGGGCGCGAAAGCATGCGTCAATAGCTTCCGATCCGCCGACGGTTACGAGCACATCGGTTTTAGCATCATATTTAACGCTGAATTTGCGATCGTAATAGTTGGCGATTTCTCCTCTGAGCTCTGCAAGTCCTGCGTTTGCGGTGTATCTTGTGTATCCCGATTCGAGGGAAGAAATGCCCGCCTGACGAATGTGCCAGGGAGTATAGAAATCCGGCTCGCCCACGCCAAGGGAAATTACGTCGTCCATCGTTCCGGCAATGTCAAAATACTTTCTTATTCCCGAGGGCTTGAGGGCGACGGTTGTTGGATTAAGTATGTTATCGTAGTTCATCAAAACGACAATATCCCCCTGTCGTCCTTGGTGTTATAGCAGATTCTCGCACCCATTTGCTTGTAGTTTCTGAGCATAAAGTGGGTGGTGGTGGAGGTGACTCCTTCGATGGGAGCGAGGCGGTGGGAAACGAACATTGCCGCCGACTGAAGATCGTCTGCCTTGACGGTCACAAGAAAATCGTATGCTCCCGACATAAGGTAGAGATCCGATACCTCGTCGAATTGCATTATTTTTTTTGCAAGCTCTTCATAACCGGCATCGGGCTGAGGTGTTACCTTAAGCTCTACCATGGCGGTAATGCGTTTGTCTCCGAGTTTTTCCCAGTTTATGAGGGCTCTGTATCCGTTAATAACGCCGTCGGCTTCAAGCTTTTTGATGCGATCCTTTATGTCTTGCTCGGTGGTGTCGAGCATGGCCGCAAGGTCGGCCACCGAATATCTGGCGTTTTTAAAAAGCAGTTTTGCAAGCTTATCCATATTAATTCTCCGTTCTGTTTATATTTGCGGTATTCTCATGAGAAAAGGTAATCGGATGATTAAATCAGCTGATTACTTGACAGCCGATAAAAATCAAACCGATAAAAATCAATTGACTGAATTATTTAAACTAAATTATCGGAACGAGCATAGGCACATGCTGCTCGTAAATGGTAAGATAGGAAAATCCGGCGGCCTTGGCCATTTCCATTCCGTCGGCAATATTTTTGCCCACATCGGTGGCGTGGTGGGCATCCGAGCCGAAGGTTATGTATCTTCCGCCCAGCTCCTTGAACTTTTTGACCACCTCAAAATCGGGAAGAGGCCTTCCGTATGCCTGACGGTAGCCGGATGTATTTATTTCAAGCGCCTTTTCGTTTTTAACAAGCAGCTTTAAAATTTCGTCTATCTTTTCGGCGTAGTTTGAAAGCTCAAGGCCGAAGTGGTGCTCGCCGTTTATGTAGCGCAGGGGATATGTCAGGTGGGCAAGACTGTCGAACCCGTTCCACTTAACGAGCTCATAAAGCTGATCAAGATATGTGTCGAAAAATTCAAAGGGATCGTTCTTTTCATAATCGACCTTCCAGAAATCTTCCTGGCCCTTTATGCAGTGGAGACTGCCCAGTACAAAATCATATTCGTTTGCGCCTAAAGCGTCGTATGCCGCGTCGAAATCCTGGGTGGCCTGGCCGAGCTCTATTCCCGCCATAATGATAAGGTGGTTCGCAAAGGCGCCTTTGGCCTTTTTTGCTTCAAGAAAGCTCTGGCGTATGGCCTTGTCAAAGCGGTATGTTTCGGCACGGTAGCGGTTGCATTCGCAGTGGTCGGTTATGGCGACGGCGCGCAGTCCTGCATTGACGGCGTGCTCGCATATGAGCATAACCGGGTCAAATCCGTCGTCGGAATTGTCGGTATGAATGTGAAAGTCCACAATATTTTTATAGTTCATAACCTTTCGCCTCGTATAAATATATTGTTGCAAAATATTATACCACATCGATTCAAAAAATAACAGAGTTTTTTACCAAAAATCTTGTTAATAAAAAATTTTTGTGTTATAATCCCTTTTGCAAGTGCTTGGTATGGCGTATACGGCGCTTGTTTCAAGTGATTTTCAACACTTTTATCAAAAAATTTCAACGGAGGAATTATAAAATGAGAGCCATTATTTCGGTCATCGGAGCCGACAGGGTAGGTATCCTTGCAAAAATCGCGGGACTTTGCGCCGATAACAATATTAATATTATCGATGTCAACCAAAAGGTGGTCGACGGAATGTTCACCATGGTCATGCAGGTGGAAATAGATAAATGTACCGTTCCTTTTTCTGAATTTGCTCTTGCCATTCAAAAGGCCGGAAGCGAGATCGGAATGACCGTCAACGCAATGCACGAGGATATTTTCAACTCTATGCACCGTATATGATTTTGCCGTGTGACGGGAAAACGCTTTGTAAACATTAAGAAATAATGCTGAAAATATAAAATAATACCGCAAAATAATACTGCCCATAACATTTCTGAAAAGGAAAACTTTCGAGCGGAAGTTTGGCGGGGCAGAAAGGAAGTTTTTATGCTTAATCCCTCCGATATAATGGAAACAATAAATATGATACGGGAGGAACACCTCGATATCCGTACCGTTACAATGGGAATATCTCTGCTCAGCTGCATAGACAGCGATATCGACCGAGCCTGTGATAAAATATACGACAAAATAACAGGCTATGCCGAGCGGCTTGTGCCGGTGTGCGACGAGATCCAGAGCGAATACGGCATACCCATTATCAACCGCCGCATTTCGGTCACGCCTATCGGAATGTTGGCTTCTGCCTGCCCGTCGTCCGACATAACCAAGTTTGCCAAAACCCTCGAAAGGGCGGCCAAAGAGCTTGGTGTAAATTTCGTGGGCGGATACTCTGCACTTGTGCAAAAAGGCTTTTCGGACGGGGATTATGCCCTTATAGAGAGCATTCCCGCCGCACTTTCGCAGACCGATCACATCTGCGCTTCGGTCAATGTGGGAAGCACCAAGGCCGGCATTAATATGGATGCCGTAAAAATGATGGGAAAGGCGGTCAAAGCTGCCGCCGAGCTTACAAAGGACCGCGACTGCATCGGCGCCGCAAAGCTTGTTACCCTGTGCAATGCTCCAGAGGACAATCCCTTTATGGCGGGAGCCTTCCACGGCGTGGGAGAGCCTGACTGCGTCATTAACGTGGGCGTTTCCGGCCCCGGCGTCGTAAAATGCGCCCTCGAAAAGGCAGGAGACTGCTCCATAGACGGCCTTGCCGACATTATAAAGCGCACCGCCTTTAAGATTACAAGAATGGGTCAGCTGGTGGCGATGGAGGCCTCAAAACGGCTTTGCGTGCCCTTTGGAATTGTCGATCTGTCCCTTGCACCCACTCCCGAGGTGGGGGATTCGGTGGCCCGTATACTTGAACAAATGGGTCTTTCTCAGTGCGGAGCCTGCGGAACTACCGCCGCTTTGGCTATGCTTAACGATGCGGTCAAAAAGGGCGGGGTTATGGCTTCGTCTCACGTGGGTGGCCTTTCGGGCGCTTTTATCCCTGTTTCCGAGGACGAAGGAATGATCAGCGCCGCAAAATCCGGCTGTCTTTCGATAGAAAAGCTTGAGGCTATGACGGCGGTATGCTCGGTGGGACTTGATATGATAATCATTCCCGGGGATACTCCCGAGGAAGTTATCTCGGGAATAATCGCCGACGAGGCAGCCATCGGAATGGTTAATTCCAAAACCACCGCCGTGCGTCTTATTCCGGCTATCGGTAAAAAGGAAGGGGAGGAACTGTCCTTCGGCGGCCTTTTGGGCAGCGGCCCTGTTATGAGGGTAAATGCCGCATCTCCGCTGACCTTCATTTCCCGCGGCGGAAGGCTTCCGGCACCCTTGCAGAGCCTTAAAAATTGATGTGCTCTTACTTGAAGATTTTATATCATTAATACGCTATTCTTTTTTATAACTTCAGTACTTTTTAAAACCATGCCGTCTCATTTTGGGACGGCATTTTTATATTTTTAATTGCGGTATAGTTTTTAAAAAAACGCGGTATGAAAAAAGATGTACCGTTTGTGTAGAATATTGGCGGTATTCAAGTGACATTTCTATGTGTGTTCACACGATAAAATGTAAATTTTTTTTGACTTGATTGACATTATCTTTTGCAGGTGATAAAATCATCTTAAAGAGAAAGTAAAGGCTTGCTAATCAGCCTGCCTTTTCTTCTTTTACATTTTGAACGGAGGTTTTTAAAATGAAGTTTAGTTTCGGAAAATTAGGACTTTTTGCGGGCGGCGTACTGTTCGGAACCGCCGGACTCAAAATTCTCAGCAGCCGTGAGGCAAGAAAGGTATATACCTATTCCACCGCTGCAGCTCTCAGAGCCAAAGAGGAGATTATGACCAAGGTAACCGCCATCAAAGAAAATGCCGAAGACATTCTGGCCGACGCAAAGGACATTAACGAAAAATGCGCCGCCGAAAAGGAAGTCATCGAGGATTGCTCCTGCGGATGCTGCGACGAGGCTGAGACAGAAGAGTCGGCCGAGTAAATTTTTTTTGAGTTTCTTTAAAGAGAGTCGGGCAAAAGCTGCCGACTGCCGACAAGATGCAAAGCGTCCGTAAAGGAGCTTGCGGGTTTGCTGTGCGGTTGTCGGACAGATAGCAGCGCACGGATGCGGCGCTGCGGTTTTAAGTCCTTTTGACTCTCTTTTTTCGGAGGTACAGATTTATGAAGTGTCAGGTTCTGCACGAATCAAAGG
>CAKSDF010000099.1 GCA_934444695.1 uncultured Eubacteriales bacterium | reverse complement strand
GAGCTTTTCTATTCTGTTTAAAAGCTGGTCATTATTCTTTCCGAAGCTTGTGTTGTGCAAATCGGAAAGCTGAATTATTCTAAAATTATCATAGGTGTTGCGAAGGCTTAAGGAATAGAAATTTTCCTTGAAGCTGCGGTTGGCAATGTAATTGACACCTACCACCGCCAGCACAAGGGCAAGAAGCAAACATACAAAGGAGGCGATGATATTTTTAACTCCCTTTTTGTAGTTCTTTTTGTGCCTTTTGGCGTCGTTTTTCAAATCGGTTTCGGAAAATGCGGGCCTTGCGGGTTTTGCGTTTTTTTCGCTCGATTCACTTTTAACATATGGTTCCTTTTGCTCCCGCTCATATGCCCCGCCGATTTTGCCGGTGTTTTGTGCTGAATTTGATGTATCCGTTTGCCCGGGAAACGGCTCTGCATAGAATTGACCGCCGTTCTGCGCGCCGTTTTGATAGCCGTTATAGGGCTCGTTCTGCCAGCCGTTTTGACCGACGGTTTGAGAACCGCTCGGTCCGCTATTCTGTACGCTGCCTTGCCAATCAAAAGCACCCAAAGCGTCAGGAAAAGGTCTTCCCTTTTTGTCGTATTTAAATTTTATATCGGGAAGCCGACCGGAAAAGCTGCTCAGCGCAGCCCTGAGTGCGTTAAGGTTCCTGGCCGCAAAATCTTTATAGATAAACTTGTCGTTATATCCGATCACAAAGGTGTTGCCTTGCGCCTTTATAAGCCAAAAGGTACTCTCAAAAGCATAAAAATCGCTGTCCGAAAGGCTCGCTTTAAGCTTGGCCGTTATCTGCGCCCACATTCTGTTTATGTCCTGCATCAGCCGTTTCCTCCTTTTTTGTCTTTTAATATTTTTTCGTAAAGTTCGGTTGTCAATTCAGCAGTGTTTTGCCACGAGAATCGGCTTAAAACATATTCGGCCGAATTTTCCCGAAGCTTTTCTGCCACCTTGGGATTTTTAAGCAAAAAGTCAAGCTTTTGCGCCAGGTCATCTACATTTCCTTTTTTGAATGTCAGCGCCGCATCCCCGCAAACGCTTGTGTTTTCGGGAATATCCGAGCAAAGCACGGCGTTTGAATAGGAAAGCGCCTCCAAAAGGCTTATGGACATACCTTCAAGGTCAGAAGGAAGGCACACTGCATAGCTGTTTGAATATATCTGACCGAGGGTATCTCCCGAGATAAATCCCGTGAAGATTATGTTTTTGTTATCCCCCGCCATACTTTTAAGCCGAGCGACATAATCGTCGGTGTCGCTTGTATCACCGCATATCACAAGCTTTTTGTCGGTATCAAGGCGTTTATAAGCTTCGATAAGATAGTGGGCGCCCTTTTCCTTTGTCAGCCTTGCCACCATACAGATGTAGGAGTCCTTACAAAGGCCGTATTTTTCTTTTATTATGTCGTCCGAAAGAAGTTTAGGTCGGCTTATGCCGTTTGGAATGACCACCGTTTTGCGGCCGTAGGTCTGTTCAAAGTATTGCCGGGCGCTCTCGGACAGCACAATCACGGCGTCGGCCCGTTTAACGAGAGTCTTTTCCCCGTGCTTTATATATTTTGAAGCAAATCCGCTGCCCCATTTTTCCCTCTGCCAGTCAAGTCCGTGGACGGTGGCAACGCATTTCTTTCTGAAAAGCTTTGGAATGACCATTGCGGCCGAGGGGCCTTCGGCGTGGAAATGCACAATATCGCATCTTGAAAAGCTGCAGGCTATTGCCGCCGAAAATGAAGCAAGCATGGCCGATATTCCCTTTATTTTCAGGGTTCTCGCTTTTTTAAGCTTAACCCCTTTATATTCCCCGTTAACGATGTCCTTTTCAAACTCTTTTTCGGGACGGTCAGCCGTGCGGTTATAGCAAACGACCTCATTGCCGTCCCCGACCATCAGGGGACAGATATTTGTCAGCACCGTTTCAATTCCGCCGCGGGTGGATGGAATTGCCTTGTGCCCTATCATTGCTATTTTCATTAAAACTCCCTATCTGCCGTTTGCCCTGAGCATTGCAAAGGGCGTTTTTAAAATGATTTTGATGTCTTTAAGTGTGGTTCTTGTTTCTATGTACTCAAGGTCCATTTCCAGCCATTTTTCATAGGGTATGTCGTTTTTATCGGGCATTATCTGCCATGTGCAGGTTATACCCGGCGTTACCACGAGTCTCAGTTTGTCATAATCGGTGTACTTTTCCACCTCGTCGGGCAAAGCGGGTCTCGGCCCAACTATACTCATATTTCCGATAAGCACATTAAAAAGCTGTGGAATCTCGTCGATGGAATATTTTCGGATAAACCGTCCCACCCTTGTTATGCGGGGGTCGTTTTTCATTTTAAATACCGGTCCGTCCATTTCGTTGCTGTCCATAAGATCCTTTTTGCGCTTTTCGGCGTCCACATACATAGAACGGAATTTATACATCTCAAAAGGCTTTCCGTGACGGCCTATTCTCACCTGCTTGTAGAAAGGACTGCCTTTAGGATCGTCGAGAAAAACCACAAGGGCGGTAATAAGAATTGGAATTATCAAAAAGATGAGTATAATTAGGGTTACCGTAACATCAAAAATTCTTTTCTTTTTCCAATAAGAATAATATGACTTTTCAATAAGCTTTTCAAGTCTTTCGGCAGTTTTTTCATCTACCTTTTCCGCCTCTAAAAATTTCATTACCATTCCCACCTATCAGATCTGTGAAGAAATTTTCCGTAAATAAAACAATATGCTCTGTTTCCGATGATTCGTTTGAGTTTAAGAGTTCTTCTCGTAACCTCCGAGCACCAGGAAGCACCGTAGTGATGTATCGATACCGTATCCCTTGTAACCCGCTTTTTGCCGGTAAAGAAATTTATCGGGCAAAGAACATCCTCGCTTAAAAAACACACGTTATCTATAACCTGATTTTTCTGCGCCGTGTCAAGGCCGAGACTTAAAAGCGCCTTGGTATTGCGCTTTGGACAAGGGGTGGTATCAAGCTCCCCGTTTTCCCCTAAAAATGAAATGTCGTCATATTCATCGAGCATTGCCTTGACAAATTTATCGCCTTTTTTCGCACCGAAACCAAGTCCCGTGGCAATAAGGTTTTCACCCTTTTCATATCCGAAAAACCCGTCGTGCCCTTCGGCAAGGGAATCAAGGCTTTTTATCAGTTCAACATCGGTGTCGAGATATATGCCGCCCTGCTCGTATATTATTTTAAGTCTGAAATAATCGCTCACAAAGGCCCATTTTTTCGCCTTAAAGGCCTGCCGCGCATAGAGATTGTCTATTTCGCCGACATTTGTCTCGTCCCATCTTTTTATTTCATAATCGGGGCAGTGCTTTTTCCACGATGCAATGCACTTTTTCGCAAGATCAGGAAGCTCGCCCTTTCCAAACCAGCAGTAATTAATAACCTTCGGAATACTCAACTTTTATCATACCTCTAATTGATCGATCGGAATTTTTTGCCGAGCGTTTCTTTCGTCATCGGTCAAACCCGTTTTTTATCAGACTATGTTTTCGATGTATTTTTCGGTGGCGTTTTCCCTTGAAATGATTTTTGCGGGATTTCCCACAACAATACTGTGGGACGGCACATCGAAATTAACAAACGCACCGGGAGCTATAAGCACATCGTCGCCTATGGTAATCTTTCCGACCACCACAGCGTTTGTGCCTATCCAAACACAGTTTCCGACGGTGGGCGAGCCCTCTCTTTTTCCCCGGTTTTCTCGACCGATGGTCACTCCGGTGGCTACATTAACGTTTTTTCCGATAACCGCCTCGGGATTTATTATCAGCCGTCCGAAATGGCCTATATAAAAGCCCTCTCCTATGTTTGTGCGGGCGGGTATCTGTATACCGGTCTTTATCGAACGTCGGCGAAGGGCAAGAAGTCTCAAAGGGTTTTTGCTGTTTTGCGCCTTCCGAAAGCTCACGAGGAATTTAACCTCGGAGGAGCGGAAAAGCCTGTGCAAAAAGCCTTCTCCTTTTTGACCGTATACGCGGTACAGATCCTTTTTTATGATCTCCTTCATTTTTTTAACCTCCCCTTAAGCTTTTTTACAAGCAGTTTAAAAACATCCGGCCTTACGGCAAAATTGACCGTCGCATAAAGCGAAATTATCCAAAGCATATTCAAGACGCCGCGAAAACACAGCTGCAAAAACTTCATATCGCAAAATCTTGTTGTTCCGAAAAAGAAATATATCAGCGCGAACACAAGGCCGTTTGCGGCGGTTAAAACAAAGCTTTTTATGGGACTTTTTCCGAAGACCTTGCGGTTGACAAAACAGGTGGTTGCGATGTTTCGGAAGATTATTGCGGCCACCGTTCCCAAAAGCGCTCCGCAAATTCCCCATTTGATTATTCCGAAAACGGTAAGGGACAGGTTTATGACCATCTCAACAACGGCGTGCCACCTCGTTTTGTCGAATGTTCCGGAATATTCTATCACCTGGCTCAAGGGGGTTTTGGCGCAGGAAAAAAGCTTTGCCACAACAAAAAGCAGGATTAGCATCGGGTTTATATAATCGGCGTCGTTTATGCCGCCGGTGTATATCTGAATAACGGGCAGCAGGAAAAGACACATGGCCGTATAAACCACAAAATTAGCCGCCACATAAGCCGTCTCGTATATGCGGAATTTTTTTTGGAAGGCTTCCCTGTCCACCGAAAAAAGCTGACCGAGAGCAAAGTTAAATCCCTTAACAAGGCCGTTTATAAATACCTCCACCTGAGAGAAAAAGAGATTGTAGATATAATAGATACTGACCGTGTTAAAGCTGCTTAAAAAGGAAAGCAGAATAATGTCGGTATTGTTAAACACCATTCCCGATATCTGATGAACCAGCACCGAGTTCTTTTGGGAAATTGCCTTAAAATTGGGCTTAGCCTTAAAGTTCAGCCATTTATAATGCCTTTTGGCATAAACCGTAACATATAAAAGCTGTGCAACTGACACAAGGCAAAACGAAGTCTGCATAAGTATCAGATCGTTTGTAAGAAGCAGCACCGCCGTCTTTAAAAGGCCGCTGGTTATCTGCAAAAATATCTGGGAGTTTGTTATAACATACTGCAGTCCGTCGGTTTCAAGCAAAATGCCGTATTTCCCCTCGATAAAAAACGTGACGAGAGAGGGAATGCCGTTTAAAAGTATCAGTATAATGACCGTAAAGGGGGGCATACCGGTATTAATGACAAAGCCGTAAAGCAACGCAAAAACGGTCACCGCACCGCCGTATATAAAGCCAATGTTGTTATAATACCGTCTTGTGGCCGCTAAAATGGAGTTAATGCGATCGTGGTCACTTTTTGCGACAGGGCCGAAAAGCGCCTGGGTCGTCGCAAGTCCCACTCCCGCTTCAAGAAGGCAAAGGTATGTGAATATCTGCTTGATGGTCGAAAGCACGCCGTTGACCGACGAACCGAAATTCTCGATATAAATTCTCGGAAGAATAAACCCTATTCCGATGGTCACGATCTGGCAGAGCACCACCGATATGAGATTGAATTTTATTTTTTTTGAATGGGTGCTCATACATCGTGCCTCCTTTTAACAGAATAGAAAACAGAAAAAAGAAACGGGGAATCGGTCCGAGAACAGTTCTATCGGTTGGAAGTTATTCCATCGCCGCTTTTATCAATACAGCTTTTTAACAAATCCGAAAGGCTTTGTTTTTGAAACAAGATAAATAATTGTGGAAAGAACGAGCGTAGGGATAATGCCGATTGCAAACATAATAAGCGAATTTGTATATTTATATGGTGTCAAAAAACAGTATCCGTCCACAAAAATCATATGGGTAAAATATATGAGCGAGCTGTATGGACGGAGAAGCTCTGCCCATTTGGCGGTTTCAAGTCCTTTAAGCTTTCCTTCGAGAGACAAGGCGCATTTAAGCAGGTAATATGCGCAGGGAATAAGGAAAAGATACATATCATATTCCAGTCTCCACCCAAGTTTAGAGACCATTACAAATTCGCCGCTCAGCAGCGCAAAGGAAAAGATAAGCATCAAAAAAGAATCCTTGAATTTTCCGAAATGTTCCTTTTGCGAAAGCCTTGCGCCGAGCGCGATAAAGATAATTCCCTCGAAAATACCGTTGCGGGTGGTTCCGATGATGTCGTAAAATCCGGAAAAGAAGTTTTTAACCTCCTGAGGAAACGGTATGCCGCTGACAAGGCCGTAATATGTCTGCCCAGAAAGTCCGATGAGATAAAGTATAAAACCCGTGACGATTATTTTATTTACCGACACATTTTTCTTAAGCAAAAGTCCCACAACGGCCACGGCGGCAATGGTGGCCGGCAGATACCAGAGAAAACCGTATCCCGCCGTAAATATCATATTTTTCAGCCAGTTTAATAATATCATTCCGGCTGTTTTAAGGTCGTGGCTCCAGTACATCTGAGCGGCGGTAATGGGGAAATACACCGCCGACCAAAAAAGATAAAGCACCAATATCCGTTTAAGGTAATCCTTTACGGTTTTGCCGTTTACGTAGCTTACCCCCGCTCTTTTGAAAAGCAGAAATCCCGATGAGATAAAGAAAAAAGGCACGGCTACGCGGCAGATGCAGTTTACAAAGAAGGAATTTACACGACTGTCGTATGAAGCGAGAGGAGAGGTATGTATACAAACGATCATAACGGCGCATATGATTTTTATAAGGTCGATAGAATGGTAATAATTCTTTTTCATTTTCCTCTCACCTCTCAAACTAACCATCTGTTGCTTAAATAAAAAAGACTGCAATAAATACAAATTCAAAAATCTGTATCAATTGCAGTCTGTCAACCATAGTTTATTCAAACGTCCGGACATTGCAGGTTTCATATCCGTAAAAAATCAACCGATACAAAACAGTGCTTGAAACAATCCCGTCGCTTAACCTTAGGCACAATGACTTTGTGTCCTTGTCTTTCGACAAGTTTACCCATATTATCTTTATAAATATATACTAAACAGTCCGTTTTGTCAAGTTTTTATTTTGCCTCCTTACGTTAGGCAACGAACGGTCGAACACCGTACGGTTTCGCTCGTCCCTTTTCCCGTGCGGCAT
>CAKSDF010000098.1 GCA_934444695.1 uncultured Eubacteriales bacterium | reverse complement strand
GGGTGACACCGGAGCGACCGGTGCAACAGGCCCTGCGGGCAGAGACGGCGTAGACGGAACCAACGGCACAAACGGAAAGGACGGCGTATGCTCAGGATTTTTCACCGGAGCCGGCGAACTTTCGAGCAACAGCTGGAGCACCGTTCTTCCCTTTACCGATAATAAACTCAGCGGCAGCCTCATTTCCTATAATTCGTCAAGCAAAGAGATAACCCTGAAAAAGGGACATTCATACAGCCTGGTGTTCAGCGGGACGGTTGCGGTATCGGCCAAAAGCGCCGACCAAAAATGCGGAGCCTCGCTGACCGACGGATACGACACCACCGGCGCTATGTTTTTTGCAACACAGACCTACACCATACTTGACAAGGCTAACCAAACGGCTCGACTGACCCTTTCATATAACACGGTATACACGGCCGCGGACAGCGACATTAAATTAAATCTCGCATATAACAATATGCTCTTACAGGGCGGTAATTTCGACGGAAGCCGTTATAATGTCACTATTATTGCATTGGATTGACCAAAAAACTTAGGCCACATTATTATGGCAATCAGTTATAGTAATCAGTTGACCGAAAAACTGAAACAACTTTTTTAATAATCGGAGGTACCAATTATGAAAAAGCGTATTATCAGTATATTGCTGACCGCGTGTATGCTTGTCTGCCTTGTGCCCACAGGCGCCTTTGCCGCAGACAGCACAAACACGCAGTACCCTGCCATTTACCTTAACACAAAGCCGATAAGCAATCCCACAAAGGTTCAAAGCGGCAGCAACATTCATTTTGAACCTAACAGCTATATCTACTTCGGCGATAACGGCGGTGAACCCATTAAGTGGCGGGTACTTGACGCCGACAAGGCCAACGACGGCAGCAAAAACGGAATGTTCCTGATGTCGGAGTATCTGCTTGACAACAATGTGAAATATAATTACGTCCATGGTACAAGCGACTATAACGGCAGTGACGCACAGTGGTGGTGTGAAGGCTTTGTGGCAAATGACGCACGTTTTTCCGATCTTGAGCGGGAGGCTATGCTCTCGGTGGAAAAAAACGATAATGTCGAAAAAACTTTATTCGACTATACCTGGGACAAGTGCAGTTTGACCGATGCGGATAAAATGTTTTTCCCCTCAATTCGGGAAATTATCGACTATGTGGGAAATTATGATAAGGCTCCCGGCTTTATCGCTGCCGATACCTCGGGGAATAAAGGCACATGGTGGCTTCGTTCCCACCCCTCGGGTTACGAAAAGGCCGCCGGACTGATTTATGATACCGGTTATGTTGATGTTGACAATGTTAACACGGTCCACTCGGCGCGCCCGGCTTTAAACTTAAACAAAAACAATATAAGTTTCATATCGGCCGCGGTAGGAGGCAAATCAGCCGAAGGTACCGACGGAGGGCTGGTGGAAATCCCCTCATACAGCGGCAACGAATGGAAGCTTACCCTTTACGACAGCAGTCGAAGTGATTTTTATGTTGATACCAAAGCCGTTTCGGTAACTACCGACGGCGGAGAGATCAGCATTAGATACGGATATGCAAAAAACGGCCGGAACGAATATATATCGGCCATACTTTTCGATAAGGACGGCAATGCGAAATATTACGGACGTAGCTCTGTCTTTTCAGACCCTATCTTTTCCTATGTAGGAGGTTCCGGGAAGTTTCAGATACCTGCGGGACTTGCCGAGGGCGAGTATAACTTTGTGGTATTTTCCGAGCAGTATAACGGCGACTATAAGACCGATTACATCAGCGATTCATATAGCGTTCGATTTACGGTAGAGAAAAAAACCGAAGAGCAATTCAGCCTTGCCACCGGCGAGAGATATTATTTCGACCTTTCGTCTTTTAATTTTCCCGGGACTACCAACGAGGAACTGCCCGACAGCACCCTTCGCTATGTACCCTTCATCTATGCCGGAACGGTCAATTCCTATGTTCTGACATTCGAATCAAGCACGGTTAAGGGAAGCTCCGAATATGCTTCAAAGATTACCGATCCCTCCTTAAGTTTATACGGATACACCTATCCTCACAGTTTGTTTATTGCCGAACATACCATCAAGACAGGTGTCATGTGGTATGAACTTCAAAGAGCGAGCTGTATATACGGCGCGGATTATCAAAGCGGCGGCATAGATTATACATTGCGGGCGCCGACGGTGGGAAGCGCAGGCAACAGCGGCGACGGAGGATTACCCCTGAGAAATGAATGGGACAGGATCCTCGACAAAAACAGCAACTTTATTAAAAATTGGAAGGGCTACGGTTCGTGGGGACAGGATCTCGTCGACTCGCACGAGGGTGTAGATTACAGTGTGCACCGCGGGGATGGAAAATCGGTGCGTAATTGGGTCGATGCTCAAAAAAGCTCTTATTTCTTATCCAGCTGTTACAGACCTGTTCTTGAAGTCAAAAACGCAGACGCACTGGGGAGAAACGGACTGAGGGCCGTGACCCTTAACTTTAACGGAACCACTGTGGGCAGCGAGGAAGAAATAAAGATCGTCGTCAAAAGCGGCGGCAGCTTTACCGCTCCCACAAATGACGGACTTGAACGCCCATACGGCTGGAATTACTTTGGGTGGCTTGGAGACAACAACAGGGTTTATGCCCCGGGAGACAGCGTTCCCGAAAATGTTTCATCTCTTACTGCCCAGTGGATAGAACCCGAAGAATTTAGGTTGGAATACGGAGTGGGAAACACATATTATTTCGACCTGTCGGGAGAGGATATTCCCGGCACGGTGGACGGCGATCTGCCCGACACATCCCTTCATTATGTACCCTTCACCTATGTCGGCACCATAGAGGCTTATAAGCTGAAATCTTCTTCAATGGGCGTTGTGGAGGCGGCGGAAATTGCTTCCGAAGCCGACGATCCCGAGTCGATGTACGGCTATACTCAGCTGCATAGTTTGTTTATCGCCGACCGCACCTTAACAAACAGGGTCAGCTGGACAGAGCTTGACAAAAAGGGCCTTATTTTCGGCAGGGATTACACCTCAAACGGCATTAACTATACCATGCGCGCTCCGTCAATGGGCAGCAGTTATGATGAAAACTGGAATAATCTCCCAAGCAATAACGAATGGGATCGTATACTTGCAAAAGCCCCATGGTATATCAAAAATATGGAGATAAAAAGCGGAAAAGACCTGTTTTTTTACTGGGGTCAGGATACCCGTATTAACGATAACGGTACAGAATACATGGTACTCCGATATGAAAAAACGATCGGCAACAGGCAAAAAGATGATGCGACCGACGGAGCATACCGCCCCGTGCTTGAAGTGCAGAATGCAGCCGCTCTCGGCAGTGACGGCCTTAAAGAAGTTGTCCTTTACCTTGACGGCGGTTCCCTTGACGGTAACGAATACATTAACCTTATGGTTAAAAACAGCGAAAGCTTTACCGCTCCTTCAAAGGAGGGCCTTGTTCCTCCCAATGACAGCCTTGTTTTTGCCGGCTGGGTGGATCTGAGCTCCGGAACCGTTTATCAGCCGGGAGACAGCGTTCCCTCGACCGTGACCTGGCTTGATGCCACATGGGAAAGACATACCCATTGTATCTGCGGCGGCAACGCATACGACGGTCACGACAGCCACGAAAATATCGATTGGAAGCCCTGGACGGCTACCGATTCCCTCCCGACGGAGGCAGGCTATTATTTCCTTTTGAATGATGTGACCCTTTCGGGCACCGTCACTTTACCCGACGGCGTTAACATCTGCCTTAACGGAAACAGCATTAAAGGGGAATATGCGAACAGTACAAAGCTTAATGCAAGCGGCGCCCTCGGCATTACCGATTGCAGCGGAGAAGGGTCTATCGGGGAAATGACCCTTACCGGAAACGGTGCAGAGCTTACTTTATACGGCGGAAAGGTTGAGGAAAGCACTTTCCTGATAATCAGCGGCGGCACCGCCTTTACCATAACGGGAAAAGCTCAAAGCGACGGATTTATCCGCGTATTGGACGACGCAGATTTCACCATGAACGGAGAAGCCGAAAACAATAGCATAATATACTTTGTGGAGACAAGCAGCGACAGCAGAATTAAATTCGGCGGTCACGCAAAGGGCGGTAATGTTTTTTCTGAAAGTACTCAGTACGGCTCGGTAATAAGCCTTGACGGCAGTGCGGAAATTTCTTCGCTCAGCGGTATTTTAGCAAGCATCGCCCTTTATGTGAAAAACGACGCTAAAATAGGTGATGTGAGCAATATTACATTTACGGGTCTTTCGCTCAGCGAAAATGCAAAGGCCGGCTCGGAGGACTCTGTATTTACTATAGAATGTAGAAATGTCCTTTTGAAAGACAATGTACAGCTTATCGGAAAGATCACATACGGTGCAGATCGAGAGAGCGGTATGCTCACCCTTCAGGATAAGGCGAGCATCAGCGGAAATCTTACTTTAAGCAATGCCGGCGGTGTGAAAACACCGGTCAAGGTCGTTATGAATGGCGACAGCACCGTACATGGAAATATTCAATGCAGTGACGAAGCCGTTTCATTTGAAATGCAGGACAATGCAAAAATTGACGGCAGCATCGATGCCGCAAACAGCGTGTTTTTCGGAACGGTCACCTGCGGCGGAGACATTATCAGCGGCGTTTTTGACCAAAACGGCACGGTTATAAACAACGGACGAATTGTCGGCGGTATTTTCTACGGTACCGTCATGGGCACAGGCACAATCGAGCAAAGCGCAAAACGAACGGTGACCTTTGTGCCAAATGGCGGAATGTTGGCCATGGGCGAGAGAGCCGTTGATATTTTAAGAGGTCAAAAGGCCGGCCTTCCCACCACCTGCCACAGAGACGGCTATACCCTTGCAGGCTGGAATAAGGGAGACGCTGCATATGATTTCTCTACCCCGGTGCTTGAGGAGATAACCCTTACGGCGCAGTGGACGGCCAATGCTTATACCGTCAAATTTGATGCAAAGGTTGGTTTGCAAACAGCCGACAAGGTTCTTCATTGGGAGGATAAGGTGCTTGACGGTGTTAATGCTCCCACGAGAAACGACGGCTATAAGTTTGTGCACTGGATGTGCGGCGGGGAGATCGTAGACGCCGATACGACCTATGAAAAGCTTGCGGAAAACGATACGGTGAAAAGCATCACCCTGACCGCACAGTGGCGGGATATCGAGAAGCCTGTGGGCGAGATCGTCGTTAAAGATAACATATGGAACAAGCTTTTAAACAGCATTACCTTCGGTTTATTCTTTAAGGAAACACAGACAGTCACAATAACCGCTTCGGACAACAGCGGCGGGAATGTGACCATTGAGTATCTGTATTTGACCAAAGAACACAAGGACAAGGAAATGACCGAGGAGGAGCTTGAAAAGATAGGATTTATCACATATAACGGCCCCATTAACATAATTCCCGACAACGAATATGTCATCTATGCAAAGCTGATCGACGAAGCGGGAAATACATCCTTCATTTGCACTGGCGGTATTGTGCTGGACGGCACGGCTCCGGTGATTAGCGGGATAGAGGGCGGCAAGACCTATTGCCAGGCGCAAAGAGTCACTGTTACCGAAGAATATATAGATATCGTCAAGGTAAACGGAACCGAAGTGACTCTCGATGAGAACGGCGGATTTACACTGTCTCCCGCAGAGGGCGAGCAGAAGATAATCGTCACCGACAAGGCGGGCAACACCGCCGAAATGACCGTAACGGTAAACAATGGACATACGGCAGGTCAGGACGACGGCGACTGCACAACGCCGATATACTGCATCTATCACAGCGATGTTGTGGTGGTCGAGGCAAAGCAGCATGACTTTACCGGTGAATGGGCAAAAGACAAAAGCGGACATTGGCATACTTGCCAAAATGAGAATTGCACGGTCACCGAAACAAAAGCCGCTCACAGCGGCGAGGACGACGGCGACTGCACCACTGCCGTTAACTGCGAAACCTGCGGTGCCCAAATTAAGCCGGCCGAAAAGGAACACAGCTACGGCGGGTATGTTCAAAACGAAGACGGCAGCAACACCCACACCCGTAGCTGCACAAACGACGGCTGCAAACACACCGAGACCGACAAATGCTTCGGCGGAAAGGCCACCTGTGAAAGCAGAGCAATATGCGAAGCTTGCGGCAAGCCCTACGGTGAGCTTGACAAGAATAACCACTCTCACCTCGACCGCGTTGACTGCAAAAATCCGACCGAAGACATCGACGGCAACAGCGAATATTGGCACTGCGACGGCTGCGGCAAATATTATGATGACGAGACGGCAACAAAGGAAATCTCAAAGGCCGACACTGTCATTGAAAAGCTTGGTATAAAGGGCAAGAATCCCGATTCCGGCACCGGTTCTGAAAACAGTTCTCTAATCGGAAACAAGCCTCAATCCGAGCAGGATGCCGACAATGAAGGCACTCCAAAAACCGGCGACAGCACCTCTCCCCTTTTGTGGATTGCATTGCTTTTCGTAAGCGGCGGCATTTTCGCAGCGGCCTTTAAAACGGGAAAGAAAACAAAGCATCAAAACTAAAATCCGACAATAGGCTTGCATATTTATTGTCAATCCCTACGCCCGATCTGTTTAAACACTCTTGAATTTAAACAGGTCGGGCATTTTTTTGGTGTGATTTAGCGGTCTTGCGTCAGATGACCTTTGCAGATCTTACCGCCCGTAAATGATATGGGTTTAAGTTTGCTGAAAACCGCCGCAAAAGCCATCCGTCAGCACAAAAAAATACACAGTTTTTTGTCGAGTTTTTCAACGGATTTTTCGACCGATTACCGCTTGTGCCAAAAAACTACCGCTTGTGCTTTTCGGCTTGTTTTTCGGGGGAAAAATCGGTATTATGTAGTTAATAAAAAATACCTTTTTGCGGGCAAATTTATCGGAGGATGATCGAATGAAAATTAAACGGAAATTGATCGGTATTTTACTGGTTCTCTGTATGGCAGCAACCATACTTACCACCGGTTCTTTTGCCGAGGAAGTCAACGGCATATGGACAGATTATGCCGCAAGCTCCTTTGAAGGCGGCAGCGGAACCAAAGACGACCCTTATAAAATAGCCTCGGCAGAACAGCTGGCTCTTCTCGCTTCGGATGTAAACAGCGGAATCGGCAGCAAAACCCACACCAGGGATTATTTTGTTCTGGCAAGCGACATCGATCTGTCGGGTCACAGATGGATCCCCATCGGATTCCAATTTTCCGCTTCCCGTAATTACAGAGTATTCGCGGGATATTTTGACGGAAACGGCAAAAAAATAACCGGCCTTTATGTTGACGA
>CAKSDF010000097.1 GCA_934444695.1 uncultured Eubacteriales bacterium | reverse complement strand
CATCTATATCGGCGAGACGGTCACGCATAACCGTCGGCTTGAAAAGTGCCATTATTTTTTGTTTATCTTGCGGGTTTTGATCTCATCGTCGGCCTTTTTGATAAAGGCGTCAAGTCCCATAGAACCGAGATCTCCCTCATCGCGGGAACGAACCGACACGGTGCCGCTTTCGACCTCTTTTTCGCCGACGATAAGCATATAGTTGACCTTTTCAAGCTGTGCCGAACGGATCTTGTATCCGATCTTTTCGCTTCTGGCGTCGCAGGTGGTACGCACTCCGGCGGCCTTAAGGGCGGCGGTTATCTCATCGGCACGGTCTAAGAACTTCTCGCTTATGGGAAGTACCCTTACCTGCTCGGGAGACAGCCACATGGGCAGTGCGCCGGCATATTTTTCGAGAATGAGGGCCAGGGTGCGCTCATAGCAGCCGATAGAGGTGCGATGGATTATATAAGGATTCTTCTTGGTGCCGTCCCTGTCGACATATTCCATTCCGAATTTTTCCGAAAGCATCTGGTCGATCTGGATGGTGACGAGGGTATCCTCTTTTCCGTAAACATTCTTAATCTGAATATCGAGCTTCGGACCGTAGAAAGCAGCCTCGCCGATACCCACCTTATAGGGAATCTCAAGGTGCTTCAGTATTTTTTCCATTGTTCCCTGAGCCTCGTCCCACTGCTCGGGAGTACCGATGTACTTCTCGCGGTCGTTAGGATCCCACTGGGAGAAGCGATAGGTTACATCCTCGTAAAGTCCCACGCTCTTGAGCAGATAGGTCGTAAGCTCAAGACAGCTCTTAAATTCCTGCTCAAGCTGGTCGGGGGTGCACATAAGGTGACCCTCGCTTATTGTGAACTGGCGGACACGTATAAGGCCGTGCATCTCGCCGCTGTCCTCGTTACGGAAAAGTGTGGAGGTTTCATTATAGCGAAGGGGCAGATCACGGTAGGAACGGGCACGGTTAAGATAGGCCTGATACTGGAAGGGGCAGGTCATGGGACGAAGTGCAAAAACTTCGTCATCCTTTTCCTCGTCGCCCAGTACAAACATACCTTCCTTATAGTGTCCCCAGTGACCAGACAGTTTATAAAGGTCGCTTTTTGCCATATAGGGGGTCTTTGTGAGCAGCCAGCCCCTTCTCTCCTCCTCGTCCTCAACAAAACGCTGAAGTGTCTGGATGACCCTTGCGCCCTTGGGAAGAAGAATGGGAAGCCCCTGGCCGATAATATCGACTGTGGTAAAGTATTCGAGCTGGCGGCCGATGACATTGTGGTCGCGCTTTTTGGCTTCCTCAAGCATTTCAAGGTGAGCGGTCAGCAAAGACGCCTTTGGGAAAGCGGTACCGTATACGCGGCAGAGCATTTTGTTCTTGGAATCTCCACGCCAATATGCGCCCGTGCACTGGGTCAGCTTAAAGGCCTTGACTGTACCGGTGGACATAAGGTGAGGGCCGGCGCAAAGGTCGGTAAAATCGCCCTGCTTATAGAAGGAGATCTTTTCTCCCTTGCCGCTGTGTTCCTTTATAAGCTCGACCTTGTAAGGCTCGTTTTCCATAAGCTTTTCGGCGTCGGCAACATCAAGCTCAAAACGCTCGAGAGCAATGTCCTCCTTGACGATCTTTTTCATCTCGGCCTCGATCTTTTCGAGGGTCTCGGGGGTAAAATGCTCATCGATATCAAAGTCGTAATAAAATCCGTCCTCGATAGCGGGACCGATGCAGAGCTTAACATCGGGGAAAAGGCGTTTGACCGCCTGAGCCATAATGTGAGAAGCGGTGTGGTTGAATGCGCGCTTGCCGTCCTCGTCGTCGAAGGTCAAAAATTCCAGATCGCAATCGCTTTCAACAGGGGTGCGAAGATCGCATACCTTGCCGTTTATTTTACATGCGCAGGCCGCCTTGTAAAGGCCCATACCGATGGACTTTGCGATTTCAAAAGCAGGTGTGCCCTTTTCAAAGGGTTTTTGCTCTCCTCGCAGACTTACATTGATTTCTGACATATCTATCACTCCAAAAATTATTTTTAAAAAACAAAACACTCCACCCAAAAACAGGGTGAAGTGTTACTCCACGGTTCCACCTGAATTACGGCAAAAGCCGTCACTCGCGCGTTTTGTAACGGAAACGACCCGTCCGCCTTGAATACGGCGGCTCTGACGAGGGTGGTCTTCACGCAATTTCTCGGTTTGCCGCTCTCAGCCGGTGACGGCAATTCTCTTTAAGCCTTTGTCCGCAAAATACCGCAGATCTTTCGGCCTTTACCGAAGGGAAAAGCGCTACTCTTCCTCCTAAACGATTTAATCCGATTTTATTTTTTGTATCGTACAGAACGGAGATAAACACATCCATATCCTGTACAACAGTTATTCTAACACCCGCAAAAGCCGATGTCAAGTGGCAATATTATAATATTTTTCCGAAAAAAATTTGTGCACGCGCCGTGTATGATTGCGCGGAATATTACGCCGCACCGCAGCTTGGCAAGCATCGCCGAGTCTACGTCTTTAAATCTCTCCGAAAAATTCTGTCCTTTAAATCTCGGTCGCTAAACCTTATCTTTGGCAAACCGCTTCCACGGCAGGCAGGACAAAAGCGCAAAGATAAGTCCCAGCGCCGCAGCCCCAGCAAATATTTTCATGGAAACTCCCCAGCCGCTGTTTTCGGTAACAAGGGCCACACCGTATATCGAAAGGGCGCTTCCCACATATGTGCAGGCGTTGAGTATTCCGGAAATAAGAGATACGTGTCCGGTCCTTAAAAAATAAGGCGGAAGCATACATATCAGCATAACGTTTGCTCCGTGCATACAGCCGGTGGCAAGGGTCAGGCATATAATCGAAAGAGCCATACTGCTGCTGCCGAAAAGGCACATGGCAAGCAGACAAACAAGGCAAAGTGCAAAGAAAAATGCTGCGCAGAAAACCTCGTTGGGGAAAAGACGGCGGTTAAGTATCTCGGCCAATTTGCAGAAAATTATGCTGAAAACAGGCATTCCCACGCCGGTTAAAATCGAAGCGGCGCTTTCGAGATTAAAGCTGTCGGATATGTAGGTCGGCAGCCACGTTGTAACGCCGTCCCGGATAATGCCCTGAAAGATTATGGCCAGCATTATCATAATAAGCATTATTACCGTGCTGAGTCTTAAAGCTTTTCTGCCTTTTTGCGGCATTTTTACGGTGTCTTTATTTTTAAAGCCTTTGGGCAAAACCGGCACAAGGGTATTTTCAAAAAAGGTCATTTTTCTTTGCCAGAAAAATGCTGCTAAAGCCGCCGCAACGGACACGATGTAAAAAAGCGACCGCCATCCCCAAAGAGAAACGCACACCGGCGCAAAAAGGTATATTGCAATGGTGCCGATCGAGCCTCCCCAGGATACGCTGACCGTGGCGGTTTTGTATCGCTCGGGAGTAAGGTATTCGGAAAAAATACGCACAATGGGCGGCCACATTAAAGCCTGTGCAAAGCCGTTAACGCACCACACCGCCGTCAAATAAACGGTGGACGGGCAAAAAGGCACTGCAAGATTCATTGCAGCCGAAGCAAGCAGTCCTATTGTTATCAGCTTTTTAGGGCTTATCTTATCCCCCAAAAGGCCGCTTATGATCTGCCCCGCTCCGTATGTTATAAAAAGGCCGGTCACTGCTGCGCCGGCCGCGCTTTTGGCATAGCCTTCGCTCTCGATTATGTCCACCATTACCGCGCTGTAATTCTGGCGGGTAAGGTAGCTTATAAAGTAAACAAGCGAACAGGCCATCACAAGACCGGAAAAGTTTTTGTTTTTTTGTTTATCTGTGTTCAAGTCCAATGGGAAAACCTTCTGTCAGCTCAGCCGCGGTCGACTGTTATCTTTTCTTTCTTGTAAAGCTCGAAAATGTCGTCGTCAAGACCGGGATCGGTTATAAAGGTCATACCGGCGGTTATGTCGCTGATTTTGAGCATGGCATTTTTCTCGAATTTGTTGCTGTCGGCCAGCACAAAGACTTTGTCGGCAGCCTTGAGCATAGCCTTCTGCACAAGGGTAAGGTCATAGTTATAATCGGTGATTCCGTTTTCAAGAGAAACGGCCGATGGAAAGACAAAAGCCTTGTTGGCATGAAGATTTCTTAAAGCGTCTAAGGTCAGATCACCATAAAAGGCATTTTCGTCCCTATGGAAAAATCCTCCCAGCATTACCATATTCATTCCGTTGATTCCCGAAAGGTTGGCAAAAACATCGTTGCTGGCGGTAATTATGGTGAGGTTTTCAAAACGGCCGGCAAGGGTCTTTGAAAATTCATAGGCCGTGCTTCCGGTGTCGACGATAATTATATCGCCCTCGTTTATGTAATTGCAGGCAATGCGGGAAAGAGCCTGTTTCTGACTGCGGCAATCGTCCATACGGGACTCAAGCTTTTTCATGGGAACCGATTTTTTAACCGATATCGCTCCGCCGTGTGTACGACGCAAAAGGCCGTCGCTTTCCAGCTTCATTAAATCCTTTCTGAGCGTTTCACCGGTCACTTCAAATATTTTTATAAGCTCCGATGATTCGACCGAGCCGTTCTTTTCCACCATCTGATGGATCTTGGTTCTTCTTTCGACCGCTAACATCTGCAAACCTCCCATTGGTATTTGTTATATTCTAACCCAACTTTTCGCAAATGTCAACAACCCAAAGCGCACTTTTTTCCACCCGGAAAGAAACTTCCAGATTACCGTAGGTCATTTTGTATATTCTCTCAGGATCGTCGTGATACGAGGGACGGGGGTCTCCCGACAAAATTTCCTTAAGCTCCCGCACCTTTTGCTTTTGCAATTTTTCGCAAATTTCTTCGGGAATTTCCACCGAAAGTGAATACCCCTCTCTTTCCTTGGCAAAGCCTCCCCTTGCCTCGGGCTTGCATTCGATCGACGGAAGATAAGGCTTTATATCGTATATCGGAGTGCCGTCGCAAAGATCGGCCCCCGATATTTTAAGCACGGTGCCCCTTTCCCTGTCGTTAACAATGTCTTCAAGCTCCACAAGGGACAGACCGATGTGGTTTGGCCTGAAAGGTGAACGGGTGGCAAATACTCCCATTCTTATGTTTCCGCCCAGTCTCGGAGGACGGACGGTTAAAGATATGCCTTTCTTTTCTATTCGGTCAAATTCCCACAAAAGCCATATATGGGAATATCCCTCAAGTCCGCGAAAGGCGTCGGGCGAGGAATATTCGGGCAAAAAGACTATCTCGGCCTTTGTATTTGCAAGGCCGCTTTGGCGGGGAATTCCGAATTTTTCTTTAAAGTCGCAATTAATGCGGCCGATAGGTTCAATGTTCATCTGATTTTTTTGGTATTTCCTTTCCTGTCAGCTCGGCGTAGGATTGCTCCTCAGCCTCGTTAAGTGGCGGCGTCGGCACACTGCCGGTACAGTCCCCCGACGAGACCACGCCGGATATATCGGGATAATATTTCTTTTTAAGCTTTCTTTTCAAAGAACTCACTCCTTTGAAAATATGCTTTCCGAAAAGCACACGTTTTATTCCGAAACAGAGTTTTTCCTCTTAAACGCGGTTTTACTTTTTGGGCGCTGCATTCCTTCTCAGGTACATTCTTTCCTTCTCGGATACTACCTTTCTTCTTGTGTACAGCATTTCTTTCAATATGCGCAGCCTTTTTTCTCAGGTACAGCCTCACTTCTCGGGTGCACTCTTCCTTCTCAGGTACAGTTTTTCTTCCAAAGAAATGTTCCTTCAAAGCGGCGCTTTATTCCACTTTAACCACCTTATAGCCCTCATTTTCCACGGTAGATTTAAGGGTACCGTCAGAAACATCACCGTCGAGAATGACCTTTGCAACACCGCTCTCGTGGCTGACATCGGCGCTTTCAACGCCATCGATGCCCTCCAAAGCTTTCTTGACCCTGCCCGAGCAATGTCCGCACATCATTCCTTCGATAAGCATTGTTTTTTCGATTTTGTTTCCCATTTCTTTTTGCTCCTTTGCATTTATTTGCTCTTTGTCAGCGTTACCGCTGTCTGCGGCGTTGCGTTCTGTGCCTTCGGCCTTTACGCCGCTGCTGCGGCCGTTTCCGGTATCACTTCCCGCGCCGTTTTCATCGGTACGTCCGTCATTTTTACCCGCTTTGCCGATCTTATTATCATCGACAGTGACAATCGGTTTTTTCATCTTGAAGAAATTGAGCCGCAAGGCATTTGTCACAACGCAAAAGCTCGAAAGACTCATAGCCGCCGCGCCGAACATGGGATTAAGCTCCCATCCAAGCAGGCTTATAAAAACTCCTGCGGCAAGGGGGATTCCGATGATGTTGTAAATAAAGGCCCAGAAAAGATTTTCCTTGATATTTCTCAAAGTCTTTCTTGAAAGCTCTATTGCCCCTGCAACCTGGCTCAAACTGCTGCCGGTAATGACCACATCGGCCGAATCTATGGCGATGTCGGTGCCCGCTCCCACGGCGATTCCCACATCTGCGGCAGTAAGGGCGGGCGCGTCGTTTATTCCGTCGCCCACCATAATTACTTTTCCGCCTGATTTATACTGTCTTACGGCCTGTTCCTTGCCCTCGGGAAGCACTCCCGCAATGACCTCGTCGACTCCCACGGCCTTTGCCACGGCGTCGGCTGTCTTTTGGTTGTCTCCCGTGAGCATAACCGTTTTAATACCCATCTTCTTCATATCGGAAATCGCCCACTTGCTGTCCTTTCTTATTTCATCGGCAACGGCGATTATTCCGAGAAGGGTATCATCCTCGCAGAAAAACATAGGGGTCTTGCCCTGTTCCGAAAGAGCCTCGGCAGCGCTTTGTGCCTCCTTCGATATTTTCGCCTGTTCGGAAATGTATGTCGCATTTCCTCCGAGCAGGGTTTTCCCGTCTATTTTTGCGCATATTCCCTTTCCCGAGACCACCTTTATCTCGTCCGAATCGGCAAGGGCGATTCCCTGCTTTTTTGCATAATCGACAATGGCCTTTCCGAGAGGGTGCTCGCTTTTTTGCTCGGTTGAAGCGGCAGCCTTTACAAGCTTTTGCTCATCGCAGTTTACGGGCACAACATCGGTAACGGCAGGCTTACCCTTTGTTATGGTACCTGTTTTGTCAAGCAAAACGGTTTTTGCACGGCCGGTCTGTTCGAGAGACACAGCAGTTTTGAAAAGCACGCCGTTTTTGGCTCCAACGCCGCTTCCCACCATAATGGCAACGGGCGTAGCAAGGCCCAGCGCACAGGGACAGCTGATAACAAGCACCGATATGGCCCTTCCCACAGCAAATCCGAAATCCTTGCCGATCAGCAGCCACACTATAAGGGTCAAAAGGGCTATACCGATGACCGTGGGAACAAATATTCCCGAAACCTTATCGGCAAGCCTTGCCACGGGCGCCTTTGTACCCGATGCATCGCTGACCATTTTTATTATCTTGGCAATGGCTGTATCCTCGCCTACTCCCTTTGCCTCGCATTTAATATATCCTGCACGGTTGACGGTAGCTGCCGAGACATTATCTCCT
>CAKSDF010000096.1 GCA_934444695.1 uncultured Eubacteriales bacterium | reverse complement strand
CTATTATTGTGCGGCCGGGCACATCAGCTCGATGTGACAAAAAAGAAAAATCAGAAGGATACAATAAGCTGCATCTTAAATCTTTCCTGGCCGAAAACGGCGTGGGGAATGTCCTTAGGCATAATGAGGGTCTCGCCCTCGTTTAAAATAAATTCCTCGCCGCCAACCGTGAATTTCCCTGCGCCCTCAAGCACGGTCACCATGGCGTCTCCGCCGGCAGCGTGGGTGGAAATTTCCTCCCCCTTGTCAAAAGAAAAGACGGTCATACTGACCTTGTCATTTTGCACCAGCGTTTTGCTGATTACCTGACCGGGCATATATTCCACAAGGTCTTTTAAAAGGAGCTTTTGCTGTTTTTCAATGTTTTTATACATCTAAAATAACCCTCTTTCGGCCGAAATCGGCTGATTAGTTGATTTACAAATCTATTATAACACCCTTATCTCAAAATTACAAATATCTTTACGCTAAAAATAAAAAACCGCCGCAGAAAATTCAAGCAATGGTTGCTCGAAATCCCGCGGCGGGAGAGAGGATTATAAAATCAGTTTAAAGCATGGCGCTTCTTTTTGCAGGAGTCGACCACAAGCTTTGAAAGCACCACAAGAGCCATAACGTTGGGGATGACCATAATGTTGTTGAACATATCGGTAAGCTCCCATACAAGGTCGTTGGAAAGCAGCGATCCCAGCATTATAAACACAATGGCAAGAATGGAGTAAATAAGGTTGGACTTTTTGCCGAAAAGGTAATTAACATTTATGCGGCCGAAAAGATTCCAGCCTACAATTGTTGAAAACGCAAAGAACAAGAGGCAGATGGCCACAAATGAGTTACCGATTCCCTCGCCGAAAACCGATCCGAAGGCAAGCTGAGCGGCATTGGTTTTGGAAACGCCTGCGGCGGTGAGATTTTCGGCAGTGAGTGTTGTTTGGTAAAGGGGACCGCCCTCGGTAAAGAGGGTGGAGATGACCACCAGCGCAGTCATGGTAAGCACCACGAAGGTGTCCACAAAAACGCCGGCCATTGCCACAACGCCCTGTTCGTGGGGATCCTTGACATTGGCGAGAGCGTGGGCGTGAGGTGTCGAACCCATACCGGCTTCGTTGGAAAAAAGACCGCGCTTAACGCCCTGACTGATTGCGGTTTTAAGAGCATAGCCGATGCTTCCGCCGATGAGAGCGGTGGGATTAAAGGCGTATTTGAAGATAAGACCGAAGGTCTCGGGAATGTATTTTATGCGAACGATGAGCACGATAAGACCGCCAAGGAGATAAAGCACCGCCATTACGGGCACCATTTTTTCGGTTACGGCACCGATGCGCTGTACACCGCCGATGAAGATGAAGAATGCGGCGACGCAGAGGAATATTCCTACCGCCCAGCCGGGAATGTTAAAGGCGTTGTGGCAGGCCTCGCTTATGGAGTTGGACTGAACCATGGTTCCCATAAATCCAAGGGCGAGAATTATTGCAACGGCAAAGAATCCTGCAAGGAATTTTCCGAATCCGCCCTTAAATGCGGTTCTTATGTAATAAACAGGGCCGCCGGAAATGGAACCGTCCTCGTGAACCACTCTTGTCTTTTGGGCGAGCACCGCTTCACTGTAAATGGTGGCCATTCCGAAAAATGCGATTATCCACATCCAGAGAATTGCGCCGGGACCGCCGATGAGAATAGCGCCGCAGGCTCCGACGATGTTGCCGGTACCGACCTGAGCGGCGATGGCGGTGGTAAGGGCCTGGAAGGACGAAAGACCGCTTTTCTGCTTTCCGCCGTTTAAGGAAATGCTTCCGAAGGCCTTTTTCATTCCTTCCTTAAAGCATCTGACCTGCACAAAGCGGGTGCGGATGGAAAAGAAAAGACCTGTACCCACCAGAAGGATTATAAGAATGTAGTCCGAAAGGTAGGCATTGATTTTCTGCACTATGGGGAGCAGTGCTTCCTGAATTGCTTGCATAAAAAAATCTCCTCCGATAAATTTTGTCCGATATTCGACGGACAACACGGAGAAGACGGCTTTGCAGATTAAACAGAATTAAAAATAAGTGTATGTTTTCTGCTCTGTCTGTTTGCCTGAGAGATTCGGCCGTTTAAGACCTTGCACCTTCGGCATTCAACTTAATGAATTCTCCAGAGTGTCCTCCGCCGCCGGTTTTGCAAAATCCCGACGGTTTCAACGAACATCAGATATTTGACTTTTATTGTGCACATCAAAGCACGGTTTTAGACGTGCCTTTGCAAGTGCTTTGCATATGATAACTCTTTTCGACCGCTTTGTCAAGGGTTTGACAATCTTTTTGAGAATTTAATTGAAAAATACTCTTATAAACAGCTGCTGCACCTTACATCATATGTCATATCCGGATATTTGTTTAAGGCAATTGCGTTTAAGATGATTACGTTTAAGGCGGTAGGGAAACAGCCTGTCACATTGTTTGTCACTTTTTCATTGTTGACAGCATTGCGGATTGTTGATTGCATTATGGATTTAAACCGTTTTTTATCCGTCTTAAACGGGAAAGCCTCGATTGATTACTGATGGCCGATAAAACATTTTCACTTCCATTATATTGACAATTGAGCAAAATGTTTCATTATTATGAAAAAAATTTCTTGAAAGTAAGAAAATAACGATCTTAAAAAAGGCTTTGAAGGGTCATTTTATTTAATTTTTTATAAAAAACCTCTTTATTTTCGTATTTTTATGTGTTATAATACAAACGAGAAATTCTTTAGGAGGAAATTTATGAAAAGAATTATAGCAACACTTCTTGCCGTAATGCTTCTGTTCTCGGTTTTCAGCGCCATAAACGCTTCGGCCGACATCGGATACGGCAATATTGACAAAGACGACAAAGTTACTGTCAGCGATGCTCTTCTTGCTCTTCAGGCTTCTGTTAAAATACTCGAGCTTAACAACGAGCAGTTGAACTTGGCGCGAGTAAGCGGCGGAACAGAGGTTACCGTACAGGATGCCCTGTACATACTTCAGTATGCCGTGGGTCTGCGCACCGATTTCCCGCTTAAAGCTCCCACCGTCAATGAAACCATCCTTGACAACGGAGCTTATTCCGAGGATCCCACCGCCGACAACAGCTTTGTTCTCGACATCTCCAACCTCGACCGCAATACCCTCTATGTCATTTCCAGCCGTGCAAACGGAACCATGACCGCTGAGGATATGCGCCTTGTTGCCAGCCTTCAGGGGCTCATCAACCGTTCCTACGGAATGGACTATAAACATACCACCATGCTTATGCTTTCCAACGATGATTCCGACGGATTCTGGTCGAGACAGCTGAGAAACGCCGGCGTTACCGCTGAGATTACAACCGTTAAGCAGCTTAACGATCTCGAAGACTTCTACAACACCTTCAAGGAGCAGCTGCTTTATTGCGGTATGACCGTTTGGGATCCCAATGTTCCCGCAACTGCCAACGTTGCAACCACTGTTTGCGGTGCGGACGGTTACCTTCCTGCCATGAAGGGCGGCGCCGTTTATAACAAGCTCATCGAGCTTGGCGTTGAGGTTAAGCTTGACCTTTGCGACAAATTTACCGGTGTTGAAGGCACCAAGATCGCCGACACTGACATCGACAGCTCGGGCAGTAAGAAATGCGATGCATATCTCTGGGCTCTCGAAAAGTATATGAACAGATGCTCGGCCAACTACATTGCCTACATTCTCGACGGACTCAATGTTGTTCCAGGCAGCGAATTCTATAAATCCGATTTTGAAGACGATGTATCGACCCTCAACGTCGACTATCTCATCGCCCGTCATGCCTTCTGCTTCGACCTTAACCCCAACCCCGATAAGAAGGAAATTGTTTGTGACGATCCCGACCAGCCCGCCGGAACCGACCACGACACCATGATTAAAATAATGAAGGCAAGATACGACCGTGCAAACGGCGAGATCGGCCAGGTTCTCGGATTCCCCCCTTGGTGGGAGAAATACACCACCTATAACCCCACCGGCGGAGAGGCCAGAGGCCGCCTTGCTCCTAACGAGATCGAGTGGCTCTACTGCCAGTACAGCACCAGCTACAACCTCGCCATGGAAGCCGACGCTGCTTCTCCCTGCGCTATGAGTAACGGCTCTATGCTTTACAAATATCGCTCCACCCTTACCGAGTTCAAGAACAACAACCAGCCTGCTGAGACCATTGAATATGATTCCAGCAAGACATACTATACCCTTTATGTCGGCGACTATGACTCCTCCGCTTGGATGAAGAAATATGTTGCCAGCTACTGGAGAGACGGAACCAACTCCAGCATTCCGCTTCTGTGGTGCTTCAACCCCAACCTCTCTCAGCGTATTCCGATCGTTTGGGACTATGTATATTCGCATATGAGTGCCAACGATTACATTTCTTCGGGTGAAGGTGCCGGATACACCATGCCTAAGAACTTCCTCAAGAATGCCGAAACCAAGGAAAACAGAGCATATGAAGAGGGAATGGGCAAGTGGATCGCCTACAACCAGAAGTACAACGATCTCTTCAACATCGACATTACCGGATTCATCATCGAGACCGGTAAGAACAGCAACATTCCGATCAACGACGTATTCAAGGCATACAGCGAGTTCTCCCCCGCCGGTGCATTCCATAATGACAATGCCAAGCGCCTTATGAAATACGGTGACACTCCCTTTGTCTACCTCTTTAACGAAATCACCTTTACCGACAAGGACAATGACGGCAACAACGTCAACTCCACCGCCGAAAAGGTTGACTATACCAACGACAATATGGTCAGAGTGTTCAAGAGCATGAAACAGTATGACCGTTCGATGAAGGGCTTCTCGGCTTACAGAACCATCTGCCAGTCGCCCATCGGAATCAAGAAGCTTGTAACCGCATATGAGGATTACATTGCCGAGTCAACCGGTGAGACCGGAACCTATCAGTATGTTGACGCATACACCTTCTTCAACTTTGTCAAGAATCACGCTCCCGTTACCGAGATTCAGTAATTGAACAGTTGAATCAGTAGGATTAAAGCTTAATAAAAGGCTCTCCTCGTTAAGAGGGGAGTCTTTTTTTGGACTTGCAGACTTTTGCTTAGCGGCTATAGAGGTTTCTCGCAAATCCGACCGCTGAGGCGTCTCGGCAGGGCCGAGACCGGAGGGAGCAACACTCCGCAGTCTTTGCCGAAAAAGCAAAATCGATTTATAATCTGTGCTTTCATTTATGCTGCGGGACTCCCTCCGATCGGCTTGCGCCGATTGCCTCAGCTCATAAAAGCTGCGTGCTGTTGCTAACACCTTCCGACCATAAGTATTTGCGGTGATTTTATCTTTTTTGCGCAAAAAAACGGACACTCCGCTAAGGAATGCCCGTTTTTAAATTTAACTGTGGTTTTCAGTGTCGCTTATGCCGCAACAACTTCATACCAGTCGCCGTTCTGAACGACCTTGTAACCGTCGGCAACGATTATCTCTGTCCTGCCATTGCTGACCTTGGCATTGGAGGGATCAAACTGATAGAACTTTCCGCCCATTACGGTAATGGTCGAATCGCTTTCGTCTTCGCAGTTAAGGGTCCACTTGGGGGTCGCAGCCTTAAAGGTACCACCCTTGATGGTGATCTTACCGCCGTTAGAGGCATAGATTAAATCATAATGATCATCATTGCCGGGCTTCTCCTGAGTAAAATTACCGCCCTCAATTGTTACATTGGCGGGAAAGATGACCTTTGATGCCCATACGGCGACTGCTTCGTTGTCATCGGCAGTGGCCATAATGTCGGCATTGATGGTGGTGGCTCCGCCGTTAACAGTAATAACCGCAGGACTGCCGGAAGCCATAATGCTTTCGGTTACAGTGTGAGTGCCGCTGAAGTAGGATGTGGAAGAAAATCTGCTGAATGCTTTAGCGTCATAATCGTTACCAAAGCTGTCGCTCTCAACGGTAGCCTGAGTAGCATTGATATTAATGCCAAGGTTAACGGAAGGTGTGCGGGTTTCATCAGCGTTGTTGGCTTCATTTCCTACTGTGGTGGGCATATAAAGTACAAGAGCTAATGTGTCGGATTCGCCGGAATTGAGTACTGCTTTGCTTGCCACGGAAACACGGGATTTGAGTGTCGTTTCGTTTTCCGAAACAGCGGCAACAGCCTGGTCACGGGAAGTAAATGCGGAGTCGGTTTTTACCGAGCCAAACATAAGATAGTCATAAAGATTAAAGGATTTTCCCTGAGCGTTGACACCGATAGAGGTGGAAAGCTGTGTAATATCAAAGTCATAGCGCAGGGCAAGGCTTCCCACATTGGTAACCTTGACATACACAACCTGAGTGTATCCCGGCTCATAGAGGGCATTTTCGTCGAAAATCGGCTTTTCGGAATCGACCTGTGCCCATTCGGTCATATCTTTGCTGTATTCTACCTTCATTTTAAGGTTGCCCGATACGATTTTGTTAACGCCGGTGGTGGCGGTATCGGTGAACCAGGCAAAGGTGGTGCCTACCAGCATTGCAAGGCAAACGACCAGTGACAGTGCGCTTACAAGCAGTGCTTTTTTGGTGCTTTTGCTGTTCATTTCATTTCCTCCTAAAATTATTTGTTCCACAATTATGTAACAACATCAATTGCATTTTACATTTTATCATTATTTTCTTAAATTGTCAACACAGGTCAAAATACATCAAATCAATTCAGCGAAAAACCGAAGAACATAGGAAAAGGTGCAAGCTTTTCGTGGTTAAGTAAAAAAAAGAAAGCAAAAAATCAACACAGTCCCAAATCGCAGAGAACCTTATATATTCCGTCACTGTCGTTTGAGGGGGCTATGTGCTCGAATTTTGCCTTGAATTCGGCGGGAGCGTTTTCCATGGCAAAGCCAAGCCCCGCGGTCTCAAGCATTTCAAGATCGTTGAAATTATCCCCAAAGGCGATGGCTTGCTCGGTGGATATTCCCAAATGCTCGCAAAGCTTTTCTACGCCAAGCCCTTTGCTAACGCCCTTTGGATTAATTTCTATAAGTATGTCGGAGGACTGAACCACCGCAAGCTCGCCGAAGGCCGCCGAAAGTGTTTTTGCCGCCGCTTCCGTGTCGGACGGGCTGCACATACAAAGCATTTTGTCCACTGAAACATCGCTGTCAAGATCGGATACGCTGCCCTTTTTAGCATAGGCCTCCACAATGTTTTGCTCTCTGACAACTCTTTTGTCGTAGGTGTTTTTTACTATCCATTCCCTTGCCGTAAAGATGTTCCAGGTCACAAATGGCAGCTCGCTTTCGATAAAATTCACAACCCTCTTTGCGGTTTTTACACTCATACCTTTTTCAAAAATTATTTTGCGGTCTTTGTCGAGAATAAGCCCGCCGCCCAGAGCCGAAATATAGCAGTCGAGGCCGTATTTTTTCGGTATGTGCTCGATGCCGTCGAGATTTCTTGAAGAAGAAAGAACAATATCAATGCCGTTTTTTGAGCAGCGCTTAACGGCCTCAAGGGTGGCCGGTGTTATCATTTTTCGGGAATTGAGAAGGGTAACCATAACGCACATATCCGAACACGCCTGAAATGGCCTATTAATGGTGCTTTTCGGCTTGTCGTCGCATATAGGCGTTAGC
>CAKSDF010000095.1 GCA_934444695.1 uncultured Eubacteriales bacterium | reverse complement strand
GTTAACGGCCTTTTTGAAAAGATAAGAAATGTCGAAAAAAGAGCGGTTAAATCGGAATTCGGCACAGCGGTTTTCGTCACTTTATCAAGCCTTATTCTGAGGCTCGGCATTGCCACCACCGCCCTTTGCGGATCGATACTGCTCATAAAGGGAAAGCTTGATGTGCTGACCTTCTTTATGTTTATGCTTGTGGTCTCCCGCATTTACGATCCTCTCGAATCGACACTTCAAAATCTTGCGGCCATCATTTCCACCAAAAACAACACCGACCGTATGAACGAGATCTTCGACACTCCCCTTCAGTCTGGCCAAAAGCAGCTTTCAAACAAGGGCTGCGACATAGTATTCGATAATGTGGGCTTTGCATACGACGGCCGGGAAAAGGTGCTCGACGGAGTTTCCTTCTGCGCAAAGCAGGGCGAGGTTACCGCTCTTGTTGGTCCTTCGGGCGGCGGAAAGACCACCGTATCACGTCTTGCGGCGAGATTCTGGGACATAAACAGCGGCACCATAACGGTGGGCGGAATGGACATTTCAAAAATCGATCCCGAGAGCCTTATGTCACTTTATTCGATAGTTTTCCAGGATGTTACCCTTTTCGATAACACGGTTATGGAAAACATACGTTTGGGCAAAAAGGATGCTACCGACGAAGAGGTTATTGCAGCGGCGCGGCTTGCCAATGTTGAGGAGTTTGTAAACGATCTTCCCGACAAATGGAACACCAACATCGGCGAAAACGGCTGTGAGCTGTCGGGCGGCGAGCGGCAGAGGATTTCCATTGCAAGAGCCTTTTTGAAGGACGCTCCCATAATACTTCTTGATGAAGCCACTGCAAGCCTTGACGTAGAAAACGAGACCGCCATTCAGACCGCCCTTTCAAGGCTTATAAAGAACAAGACGGTGCTCATAATAGCCCACCGTATGAGGACGGTATCGGGTGCCGACAAGATAGTTGTTTTGAAGGACGGCAAGGTTGCCGAACAGGGCGCTCCGCAAAAGCTGCTTGAAAAGAAGGGCATTTTTGCCTCTATGGCAAAGCTTCAGACCGAGGGCACAGCCTGGTCGATAGGCGGCAGCGTGTCAGAACAATAATCAGGCATCGGCACATCAACACAATTGCAGCAACATTGGCACATCATCGTAAACGGATGAAAAGGGCTGCCGCTATGGCAGTCCTTTTTCGTGTGCATTTTCGTGTGAACTTTTTCTACTGTGTGTGCAATAATTATATTGTTTTAGAAATATAATTTTATTCTTAAAAATCGCTGAAGCCCGCAATAAACAAAAGAAAAGCCGCTGTTTAAGCGGCTTTTGAGTTGGAGCGGGCAACGGGAATCGAACCCGCCTCCTCAGCTTGGGAAGCTGATATTCTACCGATGAACTATGCCCGCATATCAAGCGCACACACAAAATCAAAAATCAAACGTGTAAAAACGCCATATGCTGCTGCGCCGACACCTAAAAGTGCCTTCGCAACAATGGCATTGTATCACATCAAACGCTGTTTTTCAATCCCCAAGGTAAAAAAATATTGTTAATTGACGAAATGTGTGCTATTATATCACTGTAAGATTTTTGGCAATTGTAACTATGACGGAGAAAAATTATTTATGATAGAACTTGAACAAAATCGTGAAAAGGCCGTTCTCATAACGGTGGATACCGGAGTTGAGGACTGTGACGCGCTGCTCGACGAGTTAAGCGAGCTTGCAAAAACCGCAGGAGCCGATACCGTCGGAAGGGTGGTTCAGAAAATGGACTGTCCCGATTCGGCCACCTTTGTCGGCACCGGAAAGCTTGAGGAAATAAGGGATTTTGCCAATTACGCCGAGGCCGATCTGCTCATTTTCGACAGCGAACTTTCCCCCTCCCAGCAGCGCAACATCGAAAAGATAACCGACATACGCACCATCGACCGCACCCTCCTCATACTCGACATTTTCGGTCAGCGGGCCAATTCCGGTGAAGGAAGAATACAGGTCGAGCTTGCAAGATATCAATATATGCTCCCCCGCCTTTCGGGACAGGGCAAAAATCTTTCCCGCCAGGGCGGTATCGGAATGAAGCGAGGAGCCGGTGAAAGCAAGCTTGAAAGCGACAAAAGGCACATCCGCCGGCGCATAACCGCCCTTAAAGAACAACTTAGCCAAATCGAGGCGCGGCGGGAAAATCAGCGCAAAAGAAGAAAGAAAAACCGCCTTCCGACGGTGGCCATCGTGGGATACACAAACGCCGGAAAATCCACATTGCTCAATTACCTGACCGATGCCGGCGTGCTTGCCAAGGATATGCTTTTTGCCACCCTCGATCCAACCGCAAGAGGACTAAAGCTGCCCGGCGGACAGACGGTCATTTTCATCGACACGGTGGGACTTATCAGAAAGCTGCCCCACGGCCTTGTGGAGGCATTTAAATCAACCCTTGAGGAAGCGGCTCAGGCCGATGTCATTCTCAACATCTGCGATGCTTCAAGCCGCGAGGCAAACGAGCATCTGCAGGTTACAAAGGAACTTCTCGAGCAGCTCGGCTGTCAGGGACGGCCGATCATTTCCGTATTCAACAAGGTCGATATGTGCGAGGGGCAATATTTGCTCAGGAAGGGCGAGGTGGCCATTTCGGCAAAAACCGGCGAAGGAATCGAAAAGATGCTGCTTGCGGTGGAAAACGCTCTTCCCAAAACAAGGGTAAGAATAAAGTTTCTTTTCCCGTTCGACAAGGGGCAGCTTGCCGCCAGGGTTAGAAAGGAAGGCACGGTGCACGACGAGCAGTATGTCGAAAACGGGCTGCTTGTGGATTGCACGGTTGATGCAAGCCTTGCAGATGAATTTAAGCAGCACATTGCAGAGCAGTGAGAGCGGAGCAATGAAACGATGCCGTGTGCACTGATGTGATTTTGTTAAATGATATGACGGCATTACACTGCAGGGTGCCTTGTGTATTGACAAAGGAAATGGTGTGAATATGTTCATTGACATTAGCTTATTCATTACAGGAAGCCTTACTACCCTTCGATCAAACCACAAGGGTGAAGGTTCACGCAATCGCGGCGGTAAGGACGCTGAGGCAGTCTCGGCTCTGCCGAGACTACGGAGAGCATAACAAGCTGAAACAGTTAAAATACAGGACAGCCGATTTTTTATTATAATTTTGATTTTTCGCCAAGCTGCTCTCCGGTCAGCTGACGCTGACTTGCCTCAGCGCCCGTCCGCCGCAGCTTGGTTAAAAATAAAAATGGTTGTACACTGACGAGAAACGCCACAGTAGAGTTTTGAGTTTCAACCTTGCCGCATAGACGAAAACGTCACAAACTCAGCTAAACTTTTTATTCTTGTACGTTGACGGAAATGCCACAAGCTTTGCTGAGATTCTCGGCCTTGTGCAGTGACGAAATCACTACGCTGTACTGAAGCTTTCAGACGGGTGTTGCTTTTCCTGCGATTCTTCCCGATAATTTGTAAAAAGACTTGATTTTTACATTTATATGTTGTATTATAGGTTTACTTTAGCGATTAAGCGTTTTAAAGCTTTAACTCGTTAAAGTAAACTTTCTTTTTATCGGGTGAGATTATGAATCAAAAAACAGTTATCGCAATCACCGTTGCGGCATACATTGTGCTTATGGCGGTCGTTTCGGCGATTTCGGCCAAAAAGGTCACAAGAGCCTCCGATTTAACGGTCGGCGGACGAAATGCAGGAGCATGGCTTTCTGCGCTGAGCTACGGTACGGCCTATTTTTCGGCGGTTATGTTTGTGGGATATGCCGGAGCGACAGGCTGGAATTTCAGCCTTTACGGGGTGCTTGCGGGACTGGGAAACGCCGTTTTCGGCTCATATCTCGCCTGGAAGCTGCTGGCCCGCAGAACGCGTGACGTTTCCTACCGTCTTAAAATCAAATCAATGCCCCAGTTTTTCGAGCTGAGATACGGTTCAAAGGGGCTTAGGACCTTTTCCTCGGTCATTATGTTTATCTTCCTTATCCCCTATTCGGCCTCGGTTTATAAGGGACTTGCAAGCGTCTGCAATGTTGTGCTTGACATTCCGGAAATGACCTGTATGATAATAATAGCGGCCGTTGCGGCGCTGCTGCTGGTTTTCGGCGGATATATGGCTCAGGTCAGGGCCGATTTCGTTCAGGGCATCATTATGATGTTCGGCGTGGCGCTGATGATATTTTTCGTCATCCGCTGCGACGCGGTGGGCGGCGCAAAGGGCATTGCCGAGTTTGCCAAAAACGGCGGTCTTCCCTCTCTTTCATCCTCCCAGTGGGTTTCCCTTATGGCCACCGTGCTTATGACCAGCTTCGGAACATGGGGACTGCCGCAGATGGTGCAGAAGTATTTCGGCATTAAAAACGACGATCAGGCCAAAAAAGGCATTATCATTTCTACATTTTTCGCCCTGCTTGTTTCGGGCGGCGGATATTTCATCGGCAGTCTCGGACATATGTTTTTCGACAAAATGCCCGAGGGCGGTCAGGATTACATCGTTCCCAATATGCTAAAATCGGCAAGCCTGCCGTCGGTGCTTTTGGGAGTGATACTTGTGCTGCTCATATCTGCCTCGGTTTCGACCCTTGCCTCTATTTCGCTGACGGCGGGATCGATATTCTCTCTCGACATAATCAAGGAAAAGTTCGACAAAAACATATCCGACAAAAAGCTTAAAATTCTCATCAAGGCGGTTTGCTTCCTTTTCGTTGCCTGCTCCTTTGTGGTGGCCAACACCGATACCCCCATTCTCGATATGATGAGCTATTCCTGGGGTATAATTTCCGGCTCGTTTATGGCGGCATACCTGCTCCCCCTTTACTGCAAAAAGATTAACCGAATGGGTGCTTTTGCATCGGTGGCATCGGGATTTGCAATTGCAATTGTGCCCGCATTTTCAAAGTGCGTGCTTCTTGCGGCGGGAAGTCCTCAGAACACCGAGGGAGCTTTAAAGACATTTTCCGATCTCGCTTCAAAAGGACCGCTTTTTGCCTGCATCGCAATGGCGGTGTCGATTGTCGTGTGCCTTGCAGTCAGCCTTCTCACTCCTAAAAATCTTAAAAAATGCGACACCGATTATTTCTATAACGGATGCATCGACCGCTCAAGCGATAACGAAGTCAAAGCGTAAAAAATATAAGTACAAAGATAAATAACACATAACATAAAATCTAAAGTAAAAGCCAAAACGGCCTAAACGGAGGAAAAAAACAATGTCAAACATATGGAACAAACAAGCGGAGACAATGAAACGCGCCGACATCGAAGCCCTTCAGCTTGAACGGCTTAAATGGACGGTGGATTATTGCATCAACAATGTTAAATTCTATCACGACCGTTTAACACCTCTCGGAATAACCGGCGACAAGATAAAATGTCTGAAGGACATTCAGTATATCCCCTACACCACCAAAACCGATATGCGGGACAACTACCCCTTCGGCCTTTTTGCCGTGCCGCAGAAGGACATTGTGAGAATACACGCTTCCTCCGGCACCACCGGCAAACCCACCGTTGTGGGATATACCAAAAACGACCTTGCAAACTGGGCAGAGGCCATTGCCCGAATAGTCACCGCAGCAGGAGCCACCTCCGACGACATTGTGCAGATATGCTTCGGATACGGTATGTTCACCGGGGCTTTAGGCCTTCATTACGGCCTTGAAAAGATAGGTGCGTCGGTTGTTCCCACATCCTCGGGAAACACCCAAAAGCAGCTTATGTTTATGCGGGATTTCGGCACCACCGCCCTTGTGGCAACTCCTACCTACGCCCTCTATCTTTCGGAATCGGCCAAGGAGCTTGAATTCCCCATGAGCGACTATCATCTCTCCCTCGGTCTTTTGGGCAGCGAGGGCTGTACCCCTGAAATGCGTGATCAGATCGAGAAAAACTGGGGTATGTTCGTTACCGACAACTACGGTATGTCGGAGCTTATGGGCCCGGGTCTTTCGGGCGAATGTCGTGAAAGGGTCGGTCAGCACATAAACGAGGATATGTTCCTTTTCGAGGTCATCGACCGCGACACCTTAGAGCCTATCGGCGAGGGCGAGACCGGTGAGATCGTCGTTACCACCCTCATTAAGGAAGGTATTCCCCTGCTTCGCTACCGCACAAAGGACATTTCGGAAATTACATACGAGCCCTGCAAATGCGGCCGTACAACTGCGAGAATGGCCAAGGTCAAGGGCAGAAGCGACGATATGCTAAAAATTCGCGGAGTCAACGTATTCCCCTCCCAGGTCGAAAGCGTGCTTGTTGGAATGGAAGAGGTCAGCCCCCACTATCAGCTGGTTGTGCGGCGTGAGGGCTTTGCCGACACACTGGAAGTAAGGGTCGAGCTTACCGACGGAAAGATACTTGAAAGCTTCTCGGGTCTCGAAAGACTGCACAACAAGATAAAAGACAATCTTAAATCGGTACTGGGACTTGACGCAAAGGTATCCCTCGTTCAGCCCAAAACCATCGAAAGATTTCAGGGAAAAGCCGTCCGCGTGGTTGACTTGCGGGGCAAAAAAGAGTAAAATAAAAGGACAAAAAGTCGAAAAATTCTCTTTAAAAGGATTGATATTATGAAAGAACTGCTCATCGGAAACGGTGCGGTGGCCCGCGGCCTTTTTGAAGCGGGATGTAAGGTGGTTTCAAGCTATCCCGGAACCCCCAGCACCGAGATAACCGAGCAAGCCGCAAAATACGACGAAATATATACCGAATGGGCACCTAACGAAAAGGTAGCCTGCGAGGTGGCCATCGGCGCTTCCTTTGCCGGTCAGCGCGCCTTTTGCGCAATGAAGCACGTGGGACTCAACGTCGCCGCAGACCCTCTTTACACTGCCTCTTACATCGGCGTTAACGGAGGTTTGATCGTTGCGGTGGCCGACGATCCCGGTATGTTCAGCTCTCAGAACGAGCAGGACACCCGCCGCCACGCCATCGCCGCAAAGGTGCCTGTAGTCGAGCCTTCCGATTCGGAGGAATGCCGCGATTTCGTTAAATATGCATATGAGCTTTCGGAAAAATTCGACACTCCGGTCATTTTAAGACTTACCACCCGTGTTGCTCATTCCAGAAGCCTTGTGGAGCTTTGCGACCGTGTTGTGCCCGAGCAAAAGCCATATAAAAAGAATATACAGAAAAACGTTATGATGCCGGCAATGGCAAAGGGCCGCCACGTTTTCGTTGAAAAGCGTATGAAGGAACTGGCGCAGTACGGTGAAAGCTGCCCCTTTAACCGGGTCGAAATGGCAGGCACCGACATCGGCGTTATAACCTCGGGAATATCCTATCAATATGTTAAAGAGGCGCTGGGCGAAGATGTCAGCGTGCTCAAACTTGGACTTACCAATCCCCTGCCCGACAATCTCATTCTCGACTTTGCGAAAAAGGTCAAAAAGCTTTATGTGGTCGAGGAGCTTGACCCGGTTATTGAGGAAAGATGTAAGATGCTCGGCCTTGAGGTGACCGGCAAGGATATTTTCTCTTTGTGCGGAGAGTATTCTCAAAGCATTGTCAAGGAAGCCATACTCGGCCAAAAGACCGAGAGCATTTCCCTTGAGACCGACATTCCCGTCCGTCCGCCGGTGCTTTGTCCCGGCTGCCCCCACAGAGGTCTTTAC
>CAKSDF010000094.1 GCA_934444695.1 uncultured Eubacteriales bacterium | reverse complement strand
CTTTTCGGCCTTGAGGCGGAAAGCAATCTTTTTATAACCGTAATGATGCACGTGGGCACCCTTGCGGCGGTTTTTATCGTATACTACAAGGTCATCTTAAAGCTTATAAAGGAATTTTGCCTGTCGATCAGAGACATATTCACCGGCAAATTCAGCTTTAAGGAAATGAACCGCTACCGCAGAATGATGGTTATGATCATCATTTCCACCGCACTTTTGGTATTTATGGTGCTTCCCGTATTCGGCGGATATTCGCTTAAAGACGGGGCCGAGGCCATCAACAATTCTAAAAGCATTGTGCCGCTGGGATTTGCCTTTATCATAACCGGCATTTTCCTTGTTATGACCTTTAAAATCACCGCTACATATAAGAAAACAAGAAACGGCGCCAAGGTTAAGGACGCCCTTATAATCGGCGGTGCCCAGTGCGTCGCCACCATTTCGGGAATTTCCCGTTCCGGATCGACTGTTTGCGCGGGACTGCTTTGCGGACTGAGCCGCGAATATATGGTTGAATATTCCTTCATAATGAGCATTCCGGTCATCATTGCATCGGCTCTGAGCGAGGGCAAGGCGGCCGTTGAAAGCGGTATAAACGTGGAAATGGCTCCGCTTATTGCGGGTATTATTGCCGCTCTTATTTCGGGAATTGCCGCCATTAAGCTTATACAGTGGCTTATAAAAACCGACAGATATAAGTTCTTCGGATATTACTGTCTGGTGCTGGGCGCGCTGACCCTTGTGCTCGGAATTTTCGGCGTGGGTTATGTTGCCTGATAAACAATTTTTGATTGGCAAAAAAACAAAGGCCTGTGCTAACATTTATTGTGGCAATATTTATAAAGACTTTAACTTTAAATGCTGTAAAAGACGCAGTTATCAAAGGCAATGCATCACATTACGGCTGTGTTTTAAAAAGCAGGGCAGGGAAGAAGCTGCCGCCTTTTTGCAGCAGTTGAAATTGTAGCAATTAAAGCAAACGAGCAAATCCGACCATAAAAATTAAACTTTTAAAGAATATTAAACTGAGAGGTATTAAAATGGCAAAAGCAAAAAAGTCGACCAAAAAAGAACAGACCAAGAGCAAGAAAAGCGGTGGCAAGGTTGGTTTTCCTTATAAGGCAGAGGTGGTTTTTGTTCTTTCACTGCTTTTGCTGTTTTTCTCGGCTTTAAAGCTTGAAAGCTTCTGGTCGGTCATACATAATTTTCTGCTTGGAACGCTTGGCTTTTTGGCATTTCCAACCTTTATTCTCTCGGGATATATAAGCCTTCGTATAGCCATTGATAAATATGATTCGGCAACCAATGTCCGTACCGTCTGCGAAGGAATATTTATATTCCTCTTTTCGGTCACATTTAATGTTTTTTCCTTTACTCCCGACGTTTCATTTACCGATTTTCTTTCGGCCTGCTATCAAAAAGGCGCGGCAGGCGGAGGACTGATCGGCGGAGTGCTCAGTTTTCCCTTGGCCAAGGTTTTCAGCAAAACCGGCGCCGCCATTATTCTGATACTTCTGCTTGTGTCGCTCTTTCTGTTTGTCGGGGGAATATCCCTTAAAAAAATTGCCGGGGCCTTCTCAAGCTCTGCCCAGAAAATCAAAAGCGGTGCACGCAGCTATATCGATGAAAAAAGAGCCGAGGAAGAGGAAAGGGAGAGACTGTCTCAAAACGATGATCCCCTGCTCAATCCAAAAGGCGGCAAAAAGAACCGCCCCGAGGATTATGATATTTCTCTTGCGGGATTCCACGAAAATCAGCCTAAAAGCACCGATAATGCAGCCGATGGAACCGGCAGAACTTCTGCCGATACTTCGGACAGTACAGAAGAAAGCGAAAACGACCGCAACCTTGACGACATCATAAAAGGCGTCATGGACGACGGCCGCCCGTCATCGGCAAAAGCTCCGAGAAGCGCTGCGGTCAAGGCAGGCGCTGAAAACGGAGCATCAGGCGATGCGGCCGGCAGCAAAGGCAGCAACCGTGAGCCTTCAAAGAACGTTAAAGATGCAGGTGTCGGTACAGATAAAGTTAAAGACGCTGCAGAATACCGCAAAAAGGAGAAAGGCGGAATCGATACCGATCTTGGCATAACCATCGAGCCGGAAACGGTCAAGGAATACCGCTATCCGCCGCTGACCCTTCTTGATGAGTGTAATTCCGATGTCGATCCCAACATCGGCGACGAGCTTAGGCAAAATGCCGAGCTGCTTGTGGATACCCTCAAGAGCTTTGGCGTTGAAACACGCATTATAAACATAAGCCGCGGTCCGTCGGTTACGAGGTATGAGCTTCAGCCGGCCGCAGGCGTTAAAATAAGCAAGATAACCAACCTTTCGGACGACATTGCCCTTAATCTCGCCACTGTCGGCGTCAGAATCGAGGCACCCATTCCCGGTAAGGCGGCCGTTGGAATAGAAGTGCCCAACAAAGCCACTTCGTCGGTACGGCTCAGAGAAATTATCGGCTCCAAAAAGTTCGAGGACGCCAAAAGCAAGCTGACCGTTGCGGTGGGAAAGGACATTGCAGGAAATGTTGTAATCGCCGATCTTGCAAAAATGCCCCATTTGCTCATTGCGGGAACCACTGGATCGGGTAAATCGGTATGTATAAACAGCTTTATATTAAGCGTTCTTTTCAAATCCTCTCCCGAGGAGGTTAGGATGCTTATGATCGACCCCAAGGTCGTGGAGCTTGAGATTTACAACGGACTGCCCCATCTTCTTGTACCGGTCGTTACCGACCCTAAAAAGGCAGCGGGCGCTCTCGGATGGGCTGTCACCGAAATGGAAAAGAGATATAAGCTTTTCGGCGAACACAAGGTCAGGGATATTAAATCATACAACGACCTTGCAAGGCTCAATCCCAAGATGGAAACAATGCCTCAGATACTCATTATTGTGGACGAGCTTAACGACCTTATGATGGTGGCTCCCGGCGAGGTTGAGGATTCCATTTGCCGACTGGCGCAAAAGGCCAGAGCAGCGGGAATGAATCTTGTCATCGCCACACAGCGTCCCTCGGTGGATGTACTTACCGGTCTTATCAAGGCCAATGTGCCCAGCCGTATTGCCTTGAAGGTTGCCAACCGCTTTGACTCGGGCACCATCATTGATACCGTCGGCGCGGAAAAGCTGCTGGGAAGAGGAGATATGCTTTTCTATCCGGTGGGACTTTCAAAACCCCTTAGAGTTCAGGGATGTTGGGTACCCGACAATGAAATTAACGCTGTTTTGGAATACATCACGGCCGACGACAACTCGGCAAAATACAGCGATGAAATTTCCGAAGAAATAGAAAAGCAGGCTGCTCAAAGCGGAAAGAACAAAAAATCCGCAGCTTTTGACGAGATCGACGGCGACGACGAGGGAGACGAGATGCTCCCCCAGGCTATTGAAGTGGTGGTTGAAGCGGGAATGGCTTCCACATCCCTTTTACAGCGCAAGTTAAAGCTCGGATACGCCCGCGCGGCCAGAATTATGGATATGATGGAGCAGAGGGACATAATCGGTCCCTTTGAAGGTTCCAAGCCACGCAAGGTGCTTGTTACAAAGCAGCATTGGCAGGAAATGAAAATGAACGGCACCCTGTCAAACGAACCGTCACAAGGTTTTTCGGATGATGAAAACGACTTTGTTGGCGGTGCTGACGACAGCGAAGATGCGGGTAGTGACGAGTATTACGACACATACGATTCGTATGACGGCTCCGACGAATAGGAATAGAGTCACAAGGTTTTTAAAGTCCAAAAGTCCTAAAAAATGATATGATCGGCAATAAATGATTTGAACGGCAAAGCTGATTAATCAAAAAAAGGCGGTACCTTATTCGCAATCCACAAATATGTGGGGACAGTGGGACCGCTTCAGGCCGTTAGAGTAATTAAGACAGTGCACAGTGTCGGCAGAACAGCAAAGTTTGCAAACAGGGCAGTAAAGTGTAACGATAAACTTAATCGAGGTTGTTATGGCAAAGGATTTTTTACCTATAAACAAAAATGATATGCAAAAGCGGGGATGGGATGAACTTGACTTTGTGGTCATAACCGGCGACGCCTATGTTGATCATCCCAGCTTCGGCACGGCCATAATTTCAAGGGTTATCGAGGCCGAGGGTTTTCGGGTGGGCATCATTGCTCAGCCAAATTGGAAAACCGATACCGATTTCAAGCGATTTGGGCGGCCGAAATATGCCTTTATGATCAATTCCGGCAACATTGATTCTATGGTTGCACACTATACCGCCGCCAAAAAGAAACGGAGCGACGATGCCTATTCGGCCGGAAACAAGGCGGGAAAGCGCCCCGACCGCGCACTGACGGTTTATTGCAAAAAGGTAAGAGAAATATATCCCGATGTTCCCATAGTTGTGGGCGGACTTGAAGCATCCCTTCGCCGATTTGCCAATTACGATTACTGGGACGACGAGGTAAAGCCGTCCATTCTTTTGGAAAGCGGTGCCGACATTCTTATTTACGGGATGGGCGAAAATCAGATAATTGAGATCGTTAACCGCTTTAAAAACGGCCTTTCGGTAAAAGAAATGACCGATATTAAGGGCATTTGCTATATTTCCGAAATCCCTGTTAACGGTAAATCCCTGCCTTCCTTTGAAATGGTCAAAACCGACAAGAGGGAATATGCCAAGGCAGCGAGAATGGAACTTGACGAGGCCGACCATATCAGGGGAAAGACCCTTGTGCAAAAGCACGGCAAAAGCTTTCTCGTGCAGAATCCGCCCATGCCGCCCCTTACTCAAAGCGAGCTTGATCGGGTATACGGACTGCCGTATATGCGCTATTACCACCCCGTTTATGAAAGCGAGGGAGGGGTGCCGGCCATCAAAGAGGTGGAGTTTTCCATAACCCACAACAGAGGCTGTTTCGGCGCATGCAATTTCTGTTCGCTGGCCTTTCACCAGGGACGTTTTATAACCTGCCGAAGCAAGCAATCGGTCATAAACGAAGCCAAAAGCTTTTTGGATAATCCTCATTTCAAGGGATACATACACGACGTTGGCGGGCCGACGGCCAATTTCCGCCGTCCGTCCTGCGATCTGCAGCTTAAACAGGGACTTTGCAAAGGCAGAAAGTGTCTTGCTCCCGCACCCTGCAAAAATCTTGTGGCAAACCACGAGGAATACCTTGATATTCTCAGAGAAATGAGAGAAATAAAGGGCATAAAAAAGGTCTTTATACGCTCGGGAATTCGTTTTGACTTTCTTATGGAAGATAAGGACGAGCAGTTTTTCCGCGAGCTTGTTAAATATCATATAAGCGGTCAGCTTAAGGTGGCTCCCGAGCATTGCTCGGCTGCAGTGCTGGATAAAATGGGCAAGCCCCACATCGAAAGCTACATTCGATTTAAGAGAAAATACGACCGCCTTAATAACGAGGAGGGTATGAAGCAATTTCTCGTGCCCTACCTTATGTCATCCCACCCGGGAAGCACCCTGAAGGATGCAATCGAGCTTGCTCTTTTCTTAAAGAAGGAGCACATTCATCCCCAGCAGGTGCAGGATTTTTATCCCACCCCCGGCACAATATCCACGGCAATGTTTTATACCGAGCTTGACCCTTACACCATGGAGCCGGTATTTGTGCCCAAAACCTACGAGCAAAAGAAGATGCAGCGGGCGCTTTTGCAGTATTTTAAACCGGAAAATTACGACATTGTGCGAAAGGCCCTTACCATTGCCGGAAGAACCGACCTTATCGGTTTTTCGGAAAAATGTCTTGTGCCGCCCCAGCGAAACGACAGCAGAAGCACCGCCGGCCAAGGTAAAAACGGAAAATCCCCCGGCAACAGAAACGGTTACGGCGGAGGGTATTCGAGCGGACAAAACGGTGCAAACGGTCAGGGTCACGGTGCCGATAAAAACGGCGGAAAGCACCAAAGCGGCGGTAAAAACAGCAAAAACAACAAATACAACAAATACAACAACACAGGCAATAAAAACGGCAGAGACGGAAAATCCGCCGGTAATGACAAAAACGGCGATAGAAGAAAGGTCAGCCACCAATGGATTTCGGAAAAATCTACGAAAAAAAGCGGGAAGTCAAAAAGGCGGACAAGGTAAAGCGCATTATTATATGTGCCTTTGCCGTCCTTCTTGTTATTCTGTTTTCTTTAGACGGCGGCCGTTTGTTTTTCAGATTTTCTCAAATGCTCGGCCTTCGCGACAAACGGGACGATGCAGTGGCCGCAATCGATTTTATCAATGTGGGGCAGGGATCCTGCTCGCTCATTTCGAGCGGCAACGAATATGCCCTTGTGGACACGGGCACCGAAACCTACGATGGTATTTTTCCCTTTAACCGCCTTAAAAATTACGGCGCCGATTCCATCAAATATATTTTCATAACCCATTGCCACAGCGACCACATCGGCGGCCTTTTTGGACTGATTTCCGATTTTAAGGTTGAAAATGTGGTTGTTTACGATAAGCCCGTAGGGGATGAAGCCGTCGGATTTTATCAAAAAGCATCCGAGTATTGTGAGAAATACGGCATCAATGTCATCTGCCCGCAAAACGGTATGGAATTTAAGGTTGGAAAGGGCAGCATAACGGCGTATGTTCCGCCGGTTGGTCTTTCGGACACCGACGAAAACGCCTGCACCGTCTATCGCGGTAAATTAGGCGAAACGAGAGCTCTTTTTATGGGCGACAGCGGCTTTACCGAGGAGGATCTTCTGCTTAACGAAGGTTTTGATCTTTCCTGCGATATTTTGGCGGTGGGACACCACGGCAGCAAGTATTCAACTGGCGTGCGGCTGCTCGATGAGGTGTCTCCCAAAGCGGCGGTGATTTCCTTCGGCTACAATACCTACGGACATCCTACAAAAGAAACCCTGCAAAGGCTTGAACAAAACGGCTGCGAGTACTTTTACACCTTCGGCGACAGTGAGCTTTGCGCCGAGATATACAACAGCGGATTTGAAATGATAACCAACCGCGACATTGAAGAAGGGAAGTAAACTAAACCAATGGAAGCGATAACCGACTTTTGTCTTGAATATAAAATTGTTGAAAGCACCGAACCTTGCCTGACCGTTATTGTGGCGGCGGCGGGATCGGCACTGCGAATGGGCGGCAGCAAGCAGTTTATTCCGCTGCTCGGCATTCCCGTCCTTGCGAGGACGCTTATGGTGTTCGATAAAAATCCCAACGTTAAAAACATTGTTGTGGTCGGAAGGAACGACCAGCTTTGCGACATACAGAACATAATCGACAAATACGAAATTTCCAAAATATCGGCCGTTGTCGAAGGGGGAAAGACCCGCTTTGACTCGGTTTTAAAGGGACTTGAAGCCTGTTCGTCGAGCGGCGGTTTGTCGGAGGATTACATTGCGATTCACGACGGTGCAAGGCCTCTTGTGACCGATGAAATTATTGCCGATACTCTGAGTATTGCAAAAGAACATGGCGCGGCGGCTCCTGCGGTACCTGTCAAGGACACAATTAAAGAGGCCGACGAAACCGGCAAGGTTTTGAGAACACCCCGGCGCAATAGCCTTTTCGCCGTTCAGACTCCGCAGATTTTTTCTCGTGACATTTACGAGGAGGCTTATAAAAGAGCCAAAGAGGCTATGGAAAACGGAAGTTCCGGTATTATTTCCGACGGAGCAAAGGCCGATCAGCCGCTTTTTTCGAATGTGCCGGAATTTACCGATGATTGTTCGATTATGGAATGGGCGGGATATTTTGTTTTTCTCTCGAAGGGATCTTATGAAAACATCAAGATAACCACCTTTGAGGCTGGGGA
>CAKSDF010000093.1 GCA_934444695.1 uncultured Eubacteriales bacterium | reverse complement strand
GACGAATACAGATACATCGGAACCAACTATGCCGGCGACGAAGGAAAGATCACTGTCACCAAGGTTAGCAAGAGCACCGTAAACGCTGCCGAAGAGGCCAAGGAATATGTAACCTTCAAGACCTGGGGCACCGATGAGTTTAACGCTGCTGTTTCGGCAGACACCGCAGAGCCCGGCGACACTCTTACAACCGGAGCAAGCGGCGTTTATACCGTTTACAGCCGTCCCGCAACCTATGGCACATCTTCTGCCGGTGTGGTCGGATATGCCAGCTATGGCAAGACCTTTATGGCCTATAAGGATCACGAATATACCTATGAATTTGATTTCTGGGTAAACGATATTGCAGAGGACGAAAAGGGCGAGGTTCTTTTCTACGGAGACCTTTACAATCAGGAAACCGTTGACGACGCTACCGTCAACACCTATTTCACCAAGGGTATCACATATAATGATTTTGCTGCCGAAGAAACCATCCACTACAACGAGGAATTCGGATATGCATATAAGACCCTGGCAGATACTCTCGTAGCTGAAGAGGACGGCAACAGCGAATCCCGCTGGTATTATAACCGTCTCAACGTCAGAAACCAGGGCGAGCGCGACAGCTACGCCGTAGGCGACGTCAGCTTCTACGAGTGCAGAATTTACGACGATACCGTCGATCCCTTTAACCCCATTATGGTTCTTAACCCCGGCGAAGATCAGATGGCCGGATTCTCGAATGAGACCAATCCCAACACCGCAAATCCCAGAGAAATGGACGTTCTCTCGGTTACCAAGAGCGCTCTCGTAAGCCTTCCCAAGGCCAAGAACTGCGACAACACACTGCTCTTCGGCAACGCAGCAGCCGATCTTAAGGCCGGCAGCTATGTTGTTAAATATGAGCTTTCCGATATCGTTGTTGCAGGCGAAGGCACCCTTGCCACCGTTAAGGTTATGAACGGCGCAAACGAGGTTGCTTCCAAGGACATCACCGCTGCCGATCTTGATCTTACAGCCAAGACCAATGTTATCGAGGTACCCTTTGATGTCGCAGCCGACGGAAAATATTCCGCAGAGCTTTACATCAACAACAAAATGGGCTTCAGCCTTAATTCCATCGCTATGGGCGTTGAAATCGATCCCGATGACATTGCAAAGGTTGTCGAAAAGATAAACGCCATCGGCGAGGTCCAATACGATCCCGACGAGAATCTTGACAACGGCGCGCTTATAACCGATGCCCGCAAGGCATATGACGACCTCTGCCAGAAATATAATGGTATGGATATGAGCGACTATGTCGACAACTTCACAATGCTTACAAGCGCCGAGAGCCTTTATGCAGGCAAGGTTGCCGAGTATAAGGAAATGCTCGATTCGGCCAAGATTGTCGACGACAGCATCGCTTCCATTCCTCTTCCCGTAACCCTTGAAAGCGGAGAATACATTGTTGCCGCCGAGCAGGCATTTGCCGAGTTTATCAATAGCTATACTCAGAAAAAGGCGGATCTCCATATCACCAAGGCTAACGACCTTAAGGCTGCCCGCGAGGCATACGACCTGCTTCTCCAGGTTAAATACGGCGATGTTGATGCAAGCGGAACCGTTGAGGCTACCGACGCACTGTGGGCACTCCAGGCTTACGTAGGATTGAGACAGCTCGACGATACTCAGTTCAAGGCTGCCGACGTTAACCTTGACGAAAAGGTTGACACCTCCGACGCACTTGCCATTCTCCAGTTTGCCGTTCAGCTCCGCACCGAGCTTCCCGTTAAAAACTGATCGGCCGCCGAAGCTTCATCGGCAAAGTGATTTTCGGAAAATCCGGAAGTTAAACAGTTAAAAACAGGTCGGCGGGAGGAATTTCGCCGACCTGAAAACTTTAAAGAAAAGGGAGATTTTTATGAAGAAAGCTTTATGATCTTTGGCATTTTGCCTGTCCTTTCTGATGGTTTTAAATCTTTTTGCGGTTGTTCCGTCGGTTGCTGAAGACACAGAAAATGTGGTTGTCACAACCAAGCACTACGGAGCAAATGAGTTCAAAGATATGACTGCAGCGGGACTGACCACCGAGCTTGACGGAAAATACAGCACTTCCAGCCGTGCGGTATCCATAGGAAACCACGGATACGGCATATGGGCATACCTTTCCCCCAGCGTCGGCAACTATCTGACCGTTACTGCGGGACATACATATCTTTGCGAGGCGCAGGTATGGGTGGAAGATTACATTTCTCCCGATCCTTCTGCCGTAGACTGGACCGACAGCGTTGACAACTGGTTCAACGCCGATTGTTGGGTATATGCTCCAATAGACAAAACCTATACCTCCACCCCCCTTACAAAAGAGGCTTATGAAAACGCCCCGGTTTCCTACGACGAGACCTATGGTTATCCCTATAAGACGGTGGAAATGACCATAGAAATTCCCGCCACCGATACAAGCGGCGGAGAAACCATTACTCCTTCGGGCGAATCGGAATTCCGTTTCTACACAAACGGCTTCACCAATTTCAAACATTACAGAATGTATGTGTATGATCTGGACGTTGATCCCTTCACTCCGGTGCTTGATATGGATGCATCGATCTCCAACCCCTATAACGTCGCTGATCATCTTGCCGATCCCGAAAACTATGTCGAGTGCGATAACCTTTCCCTGAATCCCGGCCTTTATTTCTCGGCTGAAAAGGCAAAGGATTGCACTGATACCGTTCTTGTGGGCAGCGCCGGAAAGGCCCTGTCTAAAGGCAACTATTTCTTTGAATATGCCCTTGATTACACTTTCATTAGAGAAAACAGCGCTGTTTTATCTGTTAAGATCACTAAAGACGGTCAGCCTTTTGATGAAAAGGTCTTTACCGATAAAAATCTTCCCGAAGACGGAATTATCTCGGTTCCCTTTACCGCCGATGAAGAGGGCGATTACCGTGCGGCTCTCTGCGTCAACAGTAACGCCAGCTTTACCTTGAAGAGCATCGACCTTAAACGTACTGTAGATATGAGCTATTTTGACCGCCTCAGAGATGCGGTTAATGCCATAGGCGAAGTTAAATATGACCCCGACATTCCCGTGGACAGCGGCGATCTTATTAAAGCTGCCCGTAAGGCTTATGATGACGCCGTTGCCGAAATCGGCGACCTTGCTGAAATTGCAGACATAGCAAAGTATTATGAAACAATTGTAAATGCCGAAACAACGTATGCCAACCTTGTTAACGAATACAACGATATGGTTAAGACTGCAAAATCGGTTGACGAGACCATCGACAGCATCGATGATTTCAACAATCCTGAGAATGCAGAGTTTGTTCAAGTGGCGATAGCTGCTTTTGACAGCTTTGTCGACACCTACGGCGATGAAAAAGCCAAGATTCACATTAAAAACTACGACAGAATGATAAACCGACCCATCCCGATTCCGACCACTCCCGTAAATTACGGCGATGTTGACGGCAGCGGAGAAATCGACACTACCGACGCACTCTGGACCCTCCAGGCGTTTGTCGGTTCCCGTACTCTCGATGAGAATGCTGAGAAGGCCGCCGATGTAAATATCGACGGAACCATCGACACTTCCGATGCACTTGCCATTCTGCAGTTTGCGGTCAAGCTTCGCGACAAGCTTCCCACCGTTGATATCCCCAATCAGTTGTATTAAAAATAGACTGTTTAAACTGCCAAAGATTTGTGAAGGCAAAAGCCGGTTCTGACAATGGGCAGAGCAAATGGCAGGCTTTCTAAAATCTCCTTTTGAAAAATAACATAATAACAGCCGCCCGCGAATGTTTTTGCGGGCGGCTTTGTAAGCGAACATCGGGTACTGTGTCCGATAAAGACAAACCGTTCCTAAGCCGTCGATTTGCCCGCGGGTGTTGAGGCAATGCTTTGAAAAACAGCTGTATTGCAAACCCTACGGCAAAAATGCATAAAAGAGAAACATCCTTCCTTAAATCGGTTTGTCCTTATCCGATTCAGCACAAACAGAATAATTTATGCCCAACAAAAAGATAGCGCAAAACAAGAATAAGCAATCACGAAACAACATCAAACCTCCGGCAAATAACAAATAAAGACTTGCCGCAAATAAACCCCCTTTTGCCGTGCAAATCAGTTGCCGGGCAAAAAACGAAAGGAAAAGAAAAATGTCTGTTTACGAAAGAGCAAAAAAAGCGGCCGACTATTTAAAAAACACCCTTGATTTTATCCCCGATACGGCGGTGGTGCTGGGAAGCGGACTGGGCGCTTTCGGCAGTTCGATCGAGAGAATAAACACCGTTGCTTTTGCCGATGTTCCCGAGTTCCCCGTGTCGACCGTGGTTGGTCACGAGGGCAAGCTGATTCTCGGAAGGGCAGGGAATAAGGCTATTTTGGCTATGCAGGGGCGATTCCATCGATACGAGGGCTACGATATGGCCGATGTTACACTGTATGTCAGGGTGTTGTCGCTGCTTGGAGTAAAAAACCTTGTGCTGACCAACGCCGCAGGAGCGGTCAACACCTCCTTTTGCCCGGGAGATTTAATGCTCATAACCGATCATTTTTCGCTTTTTTGCGACAATCCTCTTTTCGGGAAAAATGACGAGCGTTTCGGCCCTCGCTTTCCGTCAATGAGCGAGGCTTATTCAAAGCAGCTTTCGGACAAGGCGAGAGAAGCAGCAAAGGAGCTTTCTATAAATCTCAAAGAAGGCGTTTATTGCTACACCCCCGGTCCCACATATGAAACTCCCGTCGAAATACGCGCCATAAGGGGTTTTGGCTGCGATGCCTGCGGAATGTCCACCGTGCCCGAAGCGATAGTGGCAAACCACTGCGGCATAAAGGTAATGGGAATTTCCTGCATAACAAATATGGCCGCAGGAATAACCGATAAACCTCTTTCTCACGATGAGGTAATGGAGACCTCAAAAATGGTTGAACAAAAATTCAGCGCCCTTATGACCGCTCTGTGCAGCAAGCTTTGAGCGTGCTGCCGACTTGATTAAAAGCCTTTAAATCGAAAAAGGAACAAAGAAAAGCATCAAAAAAATAAAAACGAAAAGAGAAAATAAAAACGAAAAGAGCCGAGCTTTCGCCCGGCCCTTCCCGTTTTTGAGATCGGAAGGATTAAAAGATAATGTCAATATTTATTTACCCTTAGGAGGGTCATAATTAATTTAATACCACATTGGTCCTTACCGTAATTTTAAAATAAATGAACAATTAAATTTGATGAACTTAATTAAATATCAAGGATTAAACACAATTTGAAAAAAGTCTTCAATTGTTTATAGGCTTACATATATATGAAAATTGTTCGATCGGTCGGTCGGGCGTTTTTTCATATTGCTTAACATCGCTCATTGCAAACCTTTGTTGCTGCTTTTCGACCTTTTTAAAAACCGCCCGCACCGACGCATATTTGTTCCTCGTTCTGCATCGGTATCAGTCCTTTCATTGTAAGTCTTTTGGCCCATCTTCCTTCGTGGGCTTATCATATATCCTTTCGTCATCTATACAATAGCACATCAATTGTATTTTGTCAATAGTTTTTTTAATATTTTTAAGAATTTTTTATATATTTAATATAAACAAGCCTTATCCAAAGGTTTTGAGCATAAATTTAAAATAATGATTGACTATTCGCTCGGGATTGGGTAAAATAAAAGGGTAGTGATTATTATCTTTAGGAGAATTTTTATGGAAGATAAAGAACTGTTTGAAGAAACTCCCGACATATACACTCTCAGCGACGACGAAGGCAACGAGTTTACCTTTGAGGTGCTCGATGAAGCTGATTTTGAGGACGGCCACTATGTTGCTATGCTTCCGGTTTACGATGATCCCAAGGAGGCGCTGGACGACAGCGATCCTCTGGTCATAATGAAACAGGTCGACGACGGCGACGATCAGTATTTTGAAGAAATCGCTGATGAGGAAGAATTCAGCCGCGTGGCAGATTTCTTTTCGGGACGTCTTGATGACATTTTCGATATAGAAGAATAATCGAAAACTGCCGATTTTTGATTGACCGATCAATCGCTGATCGACCGACTTGCTGATCGACCGAGCAATTGCGCCTTGACCGAGCGAACCGCTCTTTAAGCATCCGCCCATTGAACACTGCCTGTTTAAGCTTGCCCTGATTACCGGCGGCAGAAATGGCGGATGCCGGATTTTTGTAAATCGAGTGCAGCGCACTGTGATCGGGTCGGCAGCGGCCGAAGAATGTCAAAAATAAATATAAATCAAGCGGGTTTTTCCTGCCCTGTCCGCGAACATTGCGGCCATTATAACCCTACAAGTTTTTAATAGGGAGCTCGGCTCCCGGTGTGGGTATGCAGGCCTCCCGGCATTTGCCGGACGTTGGAAGCACAAAGCATCGGGGAGGGCACCCACCTGTCCGTAGACAGGTTATGAATCGGCCGTTCTACGGCAGGGCGGGGAACTCGTGTAAATTTTATCAGCGGCTGTTAAGTGTGTGCTGTTGAACGGACGTATGCGACGAGCATAATCGTTTGAGCAGCGGCAGGCAGCAGGCTTTTAAGGCGGTTTTATATGCTGCGGCTGAGGTGCGGTAAAACGCCGGTGAATGAATACCGGGCGGCCGCGCTTGTTGCTATGCTTTGTTTGTGTAAAGAGAGTTTGTCGGCCGTATGAGATGAAATTGAGATTAGCCTTGCAAATATTTATTTAAAAAAGTTTTGCTTAAGGGGTTGCAATTTCAAAGCGACTGTGGTATAATAGCCTTCGCCGTTAAGGAAAGCGGCATAAAAACAAAATATCGCGGGGTGGAGCAGTTGGTAGCTCGTCGGGCTCATAACCCGAAGGTCGTAGGTTCAAGTCCTTCCCCCGCAACCAAAAAGTAGCACCGAAAAGATATCGGGGCTGTAAAACCAGAAGCCACAGCGGTTTCTGGTTTTTTTATGCCGATTTTTATGGTAGAATTTCAAAAGATGTCATTTCCCCAAAAAGGCCCTTAGGGATGACTTGAATTAAAATATATTGCGATTAATGCTGTGTTATGCTAAAATATTTTATAAGAAGGGGGAAATCTAAATGCGAGATCTAACAATCAAAAGAGAAAAAAGTTCTGTGGCCGGCCTTGCAAAAATGAAAATTTATATAGAAGATTCCACTTCAAACGAGATTCGTATAAACGATATACCCTGCCGAAAAATCGGCGATTTGAAAAACGGAGAAGAAAAAACCTTTCAAATTGAAGAACAGAAAGCAAAAATATTTGTAATTGCAGATAACCTAAGCAAAAACTATTGCAACGATTATTATCAACTTCCCGAGGGGCAAGAAAGTATTTTTCTTTCCGGTAAAAACAAGTTCGGCCCTGCAAATGGAAATGCTTTTCGTTTTGATAACAACGAAAGCGAAGAAAACATTGCAAACCGTAAGCGTGGTACCCGAAAGGGCATACTCATATTAATCATAGCTATTATTGTGGGTGTTGTTGTCGGGTATTTAATTACTTCTGTTCTTTTTTTAAATAATACGCCCGAGCCGAAAGATTTTTCTTCCAATGGAATGACCATTACCTTGACGGATGAATTTATAAAAGCAGAAGTTGAGAAATATACTGTTGCATACGATTCAAAAAATGTGGCTGTATTCGCATTGAAAGAAGAGTTTACATTGGCTGATGGTTTTCAAAATTACACTTTGGAACAATACGGTGAGTTGGTAATACAAAATAATAATTTTTCTTCATCTAAGATAGAAAACATAGAAGGATTGACTACGTTCGAATATGAATTTACAAATCCTGATACAAGGGATACATATAAATACTTTTCATTTGTTTATAAAGCGAATGATGCATTTTGGCTGGTGCAGTTTGCTACCCTTACAGAAAATGCCTATGAGTACAGTCCGAAAATTTTTGAGTGGGCAAAAACTGTTTCTTTTGAGTAACCGATAATTTTTTCGGTGCAATGAGCCAAAAAAAAGACGATTTTCTGCAGAAAATCGTCTTTTCTTTTGCGTGTTTCTCGGTTTTTTTGT
>CAKSDF010000092.1 GCA_934444695.1 uncultured Eubacteriales bacterium | reverse complement strand
CAGGACAGGGTCATAATTCCACAAACCTTTCGTCGGTGTTTATAATGTCGCCCTGGACATCGCCAAGAATAAAATCCATTTTAGAAAACTGCTTTTCGGTAACGACCAGCACCTGTATCAGTCCCCGGGCCGGTTTATGCTTTTGCAGACCGCCGTAAACCGATCGAACAACCGTCTGGTTTAATGCGATTTTGCAATAAACCGATTCCTGCATCATCATAAATCCGGTTTTTATAAGATGCTTTCGGAATTTTGTATATTCCCGCCGCTGCAGGGGTGTTTCGGTAGGAAGATCAAAAAACAATATCATTCTCATAAATCTGTAACTCATAATCGGGAAACCTTATCTTTGAAATATCGTTTTCGCTCAGCGCTTCAAAAATGCTTTTGGTATATATTTTTACGGCGTTAAGCAGATACTGCACCCTTCCGTCTATATTTATCTGCTTGTTCAGGATGTTTACAAGATCCATTTTCTCAAGATGTCCGAACTGAGAAAGATCCATTGTCACAACCATAAAATCCACAAAGGGACGGAAAGGCTCCATTAAATCGCAGGCCAAATTAAAGGAATTAAACATATTATCGTGGAATATTCCGATTTGGGTTGCATATCCGCTTGACACGATCTCTCTTGCAAAATCCGACAGAAGAATGCTGTATCCGTAGTTTAAGGCGGCGTTTATGTTATTGTCCTGACTTCGGGAAAAATCCATACCGAAAAGAGAATTGAAATACACCTTTGCGGCGTGCCCTTCCCGATTGGTGGTATCGCCCGGTTCTATTTCCTTTGTGTATTGCTCTAAAAGACCGCAATTTTCCTTTTCAAAATGCCGCAGCACCGCAAGCTGGCCGTTTATTTTTGCCCGCACTATTTCCGACCATACAAACTGCTTTGTATAGTCATCCCATTTTATCTGCTTTCGGAATTTCAGAGATGTGTCGTGGCTGCCGTAAAGCGGAAGAAAAGAGCCTGCCGGGCAGCGCTTTTCATCGCAGAAAATCACGCTTACCTTTTGCTTTGAAAGCTCCCACAGGAGATATGACGTCAGCGACACCGCCGTGGATTCAATCAGCAAAACCGAGATTTCGCTGATATGAATCCTTTTGGTGGTTTCGGCGTTTCGCACGACCAGATAGTTCATTTTGTAATCGAGCTTGGAATTGCTCGATATAACAACAACCCTCCAGCTCATACTATTTGAGCAGGTTTTGCTTGTGACGGTAAAGTCCGGTAACCGAGGTGTGGATCAGGAAGGCCGACTTTACCTTTGTAAGCGCAGAGTTTGTATAAATTGACCCGCTTTTAGCTGATCCTCCCAGTTTTGATAAATCGGAAAGCTGACGGTCGCATTTAAAGAGCTTGAGTATTTCAAGCAGCAGACAGCACTGTTCTATAAGTGAAAGGTTGCAGAATGCCTCTTTTTTTCCACAAAGAAGTTCATATTGGCCGGAGAAAAGGCGGTTGTATACCGGCATTTGCAGCTTTTGCAAAAACAGATCGTAAAGCTCGGCATTCCGCTCCTTTGAGATTTCGCTGTTTGGAGCAAGCTTTATTCCGTCCTCAGCCTTTTCGGTTTGACTTCTCGAAACATATTTTGAAATTTCCTTTATATATTTTTCGTCGGCCGGTGAAACCGAAAGCTGATAATTGTGCTTAAAAATTAATTGCTTACCTGACCTGCCTGTGATGAACATTTCTTTTTCATCAATTTTCAAAACACTGTCGGTCAAAATCCTCGGGCAGATGATTTTAGGTTCTTTAAGGCCCAGTATCTCGGTGCAATATGCAATGGGATCCCTTTCGTAAAGCTCCTTTTTGTATATGTATACCGGCAGAATGGTTCTTGTTCTGCCTTTCTTTTCGGCGTGTTCAACAAGACAGAAATAGGCGCCCTTAAGGCTGTTGTATCCGCCGTATTTTTCGATGGATCTTCCCTGTTTAACCTCCAGCTGACCCTTTCCGGCAGGTTTTATCTGCACATCATACAGCTGACCCTTGGTTTCATATGCCTTTCTTGAAAGAAGAATGTTGTTTTTGCCAACCGTCGTTTTTACGATGCCTATGGAGCGGTCTTTGTCCCAGGCGTTGTTTACATCATATTCAAAGACCTTGTTAAGGCTGTAATTCTCGCTTCTGATGTTTTTAAAGAAGTTTTCGGTGAACTTTGTGTCGTAAACATTTCCCACAACCACGTTGAGATAAGCGTCCTTTGCGTGGTGCAGATCGTTTACATCTCTGCATTTAATAATCTTGAACTGCTGGCGGAAATCCGATACGTTTCCGGCTTTTGAATAAACGATTTTCGTTTTTTTGCCGTCAAAGATCCTGCCGAGCACCTGGGCAAGAGCCTTTGTGGACTGGCGGGTTTCCACAAGCTGACGCTGCACAAAGGACGAAAGCTCGCTGTCGGTAAGAGGAGTTTGACGGACAAGCCGCTCATACTTTTTGGAGCTTATCAATCCCTTTTCCTTGAGCACATACCAGAAGGAATGCATATTGTTCTGCAGCTGGGCGTTCAGAGGATAAACATTGCTCTTTTGCTCGTTGAATTTCCGCAAAACGAGCACGCGATTGTCGATACTGTCGTCCTTGATGCGGGACTGAGGGAATATATGGTCGATGTCATAATCGGTACTAAGCTTTTCAAGATCGATATGCTCGCCCGAATACATACATTTTCCGAACTGGGTATAGTAAAGATACAGCGCATCCTTTCTCAGATCGCTTTCATCGGTTGCTTCAAGAGCGGCATACAGATCCGGGTAATCCTTTTTGCAGCTTTTATAAAGCTCCATCAGCTTCCCTTTTCGCGTAACCGTGCGCACCTTGGCGTTCTGGTCGTTTTTGTCTCTTGCCACCTCTATCATAATCTTTTTGGGGGCAGAGTTTTGAGTTCCGACTATTTCTTCCACAACCTTAACCGTTTGCAGCAGACTGCGCTTTACCGACGGGGAAACATACATTTCCTCGATCATCTCGGCCAGCGACTCCCCTGTTCCGTATTTTTCGCTGCGGTATGATGCCGCATTTTGCGAAAACATATAGTCGCTGCTCAAAAGCTGCATCAGGTTGTTGTTTGTACTGCGGAGCATATCCATTATGCTTTGGGCGACGCCGTTCTCATCGGGAGTATATATGCCGGTTAACAGGGTTTTTGAAAGCCGTCCCCAGTCCTTGTATTTAAGCCGACATATGGAATCGGTCTGAGCCTTTTCAAGATCGGGATAATTTGCTTTAAGCCAGTTTTTAAGCAGCTTTTTATCGTCGCCGAAAATGGTTATTGCACGGATTATATCCTCGGCCATATCATAATTTTCCTCGACCGAAAAGATCTTTGAAAGATTGTGATAGGATTTAAGCCGCGATTTTACCGTGTCGTCGATTCCGGATATTTCGTCTACGGCCTTTATGTATCCTTTTTTGAGCAAAAAGTTTTTCACCGTCTTTTTGGTGACCTTTGAATTTGATTTTAAAAACAGCTCGGTATATATTTCATTTTTTATGTTTACGGGAATCTTCTGTCCGTTGACCGCAATGGGGTTAATTTCGTTGAGCACACAATACTCGCTGTAAAGCAGCGACTCCTTGGGAAGGACATCATCACCGGTATACTGGCATTTGCTGATAAGATTAAGGATGAAGTTTTCCGAGCTTTTCTCTATGTCGACCACCTTTTCAAAATTCCAGGGATATATTTTTTCATTCGTTCTGACCACCCAGGCATTTTTGGATTTCGTGTTGAGCGGACCGACATAATAGGGAATTTTAAATTTGAAAATCGATATGATTTTTTCCTTGACCGTTATGCCGTCATCATCCTTCTGTTCAAGAAAATCAAGATACTTTGACGCGTTATCAAGGAGTTTAACAAGCTCTTTAAGGTGCAGCTGATATGGAATGACGCTGTTGTCCGAGCTTTTCAGTTTGGGAAGAAAATCGCCGTTTTTAAGCTTCTGATAAATGTCTGCAAAGGCCTCATCCGCTTCCATTTCAGGCAGGGTTTTAAGGATATATTTACAAAAATCCTCCTGGGAGCAGCTATAATCTCCGCTTGAAAGGGTCTTTTTGCCGTATGCCGCAAAATTGTTGAGCTTGTCTTTCTTTTCGGAAAAAATCTCCTTGTATTTTTCCGGCCTATGCTGCTTAACATACTCCTTTAATCTGCCGAGATCGCTTTTGTTTATATCGTATTGCTCTATCTTTGCCTCGCAGATGTATTCGTGCTGTCCGAGCATCTGCGCAAGCTTGGCGCTGTCGAAAACCTCTTTTGCAAAAAGTATAAATTCCAAACGGTCGGAACCGACGGCTTCCTCGATGGCGTTCAGATCGGCACTGAAATCCTTTGCAAGGCTCAGGGAATTCTTTTCGGCCTTTTTAAGCTCATCTTCGCAAAAGAGATCGGAAAATTTAACCGTTGCGCCGGCAAGCAGCCCCACAACCGAAAGGGCATCCAGCCGGTCGGTCTCCCCGTTTACGGTCACAAGACCTTTAAGGGCGCTTTTCTTTGCGGTGATGCCGACGTTCTGCCTCGTCAGAACCGCAATAAATTCGTCCTTATCCGCAAAGTCAATCTCGGTGCCGAAATCCTCATCCATCTGCAGCTTTAATTCGTCGAGCAGAATGTCGACCGTTTTGTATTCGTCCGAAAGCTCCATATCAAAAAGGAAATGCCCGCGGCTCTTTATAATGTGATGAAGGGCAAGAAAAACAAGCCTGATATCGTGGGGAGCATCGGATTCGATTAGCTCTTTTCTGAGATGATAGGCGGTGGGATATTTTTTATAGTAGTCCTTATCGGTAAAATCTTCCCCGTTGAACAAAGGATAATCAAAATTTATCGAGCGATCGCTCTTTTCAAGAGAGCTTTGCCGAAGTCGGGCAAAAAAGCAAGGATCAATTTTTGATATCTGCTCGTCAAAAAGGAGCTCGAGCCATTCGAGACGCCTGTGCCGGCGGCTGTTTAATCGACGGATTATTCTGAATTGCCTCCTTGACGCTGCCGGCTGCGCTTCCTCAAAAAGACGCACGCCCCACATGGCATTGCCCTTGAATTTTTTAATATTGTACTGCGGATCGGTTACCGCCCAGCCGATGGAATTAGTTCCAACATCAAGACCTATATAATAATCGGATGCCGGCTGCTGATTTATAATGCTTTTCATATGTACCTCCAAAAAAAGTATTGACATTTGTAAAATACAGGTGTATAATGCAGTTGTTCAGATATCTGAATTTACACTACAAGTTCAAATAAGCTTTAAGCGAAATCATCGTCTTTTGACGAACTCACAGTGTGTGAGCAAAGCCCTGCTATATGCGGGGCTTTTGTTTTTCCGCTTTTAAGCAACAGAACGTCTTTTCGGCCGCTTTTTATATTATATCAGCAGAAATGTCCCATAAATCGGATTTATGTAAAAGATTTCCGAAAAGATGCACCACCATTAGACTTGTTTTGTGGGTATTCAAAATCTGTCCAGTAATATTCTTACATTACAATTATACATATTTTGCCCTTTTTCGTCAACAAAAAATTGGGCAACAGATCTTCGATTCCACAGCAGCACTTGCAGCCGGTACGTCATGTAACGCATACTTCGCCCGGTGCTTTTTGCATAAATTCAGGCTGTGTTGTAATCCGGAAAGCTTTAGGTAAAATATTTTTGATAATTAAAAGCCGTTTTAAAATTTTGTTTTAAATAACGTTCCATTCCCGTATCGGCCGTTTTCCGACCGTGTGCGGTTTTTTATGGTATATGGAAAGCATTTTTTTGTGTTATGGAGGGATGATATGAATTTGAATATGCGACCGGACAAAGATATCTGCGTTCGAAAAATTGCCATTCCCTCCGGCAGGCGGAGCGTCCCTGCGCTGGTTTTATCTCAAAAAAAGGCTCCGTTTAAAAATACCGAGGCGGTTAAGGCAACGGGGATTTTGTGGATTCACGGCGGCGGATACATCGTCGGTATGAAGGAAATGGTTCATATGTCCCGGGCGGTGGACTTGGTCAAGCGGTTTGGCGCCGTGGTGGTATCGCCGGGGTATCGGCTGGCTTCCCTTTCGCCATATCCCGCGGCACTAAGCGACTGCTATAAAACGCTGCTGTATATGAAATCTCACGCCGACCAGTTTGGTATGCGGGACGATCAGCTGATGGTAGGCGGTGAAAGTGCCGGCGGCGGGCTGTGCGCTGCGGTTTGCATTAAGGCAAGGGACACGGGAGCGGTGAACATTGCTTTCCAAATGCCGCTCTATCCAATGCTTGACGACCGGGATACCGAAAGCTCGCGGGATAACCACGGACGTATATGGAACACACGAAGAAACCACCTTGCCTGGCGCTGTTATCTGCGGGGGCAGAATCGCAAGAGCCTGCCGCCATACGCCGCTCCCGCCCGTCTGAACGACTTTGCAGATCTGCCGCCTGCATACACCTTTGTGGCTGACGGCGAGCCGTTCTATGCCGAAACCGTCCGCTATATCGAAAACCTGCGGGCCTGCGGCATCTCGGCGGAAATAGATATTTACAATTCGGATATGCACGCATTTGATATGATGCGCCCGAAAGATCCTTTAAGCAGACAGGCTGCCCTGCGATTCAACCAGCGCTTTGCCTATGCGCAGGCGCATTACTTTGCACCGCAAAAAAACGTCAGATAAAATTAATTTCTTCAGACAACTAACGGAGGAAAAAATGAAGAAGATACTGGTGATATTGGGCGGAGGACGTCCAAAAGGAAACACACGGCAGCTCGTAGATGCCTTCGCGCAAGGTGCCTCGGATGCCGGTCATACGGTGGAAATTATTTCTTTAAATAAGGTTACGGTGAACGGCTGCCTTGGCTGCAATGTATGCCGATACGGAAAGCCTTGCGTTCAAAGGGACGGCTTCAATGAGCTCATTCCAAAGATCAAATCGGCCGACTGTATAGTTTTTGCATCGCCGCTGCTGTTTTGGACGCTTTCATCCAAGCTGAAAGCATTTGTGGAGCGGTTCTACTGCATTGCGGAGGAGGATCCAAATCCGCCGCTTGGCCGGTATGAGAAATATCCGGTCAAAGACGCCGCCTTGCTGATGACCGCCGCGGACAATTTCTTTTGGACCTTCGAGCAAGCCGTGTCCTACTATCAATTTGCAATTGTGAATTATATCGGTTTCCGCGACAAGGGTATGCTTCTAGCAGGCGGCTGCGGAGACACTAACGGCAAACCGCAGATTGACAAAACCGATCATCCGGCAAAAGCATATGAGTTCGGAAAATCAATTTACAAATCGGCAAATTAAGACGATGATTATGAAACATTAAAATTCGGTGTAAGGGCTTTAATAATGCCGCCGACCAAAAACTATGGCCAAAACAACAATTAATATGATTTTACGGAGGCACGCATATGATTTTCTGTTTTTCAGGAACCGGAAACAGCCGCTATCTTGCAAGGCGTATTGGGCAAGAGCTGCAGGATGAAACAATCGACCTCAATGCCAAAATCAAGGCAGAGGACCATACTCCGATACAAGCGGACCGTGATATTATTCTGGTCACGCCGACCTATGCGTGGCGGATTCCGCAGATCGTCTCCCGGTGGCTGAGCAAAACCGATATGCCTGGGGCAAAGCGTATTTGGTTTGTGATGGACTGCGGCGGCGAGATCGGAAACGCCGCCAAATATAACCGCCGTCTTGCAAAACAAAAACATCTGCAATATATGGGCACGGCTCAAATTGTTATGCCGGAAAACTACATTGCTATGTTTTAACCATAGCGCACACATACAAACACGCCTGAAATGGCCTATTAATGGTGCTTTTCGGCTTGTCGTCGTCCATAGGCGTTAGCCTTATGAACTCCTCCGCACCGAAAATCCCTCATTACTACCCTCATTTCAGGTCGAAGAATTTTGTCGGCAAGAAAAATTCTCAGATACAAGGCAAAAGCGCAGTTCATCCTGTCGGATTAACGAGCATTTTAACGCAGTATATGGGGATTTTTCTC
>CAKSDF010000091.1 GCA_934444695.1 uncultured Eubacteriales bacterium | reverse complement strand
GAGGAGACCATGTCGGCTTTAAAAAACACACTGCTTCTTGCGGGACTTTCGGCCGTTATATCCACCGTTATCGGAACGGCGGCGGCGGTGGGAATATCCTATATGAAAAAGTGGCAGCAAAAGGCAGTTAATTTCATAACTAACATTCCCATGATGAATCCCGATATAGTGACCGGTGTGTCTATGCTGCTTCTGTTTGTGTTTGCCGGCGCGCTTATGGGACTTGATGTGCTGGGATTCTGGACGCTGCTCATCGCCCACATCACCTTTAATATTCCCTATGTTATTCTGTCGGTTCAGCCGGTGCTCGGACGGATAGATCCCCACCTTGCCGAAGCGGCAAGAGATCTCGGCTGTACCCCTGTTTCGGCTTTTTTCAAGGTGGTGCTGCCTTCCATAAGTTCGGGAATTATAACAGGGTTTATGATGGCTTTTACCCTTTCGGTAGACGATTTTGTCATCAGCGTATTCACAAGCGGATCTTCCTTTATGACTCTGCCGCTGCACATATATTCTATGACCAAAAAGCCGGTCAGACCGAGTATGAATGCTCTTGCGACCCTGCTTTTTGTTACGGTTTTTGTGCTGCTTGTGGCCATTAACATATACAGCTCCCGAAACGAAAAGAAGGACAGGAAAAAGGCGGGGAGGGCGAAGGTATGAAAAATTCACTCTCTTTAAAAAGAACCCTTGCCCTTTTTGCGGTGCTTTTGCTGCTTTGTCTGTCCTTTTGCTCCTGTGCTCCCGCAAATGACGGAGACGATGACGAAACCGACGAGGATGTAAATTACAGCGGTGCCGTGCTCAACGTTTACAACTGGGGCGTTTATATGGACGACGGCAAAGGCGAGGACGGCGACGGAAGCTATATCGACGAGGAAACCTCCATGAACGTCAACGCCGCCTTTGAGCAGTATTATAAGGAGACCTACGGCGAGGAAATAAAGGTGCAATACACCACCTACGAAAACAACGAGGCCATGTATGCCAAGCTTTCGGCCGGCGGTGCCAATTATGATATTGTGGTGCCCTCCGATTATATGATCAACCGTATGATAAAAGAGGGAATGCTCGAAAAGCTTGACTTTTCCAACATCCCAAACTACGAAAACATCGACGATCAGTTTAAAGATGGCTCGTGGCAGTATGACCCCACGGGAGAATATTCTGTCACATACACCTGGGGCACGGTGGGCATTGTTTACGATGCCAACGTCGTCACCGAGGAGGTAAACTCTTTCGACATTCTTTGGGACGAAAAATATGCCGGAAAGATACTTATGATGAACAACCCCCGCGACACCTTTGCCGTGGCTCTGGCCAAAAACGGAAAGAGTCTTAATTCGGCAAACGCCGACGACTGGGAACAGGCATACGAGGACCTCGAGCAGCAAAAGCCCCTTGTTCAGGCCTATGTAACCGACGAATGCTTTGAAAAAATGCAGAACGGAGAGGCCTCTCTCGCCCCTGCATATTGCGGAGATTTTCTCATTATGGAGGGCGATACCGCCGAAGGCATCGATCTGCGCTTTGCACCTTTGCAAAATCAAAACGCCAACAAGTTCTGCGACGCCTTTTGTATTCCCAAGGGGGCTAAAAACAAGCTGGCTGCCGAGCGGTACATTGATTTTATGTGTACATATGCTCCCGCCCTTGCCAACGCCCACTACACCGGCTATTCAAGCCCCAACAAGCTTGTACAGCACAGCGACGAATATTATTATAAGGAAGACGAGCTTGTATACCCCTCAGAGCAATTGCTCGACAGATACGAGGAATTCCGCTGGCTTCCCGATGATATCCAGTCGCTTATGGACGAGCGGTGGAATGACCTTAAAAAGGTGGAAATAGGCAAAGGACCATATATAGCCATTGCCGTCGTTGCGGTTTTGCTTATTCTGTTCTTTGTGCTCAGAAGGGTCAAAACGGCCAGAACCCAAAAGCTCTTTGAGGAATTTGAGCAAAGTAAAAATTAAGCGAATTAAAACCAATTAAAATTAAACAATCAATAGGAATAAACACAAAGCCCGATCTGCATTAAAGCAAATCGGGCTTTGCGTTTTTATAGTCTGTCAAAGTGAATTTGTTGAAGTAGAATTGTCAAAGAAAAACCGCAAAGTAAAGCTGTACAGAAAAACCGCAAAATTAAGTTTTCAAAAGTGGAGCTTTAGCCGGTCGGAAAAACCGGATTTTATAAGCCGTTTTTTATTATGGTTTCTGTATTACATTTGATCGGCGGGAAATGAAGTTCTGAGTCCCACCGAAAACTGCAGTATATACAATGCGTCGGTGACTGTGATAGCGCCGTCGGCGTCGATATCGGCTCTTGTAAATTGATCGTCGGTGAGGGTCCTCATTTTTACATATGCCTGAAGTGCCATAAGAGCATCCGAGGCTTCGACTTTTCCGTTGTTGTCCACATCTCCGTAGTATGAAGATGGGGCGGAGGAGTTGACGTATATTCTCAGCTCGCAGCGGCGGCAGTAGTGCACGAAGTTGAAAATTACGTAGCCTTCATATGCGGGATCGTCAAGCTTTGAAATGATCCAGTCGTGGCCTAAAGCGGGGGTAAAGCTTGCCTGAGACATAACCTTGCCGCAGGAGGCGCAGTGGCTTCCGCCGGTGTGGCCTTTCGAGCAGCAGGAGGCCTCAAGAGATGCGTCGGAAACTTCCTTGTGCTGTCCCGTTGCACCCTTTCTGTCGCTGATTTCGGTGTGCCCGCAGATGGTGCAGGTCTTGACGGTATACCCTTCGGAAATGCAGGTGGGGGAGAGGGTATCGGATACAAATGAGTGGCTTGTGCAGGCGCTTTCGTCCCCTTCGCGGAAGGTAAATCCGTTTGCGGTTGCGTAGCTTTCAGCCTCGCTGTTCTTTTGGCCGGTTATGATAAATCCGTCAATGGTTAAAACTCCGCCGAAGGGATCATCGGGATCGGGGGGATAATAGCCGATGGCTTGGCTTCCGATGAATGTCACGCTTTCGGGAACGGTCATACCCTTGCCCTTGCCGTAGGTGAAGAATGCGCCCTCTTCAAGATACTTGAGGCCGTCGTTTAAATGAACGGCTTCAATATCTCCGCTTGAAAAGGCATTGTTGCCGATATATCTAACGCTGTCGGGCAGGTTTATTGTCTTGCAGCCGTGGTTGTTAAAGGCCATTTTGTCTATGATTACCGCTCCGCCAAGCTCTATGGAGGTCAGCTTTTCGCAACTCCAGAATGCATAATAATCAATAAGCTTGCAGCTTTCGGGAAGCACGACTCCCACAAGACCGGGCGTTTCAAAATTGGCCATATTGTGGGGCGTCATTTCCATTTGGTCGGTTATGTATGCTCCCGCAACCGCCACGGTGCCTTCCTTTATAACGAGAGTGGTGTTTTCGGGCACATTGCCTTTATAGCAATATGCAACCTTGCCGAAATAGACAGGCCCGTCGGGCTGATTATAATACCAGCCTGTGCCCGCAAGGGAATCGTGTTCGGTCCAGGTGACCGACTGTTCGAGCTCACCCAGGTCGTTAAGCGAGCCGCAGCCCGAAAATGCACCGTATCCGAGGGTCTTGACATTCTTTCCGCCCTTTACCGATTTAAGAGCCGTACAGCCCGAAAATGCCGCGCCCTCAATGGCCACAAGGCTGTCGGGCAGGGTAATCTCGGTCATAAGATTGCAATTTGAAAGAGCACCTTCTCCAAGCACGCGGATGTTGCCGAGATTTATTGCGCGAAGGTTATCGCCGCCTATGGAGCCAAGCTCAAGTACATCGTCGGGTATGGTGATGCTTTCAAGAGCGTCGCAGCCGTCAAAGGCGTTAAGATGGGGATTGCCCTTTGGAATGTTAACGGTTTTAAGCTTTTGGAGATAGGCAAAGGATGCGTCGGCAACGGTGCAGGTCTGCGGCAGCTTTGCCGAAACGAGATTATGAAGATTTTTAACCTCGATATAATTAACGCTCTCGGGAACATTAAGCTCGGTCAGACTGTCTCCACCATTTATTATGAGGGTTTCAAGCCCATCGGGAAGATTAAGCTTTTTAAGGCCGTCGCAATCGTATTCGATATATACCGTTTTGGTGCCGGGACGGATGGTCAGCTCCTCGGGATAATCACTGTAATCGTTGTCGATTATACCGAGAAAAACACTTCCGTAGTAAACCTCATAGCCTTCGGGAAGGGTGTTATACCATTTGGAATCATAAAATACATTGTCGGCTTTTATAATTGATGAGGGAATGTTGACCTGCGAAATGTTTTCGCAATATTCAAATGCACATTCGCCCAGCTCTTCTAAACCCTCGGGAAGAAGCGCCGAGGTAAGGGCCGTGCAATCACAGAAGGCGCGTTCTCCGATATATTTAAGTCCCTCGTTGAAGTTGACCGACTCAAGCTTTTCACAGTCGGAAAAGGCGCAGTAGTCAATGTATTCAAGACCTTTCGGAAGAGAAACGCTTTTAAGCTCGGCACATTCGTAAAATGCACATCGCCCGATGTATTTAACCCCCTCTGGAATGGTTACGCCGGTGATTTCGCGGCGCTGAAAAACATAGTTGCCGACGGCCGTAACACCGGTCGGAATGACAGGGGTTTTGCTATCGCCCTTATAGTCGAGCAAATAGTTTTTCCATATAAAGAAGTCGGAGGTGTTTTCATCCCAAAGCCAGGAATAATGGATATCGTAAAGGAATTTGGCAAAGCCTTCATCGAGCGAGCCGTTTGCGACGCCGAATGCGGCGGGGTGAATGTAGGTGCTGTCGCCGTCAAAGGTCACATTTTCAAGAGAGCCGCAGCCTTCAAAGGCACGGTCGCCGATTTCTTCAAGTCCCGACGGAAAACGCACGGTTTTAAGGGCGCCGCAGCCGGAAAAGGCAAATTCCCCGATGGTCTTTAAACTTTCGGGAAGAACGATTTCCTCAATTTCCGAATGGATATCGGTATAATAGCCGTCCATAAACGCCTCGTCGGCAATATATGTTACAGTCTCGGGCAAAATGACCTTTTTAAGGGCGGGACTAAAGTCGCTGTATTGATATACCGTGTGAAAATCATTTATTCCGACAACTTTAAAGCCGTCGATGTAAGAGGGCACGGTCAGCTCCGATTCATAACCGTTATAGGCGGTTATCTCTATCGTGTCGAAGGTGACAAAACGGTAGCTCAGCCCATAGGGCACGTCGTCGGAAGGTACCTCACCGTTTGCGGGAACATCGGCAAAGCCCGAAAGAGGCATTGCCGCCGTCGCCAAAATTACCGACAGGGCAAGGCAGATAAGCTTACCCAAAAGATTCTTGGTCTTTTTCAATTTCTTCACTCCTTAATTGCAATATGCTTTCCCCGCTTGAAACATAAGGTTTATCCGACAACTGTTGTTTCGGCCGGCAGCGGTCAGCCCGCCGCTCAACCTTGCACTCGCCTTTGTTGTACGCCGATAAACAAGTGACGGTCGTGCCGTGCAGATTTGCTCACCAACATTTTTGTGCGCGCCGACAAACCTACGGCAGTCGCAAAGCGCCGCATCCTTTCCAAAACGGGGACAGGTCAAAAACTATTCCAAATTTACTTTACAGTATTTTCGCAAAAAAATAAAGCCTTTTTCCAGAAACGGCAATTGACAAATCGGAAAATCTCTTTTTTGTATCATTCCTTTGCAGCTTTTTGGCGGCTTTAAAATCAGCCCTGCCGCCGTGCACAGATTTTTTAATGACAATTGAGAAATAAGCCGGCTTTCCGATTTTTCCAAAAAGGAATTAAACTACAACAAAATCAGCCCCGTCGTTTTGTTCCCTTAACATTTGTTTTAGTATCTTTTTGAAATTTCTCCATTTACTTTAACATCCGCTTTAAAGCCGTTTTAACATCTTCTTTAATGTTTTTTGCGTTCTTTTTCACTCAAGTATTACTTAAAGAAAAATCCGTCCGCAGCCAAGGCATTACCCTTTAGCTGCGGGCGGGAATTTCAAAATAATATATTGATGCAGGTCAAAGAAATAAAATGTGTATAATAGATGTTGGCTGACCTTTTAAAGCGACAAGAGCGATAAACGTAATTCCGCACGGAAAAAAGGAATGAGCGAAACCGTACGGTGCTCAAGTATCGGTTGTTTGAACCTTATTTCTCGACCGGAAAACTTTCGCGCATCTTTACCGCAAACTGGAGAATGAACAGGGCATCTTTGGCTTCGATTACGCCGTTTCCGTCCACGTCGGCTGCGATTTTCTGCACGTCGGTGGGATCTTCTATCAGCTTAACCGCCATCTGAAGAGCCATAAGGGCATCCTTTACCGTTATCTCGCCGTCCGAATTGATATCACCGTACATTACATCCGAAACATCGGCTGAAACCATAACACTGCCCTCGGGCATAACGAAGGAATAGACCCCGTCCTTTTCGGTAAATTCAACCGGCGTTCCATGGCTTGTTACCTTAACGTTCTCGGCCTTGCCCGAAACGGTAAAGCTGACCGTGCTGCCTATAAGTGCATAATCGTCCGAAAGGTGGATCTTGTCGGTGTTTTCCTTTGTGGGATCGGTATAAACCTCTCTGAGCACGCCGTCCCAGCCCAGCTTATCCTTAATAACGCTGATGACCTGATTTGCGGCCTTCTGATGCATCTGCATGGAAGGATGTCCCGAGCCGCCCTGCTGATCGTAGAAGCGGAGGTCGACATATGTAAATCTGTCGTCGCCGGTGGCGGCATAGGCGTCTGCGGCGGCCTTGGAGCAATCGCGGAAATCGCCGGTGTTAAGGGAAAATGCGTAAATAATATATGCGTTGGGATTTGCAAGGCGCACCTGGCAAAGGAAGTTCTTCATAACCTCGGCAAAGTGGGTTCGTGTTTCCTCGGTCTTGGGCTTTGTCCAAACGTCGTTGTCGCCCATATTGACAATGACAATGTCGTTGTCGGCTCCGGCGAAGTCATAGAACTGCAGCGAATCGGGATTGGGTGTGTTCTCGGGATGGTATACGTCAAACTGGGTATAGCTGCCGTCCTCGTTCTGAAGGGGCCTGCCGGCGCCGTCCACAAGGGCGGTGTTCCAGTAATCGGTGAAGAAATATGTGTTGGTGTAGAACTCGGGAGTGCCGACATCGGGCTGAGGAGTGGCCTCGGTGTATGCACCGCAGCGGGCGGTGATGGTGTATTCTGCGCCGAAAGCATCGGCAATATAGCTTGCATAGGAAACGGTGGCATCCTGGGTCTCGGGAGTGTAAGCTTTTCTGATGGCCATATTGCCGTATCCGGTTATGTTGGAGTCGCCGATGACCTCAATGCGGCGGGTGGATTTCTTTTGGGGAGTGAGGAATTTTCCGTCGGTTTTAAGGTCGGTCATAACGATTTCCTTGTTAAGACAAACCTCGTTTCTTCTGAGTATTGTCACCGTGTGTATGCCCTCGGGCAGATTCTCGGCCAGAACGTATTCCTTCCTGGCGTCGATGAGCTGATGGGGGCAGCGGGAATTGTAATCGGCAAGGGAATCCTCCATGGAGAAGGTGGCCTCCTGGGTGGTGGGAAGATAATCGCAGTTAAAGTCGTACATATTGCGGTCGTTGTCGATGTACATATTTATGTAGGAATGGTTGCCGGGACTGCCGTATTCGCCGGGACGGCCGGTGAGGGTGTACATATCGGCGGTCAGCTTTGTGCCGTAAAATCTGACGGTAAATCCGCTGGCCGAATAGGTTATGTGCAGCTCATCGTTTTCGTAGAAGGTGCGGCCGTGGGTGGTGATTATGTCGTCGAATTTTCCCTTTGTTACGTTTTTGCTCATAAAGCTTTCAAGGGAGGTGCGAATGGCGTCGGCATCGCGCAGCGTAAGCTCATCATTTTGGGCGCGCTCGATGTATCTTAAAAAGCTCGCTTCCTGGGTGTCCGAAAAAGCCGATGTGTCAAAAGCTTTTGCCTTTTCAAGGGTGGCGTCAAGGGCCGAGCGATCGGTAAGCTCGGCGGTTTTGGAAAGACAGATGTCGTCCAGCTTTACGGTAACCTTATCGGTGGATTTAATGTTAAATTCAACCGTGTTTATCTCGTCCACCGAGGGTATTGCCACCTTGAGGCTGACA
>CAKSDF010000090.1 GCA_934444695.1 uncultured Eubacteriales bacterium | reverse complement strand
TCCTCGGTCAGCTCATAACCGGTCAGCTTTTCGTTGAGCACCTCTATCTCCTTTTTGTTTACACCGTCGAGGTCCCGGTATTCCGAAAGGGATTTTTCCAGTCCGGCCACCTTTTGCTCAAGCTCCTCGATCTGCCGTGAAAGCTCGGCATTGGTTTTTGTGAGGTAGTCAAAATAATCGTCGGTCTCCTTTCGGTTATATCCGAATAAGCTTATTTTCATAATCAGTTATCTCCTTGTCTTGTTCTGTTTTTTATTATTGCCTTTTCAAACTGGTCGGGACTGACCGGGCGGTAGAAATAATATCCTTGTACGAAAACCACTCCGCAGTCTCTTAAAATTTCTATCTGTTCAAGGGTTTCTGCACCCTCGCAAACAATAACCACGCCCATATTTTTCGCAACATTGATCATACTCTTAAAGACCCTCAGGCCTATCTGACTGGAAACATTCTCGACAATGGCCTTGCTGATCTTAATGGCATCCACCGAATAATTTTTAAGATCGTCGAAGGAACTGTACCCGTCTCCGAAATCGTCCAGCAGTATGGTTATGCCGGCATTTTTGAGCTGTGCCAGATTTTTCTGTATATTTTCTGTATTATACTTGTTTTCTCCGATGTTTTCAAGTAGTTCCACTGCCACAAAGGGCTTTGCAACGCCGTATTTTTCAAGCATTTCGAGAATTTTTTGCCCCGTTTCCTCTTGCGAAAGGGTTATCCTTGAAAAATTGACCGAAATGTAGCTTATGCGTTTGCACACATCCTCATGGGCCGATATCCACTGGCACATCTTTTCCAGCACAAAGAAGTCAAACTCGGCATCCATATTCTTATCCTTGACCGCCGCAATAAAATCAGCCGGAAGAAGCACCTTTGAGTTGGCATTGAGCCTTGTAAGCACCTCGCCTCCGATGATGTTGCCGCTGGAAATATCGATTATAGGCTGAAACTCCAAAAAGAAATTGTTGTTTTCAACACCGCTTCGCAGATCCTTTTCAACGGCCACGCGGTTTTCGTAATCGGTCTGAAGGTTATAATCCCATGCCACATAATCCCGCTTGCTGTTTTTTGCCTCGGCGCAGGCTATCTTTGCCCTCGACACCGTTTCCTCGAAATCTATGTTTCCGGCGGGGATAAGGTAGGCACCGAAGCTCAGCGTCAGCGAAGGCTCGCCCGGGTGGGTCTTTGAAAAGATCAGAGCATCCTGATTTATCTGCCCGATAACCGCCGCAAGACGGGATTCGCTCATTCTCGTAAGCACTAAAAACTCGCCGTTCTTTATTCTCGAAACGGCATCATCCCGCCCGTCGAAGGAGGCAAGCACCGTGTCCTCAAGATGGGCGTATGCAAGACTGTGCCCGCCCTTATGGGAAAGGGCGCTTTTATCGTCCGAGGACATAATATAAATAACGCCGCAGGGGATTCTTGTTACCCGCCGTATTTTATCGTATTTTTTCTGCACGCTAAGCAGCGGTTTAAAATCGGTCGGTTTTTTTTCGCCGAAGTGTTTAAGGGCACGCAGAATGAAAAACATTCCAAGCCCCAGCAGCACAATGAATACCGCCGCAAGCACCGCAATGGTTAAAATGTTACTACTTTTCATCTTATTTCTTCTCCAAACAATATATCGGCAGACCGTTTTCTTCTCTATTTAGCACAAAGCCGTTTTCGGCCGCCGCCTGCCGCGCCGACTTTATGTCGTTTTTCGCCCGCGCCTTTTTACCTAAAAGCGCTCTTACCATTTTAAGTCCGCCGAATCGCAGTATAAAGGGTATTTCTTTTGCGCCGAGTTTCCCCTGCCGCTTATATTCTGCCAAAATTTCGGCGAAGGAATCAACTATTCCCTGCTTTGAAAAGGATCTTTTTTTGCCGTTTTCGGAGGCGATATATTTATAAAAAGCGCAAAGCTTATTTTTGTTGAAATCGGTTTTAAAATAAACACCGTTTATATAGAAATGCTCAAGCTCTTTAGGCAAACCTGCAAGCATTTTTTCGTAAAAGAACTTTTCGCTGATCAGCACCTCATTTTTTTGCCGTTCAAGGGAATTGGCGGTTATGGAATCGCCGTGAATACGGTAAAGCATAAGAAAATCGCCGCTCGACGAAATGCTCACCCCGTCGCACATTATTCTTATCCAAAGATCAAGATCCTCCGAGCAGGTGTGACTCGGGTCGTATCTATATTTTTTGATAACCGACGATTTAACTATGACCCCGGGATGAAGCACCGGGCAGAAAAACAAAAACATAGCCTTTATGCTGTTTTCATCGGTCTTGCGGCCGACGCATCCGGGAATTATCTCTCCATCGCAAAAGGAAAAGAATTTGCAAAAGGAAAGATCGGTTTTCGGATGGCTTTCCATAAAGGAAAATTGCCGTTCCAATCTGTTTTTAAGGCATATATCGTCGGCATCCATTCTGACGATGTATTTTCCCTGTGCAAGCTCTATGCCGCGGTTTAGCGACCTTGCAAGCTTCTTATTGGTTTCGTTTTTAAAGACTTTTATACGGCCGTCCCTTTCGCTGTAGCCTTTAAGAATATCGGCCGTGCCGTCGGTCGAGCAGTCGTCTATCACCACGACCTCAAAATTCTCAAAGGTCTGAGAAAGAATGCTGTCGAGGGTCTCTTTTAAAAATTTTTCGCCGTTATAAACGGCCATTACCACCGAAATATCGGGTGTGACATTTTTCATTTTGTTATTTTATCCTTTGCCTTTAAGTTTTCCGCAAAGCCTTAAAAAGGTATATGCGGTCTTAAATTTTCTTTTTTTAAGCAGTGAAACTGCCCATTTGCTCTTGACGGTTATTTCAGAAAATTCTGCTCTTTCAAAGGCGTTGCAAAAACATCCGTCGAAAACGCTTTTCGCATATTTACAGACGCTTTTTTCTCCCTGCTGCGCTCCGCAGGCGAAAATGACAAAAAACATAAAGGCCGCATATCGGTCGACCGCGCCATTGAAATTTTCATCGGTGCCCGTTGTTTCCCCTATTTCTTTTCCCGCTTCCAAGAGCCGCAATACTCCAAGCCTTATATCGTCAAAATGGCTTTGCTTATAGCTCCTCGACATGGAATCGGTTCGGCAGCGGCAGTTATACACAGCCTCGTCCGATATATAAACCTGCTTTGCTTTAAGGTATGCAGGAATGAGACAGGTCACGTCCTCACCCATGGAAATTCTTCTATCAACCGCTTGCTGACAGTCAAAAACCGCCTGCTTTTTAAACACCTTTGCCCAAAGGAAATAGTGCATATGCTTCATATCCTTTGTAAGCAGCATTTTCTCATGTATTTCCTTTAACCCTTCGTCGGTGTAAAGCCCTTTTTCCAAAGGCTCGGGATCAAAGACTTTTTTGTTTCCGTAATCATAATATATTCCGAAGGATATAATGTCGGGATCGTGCTTTTCACAAAGCTCGAAGGCTTTTTTAAAATAGCCCGGCTCGATGCTGTCGTCTCCGTCGACATTTATAATGTATTTCCCATTTGCGGCAAGCAGGCCCTCCTGCCGCGCCGATACAAGGCCGCCGTTTTGCTTGTGTACGACCCTTACCCTGCCGTCCCGCTCGGCGTATTCGTCGCATATAGCGGGGCAGTTATCCTTTGACCCGTCGTCCACAAGTATAAGCTCATAGTCGCAAAAATTCTGACAGAGTATGCTGTCTACACATTCTCTTATATATTTTTCCACACCGTATATGGGGACTATCACAGAAAAATACATAAACCTATCTCCCGTCCTTAATTTTAACAAGAAGTTTTTGAAGTCCTATAAAGGAAAAGCGCATTGTAAAGGCAAAGGCCGCCTGGGTAAAGGGCAGCTTGTACCACGGATAATTTTTAAGTGTGGTCTTAAGCCGTTTTGAATTGCATATGGCCTTGAGCCGCTTATTAAGCTCCTTTTTATCGATACCGTTTGACGGCGCAAACTGAATCTCCTGCATACAGGCCGCCCGTGCATAAGCCTGAAGAAGGCGGTCGGTATATATTTTATAAGTACTCTCGTCCATTCGCTTTGAAAGGACCTCGTTTATGCCGTCGATTATAAGCTGACACTTTTCAAACCGATCGCCCCGATAGCTTTTGGACAGCGACTGACCGTTCCGGCAATAGCAGTAAAAGGCTCCCGGAACACCCACGGCACACTCGCATTTGTCAAGAAAATCGAGCAGGAAAAACACATCCTCGCTCATAACCTTGCGTTCCGACAAGAATCTTATGCCGTTTTTTTCGATGATTTCCCTACGGTATATATTTTTAACGCTGCTGAACCCGTATTTGCTATCCTGACTTTCCTTCGGCAATGCGCCCGAAATGTCAAGCATAAGACGGTCGATGCCTTCCTTGCCGACGAAAACGGTATATTCGTCAAAACAGTTTATATTTTGAACATCGTTTTCCTTTGCGCTCATTATTCCGCCGATGCAGCACAGTCCGCACATGGCAATGTCGGCATGCTCTTTCTTTGCCGCGTCATAAAGCGCTTGATACATCTGCGGCTTTACATAGTCGTCGGAATCGACAAAAGCGATATACTCGCCGCTTGCAAGGCTCATACCCGAATTTCTGGCAAGACCGAGCCCCTCGTTTTTTTTGTGCAAGACCTTAATACGGTCATCCTTTTTGGCAAATTCGTCGCAAAGAGCAGGGCAGCGGTCGGGAGAGCCATCGTCCACAAGAATTATTTCGATGTCGGAAAGGGTTTGACAGATCAGCGAATTCACACAGCGTTCGAGATATTTTTCCACCCCATAAACCGGCACAATTACGCTTATTTTCGGCATTGCTTTTCCCCCACCGTCTTGTAGATTTCCAAAAGCCGTTTGCAGTAGGTATCAAGGGTCAGATTTTTCTCTGATTTCTTTTTGCAGTTTTCTCTCATGTTTTCAAGACGTTTTTCGTCCGACAAAATATCCTTTACCGCAGCGGCAAAGCTTTCGGCGTCGACCCCTTTTGAAAGCACACCCGTTTTTCCGTCCTCCACAAGCTCGGCCATACCGCCCATATTCATGGTAACGCAGGGCACCGAGAACATCTCGGCCTCGAGAATGGACATAGGACAGTTTTCAAAGCAGACCGACGGCAGCAGCAAAGCCTTTGCAAAGGCAATGTTTTCATCAAGCTTTGCACCGCTGACAAATCCTGCGGCAACAACGTTTTCGATGCCGTCAAAGACGGCTTTTTCGGGACCGTCGCCCATAACCACAAATTTAACGTCGGGCAGCAATTTTGCCGTCTTTGCAAGAATATCTGTTCCCTTTTCCTTGCTCAGTCTACCCGCAAAAACAACATAGGGAAAATCGAAATTGCTTTTTGCTTTTTCGGAAAGCTTCCGCTCGGTGACGTAGTTATGCAAAACCTCGGTTTTCCCCTCGAAAAGCCGAGGGCTGTCGGCACACAGCTTTGAATAAAGAAAATTGCTGGGAGAAATAAAAGTATCCACCTTTTTATAGGCGTTTTTCATTTTGTAAAAACGCCATTCGGCCACACCGATAATGCTCTTTACAAGCGAACCGTGGATACATTTGTTTTTTATGCAGGGCATTTTTCCCCCTGCCACGCATTTTTCGCAGATTTCGTTCTTTTGGGCATTATAAAGCAGGTGGGCGGGACAGATTAGCTGATAATCGTGCAGCGTCCACACAACGGGAATTCCCCGCTTTTTTGCCGCGTCGATTATCGAGGGGGTAAGCTGAAAATTGATATTGTTAAGGTGGATGACATCGGGCTTCATCCTGTCAATGACCTTGCCGATTTTCTTTTTTGCCTCAAGGGAATATATTATCTTAAATGGGTAAAAAAGCTTTTTAAGGGACGAGGTATGAAAATCCATATTCTGAGTGTAAAGGCCGTCTTTGTTTTCGACGGTATTTTTCTCGTCGTACATACCAAAGTATTCGACCTCGTGCCCCATTTCCTCAAGCTGTTTTCCGATGCCGAGCATATAGCTTTCGGCACCGCCGCGCGGATATAAAAATTTATTGACCATAAGAATTTTCATACACTTTAACCTCGCAAAAATTTTTGATGCCTATGAGCGGCAGCCGCGATTCCGTAACGGAAAAAAGATGAGCGAAACCGTCCCCTGATTGTCTTAAGCAAAAAGCGGACGAGCGTCAAATTGTTGTTGCTGAACGCTTACCCTTCGTTCGTAACCGTTGCCCATTATGATAACTCCCATGGTCGTTGTAAGAAGCGGATAGTTAATTGTGTTATCGGTGCTTGAAACAATTATGAGATAGACGGTAAGCAGTGCGGTCACGGTGGCGGTGTCGTTATCCCCGCTGCGTCCGAAATAGCCGGTTCTTAAAAGGGTTATGGAAAGCAGCCACAGTATGTATCCGAAAAATCCGAGATCCACAAAGAACTGCAAAAAATCGTTGTGCACCGCCGAAACGCCTAAGGACACCACCTCGTTGAGCTGGTAGGTCAAAAATCCTATACCGTTGCCCACGAAAAGCGGAGAAAAGCTGTAATAATTGTTGACGTGAGAATAGATATAGGCACGGCCGCTGGTATCTATTCCGCCCTTTTCCATAAGGGTGAAAACTCCCGCCTTTATGACCCATATATAAGCCACAAGCAGCACCACGAAAACGGTCATTATTATGTTTACACATCGTTTCTCGGCCTTTTCGGAAAGCTTTGAAAACAGCCATATTATGAACCTTATGACCGCCACGACCGCCATGGCAATTATGGCGATTCGCTTGAGAGCGGCTAAAAAGCAGAAACAAGACAGTGCAAAAAGCGTAATAAACCACAGCTTTTTTACCGGCCTGTAAAGCATATAAATTATATATGCGCCGAGGCAAAATGCCAGCTCGTGGATTTCGGCCTTAACAATGGTCTCCCCTGTTGTTCCGGCGAAGCTTATGATAAGCTCAAAGAACTCCTTAAAGAATTTGCCAACGCCGTCTGACAAAATTATGTTTAGTATCATAAACAGGTTAGAGGCTAAAATGGCGGCAAGATTATACCATATGCCGTCCTTGCCGAAAACCAGCAGTATCGCTCCCGCCGCAAGGGCGCAGGACAGCCAGTTTGTATATATGATACAGCCCGACAGACCCCTTAAAATGGTGGAAATCTCGCTTTTGTCGATTATCCACACAAGGGAAGACGCCACCACCACAACAAGCAGCGGTACGGCAAAAACAAAAGCCGATTTAAGGGATGTCACTGCCCGGGAAACATCCGGTTTTATAAGGAAATAGATAAAAGCCGAGAAAATTATCGCAAGGGCGAAAAGATGGCGGTAGGTTATACCCATTCCGCTTATATAAGCGGTTTCGTTAAGAAAGAAGTACATCAAAAACATAAGCACCGTAAAGTATGCCTTTACAACAGCTTCCCGCGCTCTTGTAACCATATCGCCACCTCCTTTAGTTAAATCTTAATATCTGCCGGGGCACTGCACGCCCGTCATTTTTATCGTCCATGCAATTTACATCTGTTTATTATGCCCGCCGCCCTATACGCCGCAGCCATTTTTTGTTATAAAGCAGTTTGTCATAAAACAATGCACGGTGTACCCGGCTTAGCCGTATACGGCACGTTTATTCTTTCAGTCGTTTTTAGGCTCTATGTCAAATTCCTTGCTGTTCTTAATGGCCTCGACCAGAAGTGCGCGTGGCGATTTGATCCGCTCTCTGAAGGTCTCGGCAACGCCTGCCTTATACCTTATCTCGACATTCTCGCAGGTCTCGCGGTTTTCAAGAGAAACCTCAAGGTTTTGTATCATATCCTCGGCGGTTATGGAATCGCTCTTTTCAAGCACGGCGATAAAGTGGGAATTCTCGTTGTAAACCAGCATTGCCTTGGATTTCGAAAGAACGGTTCTTATCTCCTTGGCGAAAAGCTCGATAACCTCGTCTCCCGCTTTTCTTCCGTGTTCTTTATTTATATCCCTCTGATTGGTCACCGAGATCGAGATCATAACCGTACCGTCGTCAAGAATGGTGCGGCTCTTCTTTTGGAGATATTTATCGAAATACGCCCGGTTGAAGAATCCCGTTTTCTTGTCGGTGTAGAAGTTGGCGATAAGGATGTCGTTCATTCTGCCGATGAGTATAAGTCCTCCGCAGCAT
>CAKSDF010000089.1 GCA_934444695.1 uncultured Eubacteriales bacterium | reverse complement strand
GAGTATGTCACGGTTTTCGACCGCACGGCAGACGCCATCATTTTCTATTGCTGTTCCCGAGCGGATGTCATATCGGCTCTTGCCCGCTTTTCCTTTGAAAATGCCGAAAGCAAGGAGCTTGTTCCCGATCGGACATCCCGTCAGCTCAACCGCGATTTTGAGGATAAGCTTGTTTTTTCGGTGCTTTGCCGATTTGCTTCAAAGCTCTTTCTTCCTTCCTTTGTCAGGGCGGCAATCGCCATATTCCGCTCGGCCAAATACATAAAGGCGGGGGTACAATCTCTGATTAAGGGAAGACTGTCGGTATCGGTGCTTGACGCGACTGCTGTGGCCGTTTCGCTTGTAAGAAGGGATTTCGGCACCGCAGGATCGGTTATGTTTATGCTGGGACTTGGCGAAATGCTCGAGGACTGGACCCATAAAAAATCGGTTTCCGACCTTGCGGGCGCAATGGCCTTAAATGTTGATAAGGCTTGGGTAAAGGCCGAAGAAGGGGAAATATTGATGCCCCTTTCCGACATTTCGGCCGGCGATAAAATCGTTGTGCGCACAGGTAATATGATACCTCTCGACGGTAAGGTTTGCGACGGTGAAGCAATGGTCAATCAGGCCTCTATGACCGGTGAATCGCTGCCGGTCAGAAAGGTAAACGGCAGCTATGCCTATGCCGGAACGGTGGTTGAGGAAGGAGAATGTACCATCCTCGTCGAAAAGACCACCGGCGGCGGAAGATACGACCGCATTGTTAAAATGATCGAGCAATCGGAAAAACTTAAATCCACCGCCGAGGACAAGGCCTCGAGACTGGCAGACCGCCTGGTCCCGCTGACCCTCGGAGGCACGGTGCTCACATATCTTCTCACCCGCAACATAACCAAAATGCTGTCGGTGCTGATGGTGGACTTTTCCTGTGCGTTAAAGCTTTCCATGCCCATTGCCGTGCTTTCGGCAATGAGAGAGGGCAATAAACATAACATTTCGGTCAAAGGCGGCCGTTTTCTTGAAGCGGTGGCCAATGCCGATACCGTGGTTTTCGACAAAACAGGCACACTGACCTATGCAAAGCCCACAGTCGCCGAGATCGTCACCTTCTCGGGACGGAGTGAAGACGATATGCTTCGTCTCGCCGCCTGCCTTGAGGAACACTATCCTCATTCCCTTGCCAACGCCGTTGTTGAGGAGGCCAAAAAGCGGGGACTTAATCACGAGGAATATCATTCCAAGGTTGAATATGTCGTCGCCCACGGAATTTCCAGTACGGTGGAAGACAGGAAGGTGGTCATCGGAAGCTATCACTTTGTTTTCGAGGACGAGGGCTGTACCATTCCGCCCGATGAAAAGGATAAGTTTAAGAGCCTTTCGGAAGAATATTCCCATCTCTATCTTGCTGTTTCGGGCGTGCTTAGGGCGGTTATATGTATTTATGATCCGCTCAGAGCCGAGGCAAGAGACATCATCAAAAGCCTGCACGATTTAGGCATAAGCAAGGTTGTTATGATGACCGGAGACAACCGCAAAACTGCGGCGGCAGTGGCTAAAACCGTCGGTGTGGATGAGTTTTACGCCGAGGTGCTGCCGGAGGACAAGGCTGAGTTTATACGTAACGAGCGCAAAAACGGTCGATGCGTGATAATGATAGGCGACGGAGTCAACGATACTCCCGCCCTTTCGGAAGCCGATGTAGGTATTGCCATTAACAGCGGCGCTGCCATTGCAAGGGAGGTCGCCGATATAACCGTTTCGTCGGAGAATCTTTCTCAGCTTGTTGTTTTAAGAAAGCTTTCGACCGAGCTTATGTCACGTATTGACAGGAACTATCGGTTCATCGTCGGATTTAATTTCCTGCTGATACTTTTGGGCGTGACGGGAATTATTCAGCCCACCCTTTCGGCACTTTTGCACAATACTTCCACTCTTGGCATAAGCCTTAAAAGTATGACCAATCTTCTTCCCGCAAAAAATGAGGAAGATGAAGCTTTAGAGCAGCAGAGCAGCCTTAAAGCTGCGATTGCCGAGTGATGCACGTTTGCTTTTTGCGAAGTCTTGATGAGCATCGCTGCTGTTAGGCGTAACACAAGCGGTCATATCACACGGCTGGATAAAACATAATAAAAATAAAACGAGCGTCGGCAGAGTGTTTTAAACCCGCTGAGCGCTCGTTTTTTGTGTTGTGAAATTTCGGCGTTGTAAAATCTTTGTGCGGTGTCCGATAGTCGTTGAAGGGGGCACCGCGCTTGTTCTTTTTTTAAAATACTTTTAAATTAATCGTGGCGGTCGGGAGAATCAAATTTCTCGCAAAATCTTGCCGAAAATGAGGGCGGCTCGTTGCCGGCATAAAGGTGAGAAATATCGCCGTATCCGCAGCATCGGAAAGCAATGATACCCTCCTCCCGTTCCTCGGTGTATATGGTGGTTACCGATGTGGGCAGGGCAACAAAATTCTGATGGAAAAAGTGAGGACTGGTGCTGAAAAGGTAGGACAGAATAAACCCTTCCACACCGAAATGGCAAAAGAGAGCAAGGGTATCGTCGTTTCCTTTTTCGGTGGTGAAAATGCGTCCCTTCTTTTTGTAGCCGTGAACGGCTAGCATTTCATCAATTCCTCGGCAAAGCTGCTCGTATTTTATCTTGAAATCCTCGGTGTTGTAAAGAGGAGATTCCATCCATCTGTCGGAATAGATAAGATCGTCGTTTTGGTAAATTCTCGGGCGGAAATCCCAGGCATAGCTGAGATTGCCGGTTTCGGGCTGGGGGACGAGAGCATCGAATTCTCTCAGCCAGCTTTCGATTCTCGGAGTTTTGCCGAGAGCCTTTACGGTGCCCTCTGCGGTGGCCTTTGCCCGCCCTAAGGGTGAACACCATATTTCGTCTATACCCATATTAACCGTTCTTTTGGTCAAAAGCTCGGCCTCTTTAATGCCCTTTGGTGTCAGTGTGTCGTGCTCATAATCGGGGTCGCCGTGTCGGATAATTATAATCTTCAAAAAACATTCCCTCTTTGCCGTTTTTTGAATTGCACCGATTAAATTAAAAAATGCAGAAAGTGCACTTTAAAATAATGTTGAAATGGAAAGCGCGGAATGTGCACTTTAAAATCACAGCCGCACAACAGCATTCTGCAATCGAGCGAGCAATTGCATACGGTACAATACCTTCAGATTATACATCCTTTTTGCGAGGCTTTCAATAGTAAAGTCGGAATTTGCCGAATAAGATTTAAAACAACCGAAAGATGTTTTATAATTGCTCCGCTGCGAAAATTAAGTTATTTCTGATTTAAGCAGCATCGGCAAGGAAAAAGTGAGGGAACAGACAGAATTTCTTGTATTACACAAGAGGAAATTGCTGCGACGCGCAAGCTCTGCTACTTTGTCAGCATACCGCCGTCGCTTTTTAGCACGACCAGTATCTTTTCCTCCTCAAGGGTGTCGGCGTTTATATAAACCAGTATTTCTTCGCCGTTTTGCCCGTCGCAGAGAAATTCATAACAAAGCTTTTCCTTTTGGGTATCAAGAGGAATGACCGCTAGCGCTTCCGATTTTTCGGAAAGTATGGGGGAAAGTTTTTGCCGGGCAGATGAAATGTCGTTTTTAGGCGCGTCAAAGCTTCTTTCCTTGTGGTTCATAATATACCCCTGAGTATTAAGTGTGACGATCTCGCCGGTATCGGTGGCAACTCCCACCTTTACAAGGTCGGTGTAATAGATAATATCATTTTCGGTGTATGCGAAATTGATGACGCACACCCCTTCGTTTAAGGCAAAATAGCTCTCCTTAAAGCTTCCAAGCGAAAGCCGGCCGAGAAAATTCTTGGCCTTTTCAAGACATTCGTCATATCCGTATACCGCATCGGAAATTTCCCGACTGTTTAAAATATATGAGCAGTATCCGCCCGCCTTGGTTATGGAAATGCAGCTGTCGTTATAATAAAAATTATAGCTCGGAATAATTCCGTTTTCCTCGCCGCCGTCGGATATATTTTCGGACCGAGTGCCGAGAAGGCTTGCTGCCGTGTCTTTTGCCGCGTCGGCCGTCACATCGCTTTTTCCGTCAAGAAACACGGCTTTTGCCTGCAAAATATGGTCGGAAAAGGGACCGTCGTAAAGAAGGGTAGGAAAGTTTGAAAGATGTTCTTCAACATTGTTAAAGCCTTCGTTTAAATCGGCCGATACCTGCTCGTCGTTTTTGTAAATGGAATTTTTAATGCTGTCGGCCCATTTTCCGTCGTCGTTCATAGTCACGCAAAGTTCGGTGACCTCATTATTTATCTGTTTTGCATAGTCGAGAAGCTGCTCAAGCTCGTCCCGTTCTCGGTCGGATATCTGCTCACCTTTAGATATTTTCTTTGCAAGAGAAAGCGAAAACTCACCGACCTGAGAAAGAAATTTATAGGTGTTGTCAAGCTCGGTGCCGCTTGTGGGAAGTCCCGAAAGGCAGGTTTTGGCCGAAAGAGCCTCGCTCCACAGCTTCATTGAAAGCTCGGAAGCCCCCGAGGATGTGACGGCATATCTGCCCTTTAAAAGATCGGTCTCGATGTTGTCGATGTGTTCCGAAAGCTCGGACAAATTGCGCTCGTAGGTTATGCCAAGTCTTGTGCTGTATTCGGCGGCCGAGGCGTATCCGCTTACGGTAAAGCCCGCGAGAACCAAAACCGCCGCCAGTGCAAAGCTCCATATCCTGATTTTTGTTTTCTTTTTGGCATTTTTCATTTTAAAGTCATTCCTTATCTGATAAACTTTGTCACTCTTATTTTTCCCGATTTTCTTGCATAATCCATTCTTATGAAATTTAATTGGATCCGCTTAAATGTCTGCAAAAATTAAAATGGCATTCCAAAATTGTGATAGGCTATTTCTCAAAGCTTGTTCGATGCATTCTTAAAGCCCTTGTTGACAACGGGGGAGAAGGGTAGTAAAATAAAACAAGAAAAAACAATTGAGGTGTAAAAAATGAGACACAGATATAAGACACAATTCACCTGCGCTATGGAGATTGATTTTGATTTGGATGGCGACAAGGTATCAAACATAGAATTTATCGGCGGATGTAACGGCAATTTAAAGGCCATTTCCAAGCTTGTGGACGGATTTACCGTCGAGCAGATTGAACAAAAGCTTTTAGGCAATACCTGCGGAATGAAACCCACATCCTGCGCCGATCAGCTGGCCAAGGCGGTCAGACAGGCTTATGACGAAGAGCAGGGAAAAGCAACCGTGTGATGCAAACGGTTTGTTTGCTGAAAATGAAAAATATTACAGTGCATTTTCACCCGCAAAAGGAGGCTTTTGTGCAAGCTTTCCTTTGTGCGGGTGTTTTTGTTTATGAAGGGCCTTATTTATCTTTGTTTTATGCAACAAATCTGTTGACGAAATCGGCTTTTGGTGGTATTATAAATTGGTATTGGAATATGTTTTCGGTGGTGTGATTTTGAGCATTCAAAAAAATAAAAAGACCAAGATAAGACCCGATTATGCGGGTGAAATAAATAAAAAAATGAGCGAGATGTCCAAGGGGCAAAAACGTGGACTGTGGTTTTTCGTTGCGCTGATTACGGTTGTGCTTGCACTTCTCATAACCCTGTTCGTGTGGAAGGTGCTGCCGAGAATAACCAACCGTGTAACATCTACGGCCGAGGGCGCTGCCATAAAATACATTTCTGCCGTTAACGAACGGGATTTTGACAAGCTCTGCGACAGCGTTGTACCCTCACTCTCGGACGGTATGAAGGAGCACGCCGAGCAAAACGGCGGGGGAGACGCCCTTATGCAGGGAATGTTTGATTCGCTCAAATCGGACGAGCAAAATCCCGATTTCGGGGATAATATAACCATAAGCATAGATGAAAGCTCCCTTTCCTCCGAGGAACAGAGCTTTGAGGACGGAAAGTATAACGGCCAGGATATGAGCGAAATGAATGTCAGCGCCGTTACACTTGTCAAGGGCAATGTTACAACCAAGGGAAGTCTTAACGAAGATACTCAGAAGGTTACTTTTGTGTGCGTTAAGGTAGATAAGAGCTGGTATATTCTAACCATGACACAAACGGCCGAGGATACCACCTGGCAGCAGAGCGTCACTTCAAAGTAACGGCTTCAAGCAATGACTTTAAGCGGCTTCAATAAACGGTATCAAAAAAGTTTAAACGATAATTTCAATTAATCCTTTCAACATAAAGAGAAAATAAAAAGTAAAGTGAGAACAATATGAAAAACGAACCCATCAGACTTCAGAAATACCTTTCGGAATGCGGATACTGTTCCCGCCGCAAGGCCGAGGAGCTTATCGAGCGGGGAAAGGTCAAGGTCAACGGACATCCCGCCCATCTCGGCGATAAGGTGAGAATACACGGAGACATTGTCACCGTCGGCGGTAAAAAGGTGGTTCACGGGCAAAACGAGCGGGTGTATATTATGCTTAACAAGCCCCGCGGATATGTAACCACCATGAACGATGAGCTTTCGAGAAAATGCGTTGCCGACCTTGTGGACGATGCTCCCGAGCGGGTGCTTCCCGCGGGACGGCTTGATAAAGACAGCGAGGGGTTGCTTCTTTTTTCAAACGACGGTGAGTTTATCAACCTTATGACCCATCCGTCGGGACACGTTCCGAAGATTTACCGGGTGACGGTGCGTCCGCCCGTTTCGGATGAGCAGCTGCTTGAAATGTCAAACGGCATTGTTATCGACGGTAAAAAAACCGCAAAATGCAACATCGTTCCTCTTGTGGACGATGAAAAGCGGGTGGTGCTTGAATTTGAGCTCAATGAAGGGCGCAACCGTCAGATAAGAAAAATGTGCGAATCGGTGGGACTTGAGGTGGCGCGGCTTAAAAGAGTGGCCGTAGGAAACCTGAGATTGGGCCGGCTGCCGGTGGGCAAATGGAGACTTCTCGAAAAGCAGGAGATAAGGGATCTTATAACCCTTTCAAAAGCCAAAAGCGGCGGGGCAAAGGTCTGAATGCTGCAAGGGTTTTGTGCAATGCTGCTGTTGGCAATATGCTGTTATTTGCAAATCAACCGGAGAATAAACTAAAAAAACTGCGGCATTAAAAAATCAACGCACTTTAAATAACAATATATCGGTGTGCAGCCGTGTTATATAAACAATGTTCTCAAATTATAAATCCAATGTTTTCAAATCATAAATCAGCCGACGGCGGAGTTTTCCGCCCGATGTGGAGGAAAGAATATGAGTGTTGATAAAATCACATCAAAGCTTAAAAAGGCGAGCGACCAAGGGGTTGCTAAGCAGTGCATTTTTGAGCTTTTGGACGAACAAAGCTTTGTGGAAATCGGAGCTTTCGACAAAAACAGGGATGACCTTGCCGAGGCGGTATGCGGATTCGGTACGGTGAACGGCCAGGGAGTGTATGTTTTTTCCCAAAATCCCGATGCAATGGGCGGAGCTATGAGCCGCGCTCAGGCCGAAAAAATTCTTAAAATTTATGATCTCGCCGCCAAAAACGGTAAGCCCATTATCGGAATTTTCGATTCAAAGGGCGGATATGTGGACGACGGAGCGGATGCGCTTCACGCCTTCTCAAAGCTCATAAATGCGGCAAGCCTGCTTTCGGGCGTTGTACCGCAGATCGCCGTGGTTCTCGGAAAATGCACCGGTGAAAACGCAGTGCTTTGTTCCCAGTTCGACATTACCATTATGGAGCAAAACGCAGCATTGTCCCTTAATCCTGCCTCACTTTATAAAAACGGTCAGGATGTCGGAACGGCCGAAACAGCCGCTAAAAACGGCACCGCCCACATTGTCGCAAATGAAGAGGATATTGCGGCGATTGTCAGGTCAATCCTTTCAATCGTACCGTCAAACAATCTTGCCCCGCTTAACACCTATGAAGGCGGTGAGCCGTCGGTTTGCCCGGTCATTAATGCCGAGTTTTTGGACGCGCAGGATAAAATCCATCTTTCCGATGACTTCGGCAAATCGGCCGAAACGCTGCTTGGCAGAATCAACGGAAAGCCTTGCGGCGCCGTGCTTACAAAGGATAAAAAGCTTGATGCCGATTCGATCGTAAAGATTTCCCGTTTTGTGCGTTTTTGCGATTGCTTTTCGCTGCCGGTCGTTTCGATAATCGACGCGGACCGACTTGAGAACGATAAAGC
>CAKSDF010000088.1 GCA_934444695.1 uncultured Eubacteriales bacterium | reverse complement strand
CCCCCTGTACCGTGGTTATCGACGGAGAGGCCGAGAAAAATGTTGGACTGCGCGCCAAGGGAAACACCTCTCTTACCAACGTCAAAAATTACGGCAACAACCGATACAGCTTTAAAATAGAGTTTGACCACTACGATTCGACCAACACATACCATGGCCTCGACAAGCTGTGCCTTAACAACATCATTCAGGACAACACCTATATGAAAGATTTCCTGTGCTATACCCTAATGGGAGATTTCGGTGTAAGCTCACCCCTTTGCAGTTTTGCCTATATCACGGTAAACGGCGAGGATTTCGGCCTTTACCTTGCGGTGGAGGGAATCGAGGAAAGTTTTCTCGAACGCAATTACGGCAGCGATTACGGCGAGCTTTACAAACCCGACAGCCAGAGTATGGGCGGCGGAAAGGGAAACGGGAAGGATTTTGACGCGTCGCAGTTTGAACAGTTTGAGCAGCAGGCGGGCGACGCCTACCAAAACAGTGCCGACCAAAACAGTGCCGACCAAAACGCCGCAAATCAAACCGGTGAAGGTCAAAGCAGCGACGCCGGCAATGCTCAAAACGGCACCGACACTCAGCAAAGCGGCGGAGATTTTGCACCTCCCAATCTCGGCGGTAACGGTACGGGCACTACGGAGAATTCAAATGGCAGCGATACCGCAGAGGGCACAAACGGCACCGATGGACAGACCGATCGCCCCACCCCTCCCGGCGGTTTTTCCGGCGGGCAGAATCTCTTCGGTAATTTCCCCGGTAGTTTTCCCGACAGCAATTCCGACGGACAGTCTTCTGCCGACGGACAGACCTCTTCAGACGGTTCCTTTGACCGACAGACTCCTCCCGGCGGATTTTCACAGGGACAACCCTTTTCGGACGGACAAAACTCTTCAGACGGACAGACACCTCCCGATTTACCTTCCGATGAACAGACAGGTCAAGGAAACGACGGCTTTAGGGGAAATTCCGATGGTAACGGGACAGATGGTAATCGGCCGGACGGAAACCGACAAGACGGCAGCGGGCAAAAAGGCGGTCAGCCGGGCGGCGGTATGATGAACGGATCAAGCGACGTGCTCCTGCAATATACCGACGACGATTTTGACAGCTATCAGAATATTTTCGACAACGCCAAAACCGATGTCGGCGACAGCGACAAGACCCGCCTTATAAATTCCCTTAAAAATCTGACCGAGCGGCAGAATATCGAAAACACCGTGGACACCGACGCGGTGACAAGATACTTTGTTGTGCATAATTTTGTGCTCAATTTCGACAGCTATACCGGCTCCATGATACACAACTATTACCTCTACGAAAAGGACGGGGTTCTTTCGATGATTCCCTGGGATTATAACCTTGCTTTCGGCGGGTTTGAATCGTCGTCAGATGCGCAGTCGCTGGTCAATTTCCCCATAGACACCCCCGTCTCGGGCGGATCGGCCGAAAATCGCCCCATGCTTTACTGGATGCTGGCTGATGAAAGCTATCTTGAGAATTATCACGAAATCTTTTCGCAGTTTATTTCAAAATATTTCGACAGCGGATATTTTGAGCAGCTCATCGACAGCACGGCCGAGCTCATCTCCCCTTATGTACAAAAAGACCCCACGAAATTCTGCACTTACGAAGAATTTGAACAGGGAGTCTCCACCCTTAAGCAGTTTTGTCTGCTAAGGGCACAGAGCGTTAAGGGGCAGCTTGAAGGCACCATTCCCTCCACGTCGGACGGACAGGCCGAGGATTCTTCAAATCTCATATCGGCCGACGGTATAACCGTATCGGATATGGGAAGTATGGGAAATATGGGCGGCGGAAATATGGGTGGAAACAGAAATGGAAATATGAACGAAAATATAGGCGGAACGAATGGCGGTCAGATGGGAAACGGCGGAGCCAACCCCTTTGAAAGGGACGGTCAAGGCTCTGCCGATAATTCCGGTCAAAGCTCCGGCGGAAATTCCGACCAACCCGCAGCCGACAGCCCGGAAATTCAAACGGGCGCAAACAATGTCGGCTGAGTCGTTCCTGCTTTGTGTGGTTTGCAAAATATACAAAATGTTTCACGTGAAACATTTTTTCCGCATTGCCTGATTTTCCGCCGTTTGCGAGCCTTCGTATAGACCAAAATGTTTTTTGATAACGAGGTCAAACAAAAAATCAATCATCGGCGGCCGGGGGGTCTTAGGATCTCATATCGGCCGCTGTTTTGTTGCAAAAATCCCTGAACACCGGCACCGCGTCGGCCGTTCCCGAGCTTCCGTCCTCAACCAGCACCGCCACCGACAGCCGCTCATCCCCAAGCTCATAGTATCCCGCAAACCACGCCGCCTTGGCAAAGTCCCCCTCATCGTTTCTAAATCCCGTTTCGGCGGTGGCCGTCTTCCCGCCGTAAACGCCTGCTTCAGGTGAAAGACCGCTTGCCGTGCCGTCCTCAAAAACCCGCTTCATCATGGCCGAAAGTGTCTCGGCCGTTTGCTTTGAAAAGACCCTTGTGCCTTCCGTTCCCTTTTGATAATCGATATTTCCGTCCTTGTCCCGATAGCCCGAGATAAGCACGGGCGGAAAATACACCCCTCCGTTGGCCGCCGCGTTTACAAGCAGCGATATGCAAAGGGGCGTGACCATAATGTCCCCCTGACCGATGGCGAAATTCGCCAAAGCCGATGGGGATTCTTTTATTTTTGAAAGCTCGCCCAGATCGCAGCTTTGCTCAATTCCTTCGCATATTTTCCGGTTGCCCGAAAGGCCGAGCTTTTGCGCCATACCGTAAATTTTATCCGCTCCCACCTCCTGCGCCAAAGCAATAAAATATGTGTTGCAGGATTTTGCAAAGGCTTCGCTCATATCAATGCTGCCGTGGCCGTCGGATTTGTGGCAGAAAAATGTGTTCCCGCAATCTATGCTGCCGGTACAGCAATAGGAAAAATCGGCCGAAATACCGCTTTCAAGGGCGGCGCAGACCACGCACATCTTAAATATCGATCCGAGATTATAGTCGCAAAGGCTGCGGTTCAAAAAGGGTGAATCGGAGTTTTTGAGGGCGGCCGAGAGATTCTGCGGGCTGAAGGAGGGCGCGCTTGCAAGGGCAAGAATCTCTCCGCTGCCGGTTTTTGTTACGGCTATGGCACCCTTTTTGACCCCCGAAAGGGCGCTTTCGGCCGCCAGCTGGATTTTGTAATCGAGGGTGGTGACAAGGCCGCTTTCGTATATGTCGGAATTGTCGTTTCTTTCGGGCTCTATTCCGAGAAGCATGCCTCCCGCCGCGTTGGCCGCCACCGATGCCGATGTGGCGACATCATAATAAAGGCAATCGTCAAAGGTCAGCGATATGCCCGCTTTACCGTGGCGCTGCTGAGAATCGAGATATCCCATAAGCTGAACGGCGGGAATATAGGAGGGATTTTTGTCGTATATTTTAAAAACGGCGGCACCCTTTGCCGAAAAGTCGGCAGGCACCGTAACGGTAACGGGCGTGTTTTCCCGAAGGGAGTTTGATATTTCCTCGGCCCGGGCCTTTGAAAAGCAGCGGTAAAGCTCCCGGCTCACCTCGGGAGTGGCGGTCAGCACCGCCTTATAAACGGCGTCCCGATTGGTCAGCCGCTCAAGGTTTCGGTCGAATATGCTGCCCCTCGGACGGTCGACGGTTACAAGGTAGCTACCAGCCCCGGCCGACGATGTTTTATAAAGGTCGAGCAGGCTTATCTGCCAAAGCCGCCCGCCTATAAGGGCAAAAACAAGGGTCAGACATATGCCGCAGACGGTCATTCTTTTTTTCAACTAAAACATTCCTTTCGCGTCGCTTTAGCCGCAATTTTTTAATTTGCCTGCCAAGTAAAAATCATAATTATAGCAAGGTATAGCTATAACAGCTGTAACATCTATAACGGCCGTAACAATGTATAGAGTATAGAGACCTGTTTTAAAGCTGCAGCCGCCCTGTCCGAAAAAAGGATTAGTGCCGATTAAATCCCGCCGAAATGTGCTCAAAGGATTTAAAAAAGGTGGAGACTTTTAAGGTTTTAAGCAAGAAACAATCGGTCGAAAAAACAGAATTGTTGACAAACCGGGCGGTTAGTGGTAAAATCTCGGTATAAAATCGAGTAATTGTACAAAGGTGCCGGAAAACCGAAAATCGGCGCCGGTCACAATTTAAACCGCATAAAAAATCTGCGCGGTCGGCCGCCCAAAAAAACAAGCGGACGGTGATGTGCTGCGATAAGTTCTGACGGAACTTTAACGGCGGGCATTTCGGTTTATGAAAAGAGGTAAAACTTATGTGCGGAATAGTAGGATATGTCGGAGAGCAAAGGGTAGCCCCCATTCTGCTCGACGGACTTGCAAAGCTTGAATACAGAGGTTATGATTCGGCAGGTATCGCCTGCATCGAAAACGGAACCATCGAAATAAACAAAACAAAGGGCAGACTGGCCACCTTAAGCGAAAAGATAGACGGCGGAAAGAACATCCCCTCTACCATCGGCATCGGCCACACCCGCTGGGCCACCCACGGAAAGCCCTCGGACGAAAACTCCCATCCCCATCTTTCGGAAAACGGTAAATTTGCCATTGTCCACAACGGCATTATCGAAAATTACGCCGAGCTAAAGGCCGGTCTTATTGCCGACGGATTCAATTTCCGCAGCGAGACCGATACCGAGGTGGTTGCAAATCTTCTTGAAAAGAACGACAACGGCAATTTCCTTGAAACGGTCAAAAAGACGGTGGATATGCTCCAGGGTTCTTACGCTTTCGGCATTTTGAGAAGCGACCGTCCCGATGAATTTGTGGCCGTGCGTCATGCTTCTCCTCTCATTGTGGGACTGGGCGAGCACGAAAACTTTGTGGCATCGGACGTTACCGCCGTGCTAAAATACACCCGCGAGATATACCGCTTAGACGACGGCGACATCGTGCTCCTTTCAAAAGACGGGGTAAAGGTGTTTGACGGAGATTTAAATCCCGTGGAAAAACAGCCGGTCACCATTACCTGGGACGTCAAGGCGGCCGAAAAGGGCGGCTACGACTGCTTTATGAACAAGGAAATACACGAGGAGCCTACCGCCCTTCGCGAAACCATTTCTCCCCGTATAAACGAACACGACGAGATAGTGCTGGACGGCGTGACCATCACAAAGGAACAGCTTAAAAAGTGCAGCAAAATATATATTGTCGGCTGCGGCTCGGCCTATCACGTGGGCATCGTAGGCAAGTACATAATCGAGCGTATGGCCAGAATCCCCGTAGAGGTCGATCTCGCCAGCGAATTCCGTTACCGTCAGCCTATTATTGATGAAAACACCCTTATGATAATCATAAGCCAGTCGGGCGAAACGGCCGATACACTGGCCGCCCTTAGGGAAGGCAAACGCTGCGGCGCCAGAATAATGTCCATCGTTAATGTGGTGGGATCCTCCATCGCAAACGAATCCGACGACGTGCTTTACACCTGGGCAGGTCCCGAAATCGCCGTTGCCACCACCAAGGCTTATTCTACCCAGCTTTCGATGATATACCTCATCGCTCTTTATATTTCGCAAAAAATGGGTATGCTTTCGGCCGACCTTGTGGCCGAGCATCTCGATGCCATAAAACAGCTTCCCGAGCTTGTGGACGGAGTCATCAAGGCAACCGAGCCGGTTATGAAAAAGCTGGCCGAAGAGTTTAAGGGCATCGAACACGCCTATTATCTCGGCCGTAATGTGGATTATGCCGTGGCAATGGAAGCCTCTCTTAAGCTTAAGGAGGTCAGCTATGTCCATTCCGAGGCCTACGCCGCCGGAGAATTAAAACACGGCACCATATCCCTTATCGAGCCGGGTACCCTTGTTGTGGCCCTCAACTGCTGCAGCCATATATACGACAAGACCGTTTCCAACATCGAGGAGGTCAAATCCCGCGGCGCAAAGGTACTGTCGCTGACCACCGAAGGCAACACTTCCATCGAAAAATGCTCTGATTACTGCATCTATCTTCCCGCCGTCGATGAGCTTATCCTGCCCTCTCTTGAGGTGGTGCCCATGCAGATGCTGGGATACTTTATGGCTACCGTAAAGGGCTTTGACGCCGACAAGCCGAGAAACCTTGCAAAATCGGTAACGGTGGAGTAAACGATGGATAATATGATCGACATAAAAGAGTTTAAGGCCGACCTTTCGGATATTAAAATCGAAAATCTTCTCGACCTTTCAAAAACCGACGCAGCATCGCTTTTTGATGGAAAAACCTATCCCTTTGAAATTCTTCCCGAAATAAAGGGCTATATTACCGATGTGCTCATTCCCTCTCTTGATAAAGCGGAATTTGAACAGAGGGGAGAAAATGTTTTTGTTGCCAAAAGCGCAAAGATTGCAGCTTCGGCAGTCATAAACGGACCGACGGTCATTTTCCCCGATGCCGAAATAAGACCCGGCGCCTTTATAAGAGGCAGCGCCATAGTCGGAAGAGGGACTGTTGTGGGCAATTCCACCGAGCTTAAAAACTGTGTGCTTTTCGACGGCGTGCAGGTGCCCCATTATAATTATGTGGGCGATGCGGTGCTTGGTTTTAAGGCTCATATGGGCGCAGGAGCGGTGACCGCCAACATCAAGGCCGATAAGTCGAACGTGGTCATAAGAGGCGGTCTCGATATCGATACCGGCCTTCGCAAAATGGGCGCGGTACTGGGCGATTTTGCCGATGTGGGCTGCAACAGCGTGCTCACCCCCGGCGTTATAATCGGAAGAAATACAAATCTCTATCCTCTTTCGATGGTCAGAGGGGTTGTACCGGCAAACTCGGTTTATAAATCGGGCGGAAAGGTTGCCAAAAAGCGCTGATCAAAAAGAAAAGCGAGAAACGGCGGGCGGGCACTAAACACCGAGGCTGAAAGAAACTAAAAAAGCAAAAATGGCAAAAAGGGCAAAACGCGGAAACGTAAAAAAGTAGAAACGCGAAAACGCAGGAACGCCAAAACGCAAGCCCGGCACGTTGCGGGGGTGCTGAGACCGTCAGCAAAAGCTGAACGGAGGAAGGCGCTCATAAAAACCCGGGCGCGTTCAAAAAGAGCAGCATCATTTCTCATGCATAAGACTTGCCCATTTCCGCTTCCTCCGTCCTCGGCAAGGCCGAGGCAGTCTCAGCGACCGGCCAAATACCCTTTAGCTGTGCTGCGCTTTTAAAGCAAACGTTTTTTGCTTGTGAAAAGCAGCTTTGCCCGCGGGAAGAAAATGAATTCTCTCCGTAATTTTCCCGCAAAATCCCCATAAATCCGATTTATTTGAAATAATTTTAAAAAACACTTGCATAATCCGTGGAGATGTGGTATAGTTACTCTACCTCTCCACGGTTTTTTCGTGGTTTTTTCGTCGACGAAATTTTTCGTCTTAAAGAATGGGCATCTTGGCGAAGGGCCGCAATACGGTGAAGAGGGAGGATATTTTCCGGCCGAAAAAGGCTTGTCAGAGCCCGGCCGGTCAATAAAAATTCCGATATCAGGAGGTGCCATAAAATGAGAGTTAAAATCACAATGGCATGCACAGAGTGCAAACAGCGCAATTACGACACTGTCAAAAACAAGAAAAACGATCCTGACCGTCTTGAAATGAACAAGTACTGCCGTTTTTGCAGAAAGCACACGCTCCACAGGGAAACTAAATAAGGAGGAAGCTAAATGAAAATTTTAAGAGACTTCTTAAAAGTGCTCACCGCGCTTTTGGCAGTGGCAACTCTTGTAGCATTTTTCTTTCCCCTTGTCACGGTGGCGACCAATGCGGGCGACACCATATCCCTCACCGGAGCTGAACTGGCCTTCGGCGCCGATAAATCGGCTGTCCTTGGCGTGGACGGCGCACACCTCTGGAAATCCGGATGGTTCTTTGCGTCCTTCATATTCGGTGCTTTGACTGCAATCTTCATAGGCGTAGGCTTTTTCAAGAGCCAGAAATGGAACGGTGCGGCGGTTGTTACCGGACTCATCAATGCCATCATTCTGTTGGTTATCCGCGTGAGCTCGGTTTTAAGCTACACCGACCTGAGAAACCTTACTTCCTATGTGGACGATGGCAGCGCACAGTACGGTATTGTAATGACCCTTCTTATGGTTCTCGCCATAGCTACGCTTGTTATCTGCGTTGTAATGGTGCTCGTAAGAGACAGAGTGGAAGTTGCAAAAACCGGCAAGCTTTCCATCCCCGCGAAGGTTATCAAATTCCTGCGCGAGTATAAGTCAGAGATCAAAAAGATCGTG
>CAKSDF010000087.1 GCA_934444695.1 uncultured Eubacteriales bacterium | reverse complement strand
GTCGGCTCCCCTTTTTGTCAGAAAGGATTCCGGCCTTAACGATAACCTCAACGGCACCGAGCGCCCCGTTTCTTTTGACGTGGGCGAGACCGGCGAGATTATGGAGATAGTGCATTCCCTTGCAAAGTGGAAGAGATGGGCTCTCGGCCGCTATAATTATGAGGCTGGAGAGGGTCTTTACACCGATATGAACGCCATCCGCCGTGACGAGGAAACCGACAACCTCCATTCCCTTTATGTCGATCAGTGGGACTGGGAAAAGGTCATCGAGCACGAAAACCGCACCAAGGATGCCCTTTTTGAAACGGTCAAAAGCATTTACGAGGTTTTAAAGGCCACCGAGATATACATTTTCGGCCTTTATCCCGAGATAACCCCCGTGCTCCCCGAGGAGATACATTTTGTCACCACTCAGGAGCTTGAGGACAAATATCCCGATCTTTCCCCGAAAGAAAGAGAAAACGCCGTCTGCAAGCAGTACGGAGCGGTATTTCTCGGCGAGATCGGCGGAAAAATGGCATCGGGAAAAATTCACGACGGCCGCGCCCCAGATTACGACGACTGGAAGCTTAACGGCGACATACTTGTGTGGTATGAGCCTCTCGGAATAGCCTTTGAAATTTCCTCTATGGGCATAAGAGTGGACGAAAAGGCCCTGCTTTCCCAGCTTGAGGAGCGTGGATGCAGCGAGCGTGCCGAGCTTCCCTTCCAAAAGAGCCTGCTTGAGGGAAAGCTTCCCTACACCGTAGGCGGCGGAATCGGCCAATCGAGACTTTGTATGTTCTTCCTTAAAAAGGCCCACATCGGCGAGGTACAGGTATCCTCCTGGCCAGAGGATATGGTGGAAAAATGCAAGGCCGGCGGTATCGATCTGCTCTAAACACCTTTATCTAAGCAATCGTCGGGCGGGAGTGTGTTACCTGCCCGACATTCTAAGGACTGATTTATATGAAATTTACCAAAATGCAGGGACTGGGCAACGATTATGTCTATGTCAACTGCCTTAAAGGCGTCCCCGAAAATGCCGAAAAGCTTGCGGTCAAAATTTCCGACCGTCATTTCGGCGTCGGCTCGGACGGCCTTATTCTCATCTGCTCTTCCGACATTGCCGACTTCAAAATGGTTATGTACAACGCCGACGGATCTATTTCCGAAATGTGCGGAAACGGCATTCGCTGCGTGGGAAAATATGTCCGCGACAAGGGACTGACCGACAAGGACGAGATCTCGGTCGAAACCGGTGCCGGCATTAAATACCTTAAATTCCATCGGGAAAACGGTGAGACCAAGCTCATTACGGTGGATATGGGCGCTCCCATTTTAAACGGGCTCGATATTCCCACGGTTTTCGACAAAAACCCCGTTGTGGCCGAGCCTATCGATGTGGACGGCGTTACCTACAAAACCACCTGCGTTTCAATGGGCAACCCCCACAGTGTCGTCTTTTTAGACAAGGATACCGACCTTAAAACCTTCGACATCGACGGTATCGGCTCTAAATTTGAAAGCCATCCTGCCTTCCCCAGCAGGGTCAACGCCGAGTTTGCCAAGGTTATCGAGCCGGGACTTCTCGAAATGCGGGTATACGAACGGGGCACCGGTGAGACACTTGCCTGCGGAACAGGCACCTGCGCCACTCATGTAGCCGCAAGGCTCAACGGCCTTACAGGCGACCGCTCGGTTGTCAGACTGCTTGGCGGCGAGCTTATTATCGAATGGAACGGAGAGGGATCGGTTAAAATGACCGGCCCCGCCGAATTTGTTTTTGAAGGTGAATATAAATGGCCAGAATAAACGACAATTTTTTAAAGCTCAAGGGCGGATACCTCTTTTCGGAAATTGCCCGAAGGGTCGAAAATTTTAAAAAGGAAAATCCCGACCGTGAGGTACTGCGCCTCGGTATAGGCGACGTTACCCGTCCCCTCGTTCCCGCGGTGGTTGAAGCCCTCGAAAAGGCCTCGGCCGAAATGGGAAATGCCGAAACATTCCGTGGATACGGCCCCGAGTTCGGATATGATTTTCTGAGAGAGACCATTGCCAAAAACGATTTTCAGGCGAGAGGGGTCGACATCTCGGCCGACGAAATATTTATAAGCGACGGCGCAAAGAGCGACTGCGGCAACATCGGCGACATTTTCGGCGTCGATAACATCGTTGCCGTGGGCGATCCCGTTTATCCCGTTTATGTGGACACAAACGTTATGGGCGGCCGCTCGGGCGACGCAGGCGAGGACGGAAGATTTTCAAAGATAGTGTATCTCCCCTGCACCGAGCAGAATGGATTTACCCCCTGCCCTCCGAGCACCCACGCCGACATTGTTTATCTCTGTTCTCCCAACAACCCCACCGGCTCGGCCGCTACCAAAGAGCAGCTTAAAGCATGGGTGGATTATGCCATTAAAGAGGATGCAATAATTCTTTTCGACGCGGCATATGAAGCCTTTATAACCGACGACGCCATCCCCCACAGCATTTTTGAGATCGAAGGGGCAAAGAAATGCGCCATCGAATTCCGCAGCTTTTCCAAAACCGCAGGATTCACCGGAACAAGATGCGGATTTACCGTTGTTCCCAGTGAAGTTTGCGGAACCGATAAGGATGGAAACAAAGTTGCGCTTAAAAACCTCTGGGGACGCAGACAGGGCACAAAATTCAACGGTGTTCCCTATGTTATCCAGCGTGCGGCAGAGGCGGTTTATTCCGAAGAAGGCAAAAAGCAGATAAAAGAAAATATCAAATATTATCTCGACAATGCCGCCCTTATCAAAAAAGGACTGACTGCCGCAGGATACACCGCTTTCGGCGGAGAGCACTCCCCCTATGTATGGGCAAAGACACCCGACGGAATGGGCAGCTGGGAATTTTTCGACTATCTTTTAAAGACATATGCCATCGTGACCACCCCCGGCGAAGGCTTCGGACAGTGCGGAGAGGGTTACATCCGCTTCTCGGCTCTCGGCTCGAGAGAGGTGGCGCAAAAGGCAGTCGACCTGCTCTCGAAAGCAAAATAACAAGCCGATGTGATCCGATTTATCACCGTCGGGCGCGGTACAGACACTGTGTCCGGCGGAACGATTTGATCAAACGGGCACGGAACATTCATTTGATCGTGCAACACATTTCATTTACAAAGACCAAGGAGAAAAGCGCTATGAAACATATAGAGACGGTATGCGTGCAGGGCGAATACAAGCCTGAAACAGGCGAAGCGAGGGTGCTCCCCATTTACCAAACCACCACCTATGCATACGACACCTGCGAGGATATGGGAAAGGCCTTCAATCTTGAAATAGGCACCCACCTTTACACCCGCATTTCCAACCCCACCCTGTCGGCCGTTGCCGCAAAGATAAACGCCCTTGAAGGGGGCGTCGGCGCAATGCTGACCTCCTCGGGACAGACCGCCAATATGATAGCGGTGCTCAACATCTGCCGCAGCGGGCAAAACATTCTTGCATCCAGCGAGATATACGGCGGAACGGTCAATCTCTTTTCCAAAACCCTGGCCGAAATGGGCATTGAAACAAGATATTTCAGCCTTTCCTCCACCGACGAGGAAATCGAAAAGCTTATAGACGGCAACACCCGCCTCATCTTCGGCGAGACACTTTCAAACCCCTCACTTGCCGTTTTCGACATTGAGCGTTTTGCCGCCCTTGCCCACAGAAACGGCCTTCCCCTTATAATCGACAACACCTTCCCCACCCCCATAAACTGCCGTCCCTTTGAATACGGCGCAGACATCGTCACCCATTCCACCACCAAGTATATGGACGGACACGCCTGCACCACCGGCGGCGCAATAGTCGATTCGGGCAATTTCGACTGGCAAAAGCAGGCCGACAAATTCCCGGGGCTTACCACTCCCGACGAATCCTACCACGGCCTTGTTTATACCGAGGCTTTCGGAAAGGCGGCCTACATCACCAAAGCCACCACACACCTTATGAGAGACACCGGCGCGCAAGCCTCCCCCATTAACGCATTTTTGCTGAATTTAGGGCTTGAGTCACTTCATCTGCGTGTAAAAAGGCACTGCGAAAACGCCGAAAAGATTGCCGAGTATCTGTCACAAAACGACAAGATAAGCTCTATAAACTACCCCTCCCTTAAGGGCAATAAATATTATGACCTTTGCAAAAAATATTTAAAGGACGGCTCCAGCGGAGTTATCTCCTTCTGCGTTAAAGGCGGCAGAGAGGCCTCTATAAAATTCTTAGATAACCTTAAACTTGCGAGAATAGTCACCCACGTGGCCGACGCACGTACCTGCGTGCTTCATCCCGCCAGCACCACCCACCGCCAGCTGACCGATGAACAGCTTGTCGCCTGCGGTATAACCCCTGATCTTGTTCGTCTATCGGTGGGAATCGAAAATGTCGACGATATTATCGAGGACATCGACAACGCCCTCAATGCGTGATTAGGCGGCAACGCGGTATGCCGACAACATAGATTTGTTTTCTTTGATTTTTTTGAGATCGTTTTAATTTTAAGACCGTCACGGTCTTTATAGAATTTGTTTGAAAAGCTTTGGGGAAAGCTTAAGCAATCGGTGGTCAACCCCCACTCGAAAGCTTAAGGGCGATAACAGCCCGACAAATTTCTATAACCGCAACACATGCGCAAATGCCGTTTTGCGCGGTTCACATGTGTGTTGCGGCAAAAAAAGGAAGGATAACCATGAACAGCTTCAAAATCAAAAGACTGGTATTTGCGGCGCTTTTTGCAGCACTTGCCTGCGCCGCCACATTCATCCACATTCCCGTTCCCTCAATGACCAACGGATATGTGAATTTAGGAGACTGCTTCGTACTGCTTGCGGGATTTTGTCTCGGTCCCGTTTACGGCGGTCTTGCGGGCGGTATCGGCTCGGCGCTGACCGATCTTTTGGGCGGATATTTCCACTATGTTCCCGCCACCCTTATAATCAAATTCTTAATGGCATTTTGCGCCGCCCTGCTTTCAAAGACACTTAAAAAGCGCATACCCTCCCCTGCCGCATTTGCGATTTCTTCGGCGGTGAGCGAGATAATTATGATAGGCGGCTATTTCGTTTACGAGCTGTTCCTTTACGGGGCGGCGGCCGTGGGAAGCATTCCCGGAAATGCCGTTCAGGCAATAGCGGGACTCGTTTCGTCGGTTATAATCGCCATCATTCTCGACAAAAACAGTGCCGCAAAAAGGCAATTTGCCATGCTGAAAGGAAATGACAAAAATGTGTGAGCAAAACGAGCAGGTAAAGCTTTATGAGCAGATAATCGAGCAGGCCCGCGCCGCTGCGGAAGAGGTTTTGACAATGAGCGGCCTAAAGGCTGGACAGATAATCGTCGTCGGCTGTTCAACAAGCGAAATTATGGGACAGCGAATGGGTACAAGCTCGGTCCCCGAGGCCGGAAAGGCGGTTTTCGACGCCATTAGCTCGGTCTTTAAATCGGCGGGAGTTTTTCTTGCGGCTCAGTGCTGCGAGCATCTCAACCGCGCCATAATAATCGAAGAAGAAGCGGCAAAAGGGCTTGAAATCGTCAATGCCGTTCCCCGTCCAAAGGCGGGCGGTTCCTTTGCAACGGCGGCATATGATGCCTTTGAGCACCCGGTTGCAGTGGAGGAAATACGCGCCGACGCGGGACTCGACATCGGCGGTACGCTCATCGGAATGCACCTTAAACGGGTGGCCGTTCCGCTGAAACTCACCGTTCGAAAAATTGGCGAAGCAAACCTCACCGCCGCAAGGGTCAGGCCTAAATTCGTCGGCGGTTGCCGCGCCGTTTATGATAACAAGCTTTTATAACGGTTTAAGCGGCCGAGCGCCTAAGCAATCGAATGTTTATGCAACCGGCATTAGATCGCAGATTGCCCACAGCAGTTTATAACGAAAACAGAAAGCAAAAATTAAAAAGTCCCTTCTTTTGCACCGCTGAAAAATGCGCCGCGAAGAAGGGGCTTTCTCTTTTCGACCGTCTGTTGCTTGATCTATTCCGATAAGGCAAACCGTTAAATGCTTTTCGATAACATACTCCGGTCGGATTTATTTCATCATTCCCTGAACATTATCCATAAAGTCGCCGACCGCCTTAACGGCTTTTCCGGCCTGCTTTTTAAAGGATTTTTTGTTTGAACGGTAGGCTATCGATCCGGCAATGCTTCCGACCACGCCAAGCATAAGACCTGCGCCCATTCCCTTTGCAAATCCCATTTTACACTGCATAATTCTTTCCTCCTTTTTTGTTTTCATCTTTAGTATTTCCTGTTTAGCGAAAAATTTGCATAAAAAATGTGCCGATATTTTTTATCGACACATTTTATTTTTTCTTTTTTTATTGGCAAGCGACCTCTGTCTTCGTGCACCTTACCGAGCGCCTTATTTAAGCTGAGAAATGGCATCGGAAATGGTTTTTTCAAAGGCCTCTCTGCCGTATTTATCGACCTTGGCCTTGTTTATCTCACCGTGGGTCAGGCATCCCGCGCCGCCGATACAGCCACCGACACAGGCCATACCTTCGATAAAGTTGGCGTCAAGCCTATCCTTGCTCTTTTTGAGCAGCGCCATTCTGCAGGCCTCGATTCCGTCGCAGGAGCAGGCTTTAAGCTCGAAATCATCTCCGTGCTCTTTAATGCCCTGCGCTACAGCATCCGAAAGGCCGCCGCAGCGTGCAAATATACGGCCGAAATATGAGGCGTTGTCGAGTACGCCCTCCGAAAGGGTGGTAATGTCGATGTCCTTGCTGTCGAAAAGGGCCTGAAGCTCTTCAAAGGTCATGGCAGCGTCGACAAAGGGCTTTACCTCCTCCTTTTGCACCTCGGCCTTTTTGGCGGTGCAGGGTCCGATGAAAACTATCTTGCAGGGAGTTTCGTGCTCCTTAATGTATTTTGCGATGGCCGCCATGGGGGAAAGATTGTGTGAAACAAAGGGTTTAAGATCGGGGAAAGCCTTTTCGATGTAGCTGACAAAGGCGGGACAGCAGGAGCTTGTTAAAAATCCCTTTTCCACAAGCTCTTTCGATTCGGCGTCGGCCACCATATCTGCGCCCAGAGCCGCTTCGACCACCGTGTGGAATCCCAGTTCCTTAAGGCCGGTTATGACCTGACCGAGCTTAGCGTATGTAAACTGGCTGGAAATGGAGGGTGCCACAACGGCATATACCTTATATTTCTTGTTGTTTTTGCTTCTCTTGATAATGTCGATGACATCGAGAATGTAAGACTTGTCCGAAATGGCGCCGAAGGGGCACTGATAAACGCAGGCGCCGCAGGAAATGCACTTTTCGTTATCGATGGCGGCGGCCTTGTTTTCGTTCATCTTAATGGCCTTTATCTTACAGGCATTCTCGCAGGGACGGCGGCGGCTGACAATAGCGGTATAGGGACACACCTTTGAGCAGGCTCCGCATTCCTTACACTTGGATTTATCGATGTGAGCCACGTGGTTGTGGTCGAATGAAATGGCGCCGAATCGGCAAACATCCTCGCACCTGTGTGCAAGGCATCCGCGGCAGGTGTTTGTGACCTCGTATCCGCCCATGGGGCATTCGTCGCAGGCCGTTTCGATAACCTCGATGACATTGTGATTATCTATATCTCCGCCCATGGCAAGCTTGACTCTTTCGCCCAGAATCGCCCGTTCTTTATAAACACAGCACCGCATTGTGGGGGTGTTGCCCGGAATTATGATTTTTGGAATGTCGAGCACCTTTTCAAGAAGTGTGTTGTTCCAGGCAAGCCTTGCGACCTCCCTAAGAACCTTGTATTTAAGGTGCTGAACCTTTGTGTCGAATTTTCTCATATAAATTTTCCCCCTCGCCGTTTTGCTTTAAACATTCCGCTTTTAACATTTCGTTTGAATGTTTTACTTGAACATTTTGCTTTAAACGGCATCAGAAATAGCTGACTTTAATGCGTTTGCCCATTTTTTTAAGACAGTCCGAAAGCTCCTTGACCAAGTTCATTTTAATGTTGAAATTGATTGGAAGATCGGGATTTTGGTGGGCGGGATTGACCGCCCGTCCGACGAAAAAGTTAATGTCGGTGGCCTCTTCGAAAAGCAGACGGGCAATGAGCGACGCTCCGTCCCGATTGACGCTCCACCGGTCGTACATTTCGTTGTCTCCCAGCGCGTCCTTTGCATATTCGATGACCTTATTTATGGTTATAACGCCCTCGGTAACAAGGTCTACGCCCTCTATCTCGGCGATAGGCGGTACGTCGCTGCGCTCGAAATTGAGGCTGGCCTTTAAGGGCTTGCCGAGATA
>CAKSDF010000086.1 GCA_934444695.1 uncultured Eubacteriales bacterium | reverse complement strand
TAACGGAGGATTGCACAATTAAAAAATACATTTATAACGAACAATAGTGTTTTTGGCACGAACTGCAAGGTGATTATTATATTCCTTGCCTTACGCCCTTCGATGAAGAACAAGCGGAAATTAGTGCATGGGTACAAAGGCATTTGAGGTATATAAAACAACACCACAAGGTGCGATTCACTAATCTGTTGACAAATGGCAAGTTAACAGCTATCTCGCTAATATTGATAAGTAAACTGAGGATATGTTTTTTCGGGTCGTAAAACAGATTGCGGAGCGTGACAGAAAAGCTCAAAGCAGATAACCAAACGGAGTGGGTTGCTCAGATGAACGACAATCGTGGCGGAACCACATGAATTGTAAATAATGATATAATTTATAGTTAAATAACGGGGCAATAAGGACTTTTCTCCCTATTGTCCTCTTTTTGGTAGAAAATGAAGCTCAATATTATATAAATACATTTGATATTGGCGAAGTATTTTCAATTATAGAGTTTTTGAATATATTTAAGGGTTTATTGGAACCGAAATAGCACCTAAAGGTTATAGCAAACGGGACAGGGAGAAATTTCTGTCGCGGTTCGCTATTATTCAAAAGTTCATAAGGTTTATAAAAACTCTTTATTTTTGCAACTGATTATGATACAATAACAAAATGACACAGTTTAATGATTTTTCGAGTAGGCAACTTTGGTAAAAATATATGCCTTGAAGTCATATCCTGCTCGGAATGAACTGTGTCGCAACAGAAGTCAGGCGTCGTTTTTCGGCGCATGTCTTCTGCCATGCACTTTTTATTAAAACTAATATTGGAGGTTAAAGCTATGGAAGAAATAAAAAAGGGTCTTAATACTGACAATCAGGAGGAATTATATACTCTGTACATCCATACTTGCCTTGAAAACGATAAAGTTTACGTTGGAATTATGAGCAAAGATGCGAAAAGCCGTTGGTTAGATAGCGAGATTTATAAAGGCAATTCTGATTTGTATTCTGATATTAAAAAATATGGTTGGGATAATGGCTTTCATCACAAAATCGTGGCAGATAATCTTGTATGGGAGAAAGCAAAGGAATCTGAAAAGTTCTTCATAGAGACCTTTGATTCTACAACCCCCAAAAATGGTTATAATCACAGAAATGGTAATAACCGACAAGGTGTTTCTCGTGAACGCGCCAATATTGGAACCAAGATTCAAATTTTGCGTAAAAATAAAGGTATCACTCAGTTTGATTTAGCAGATGCTCTTGGTCTTTCGAGAGCAACTATATCAAATTACGAAGTCAACAGAAGATCGCCAAGCATTGATGAACTGAAAAGGTTTGCGGATTACTTCGGTGTCGGTCTTGCTTATTTCGGAACAGAAGCAGCCAATGAAAGTTTTGAAATAAGTTCTCGTGTTCGTGGTTATTTCAAAAACGAAAATATGTCTTTAGATGACAAAAATGAACTTTTCAACGATATTCTCTCCGCATATTATCTATATGTAATAGATAACAAATAAAACTTGAAGTTTCGAGGTGTTTACCATAAAACAAAGAGGAATAAGTGTTCAACAAGCAGTTGCAATTAAGAATAAAAAAGATTATTTTCAAACTAAATTGGAGAAACTGCGTGTTTCGCTTAACTTATCACAAAGCAAACTCGCAAAGTTGGCGGGAATTCCCGTTCGTGCTATACAATGTTACGAGCAAAGGGATAGAGTTATAGATTGTGCAAGATTAAGTACGTTGCTTGATTTGTGTATAGTGTTAAATTGTACACTAAAAGACATTTTGGAAGATAATGATAATATCAGCAAACTTCAAAAAGTTCTTGATATCCCATCTAAAACAATTAGTTCTGCTGTCACTGTCGAAAATGGTTCTGCCCGGGGAAACACATATGAGAAAAGCTTAATAGAAAAATACTTTTATAACGACACTCTATCTGACTTGACAGAAGATCAAAAAGCCGGTATTGCATTTGTATCTAATGATTTCCCCAAACAATGGAAAGACATTCTTAGGCTTAGATATATAGATCTTCTTACTTTAGATGGTATAGCTGCCGAAAAAGGGATAACACGTGAGCGTGTGCGTCAAATTGTCCTCAAAGCAATAAAAAGACTTGAGGAATACGAAACCTCAGAATATGTTGTTTTTGGTTTGAAGACAAGTCGACAAAAAGCTGAGCAGGAGCAAAAAGACAGATTGTTGTTTGATCGTTCTATTGACGAGTTAAATCTTTCAGGCAGAGCGCATAACTGTTTAATGCGTGCAGGCTATACAACCATAGGAGAGGTTGTTTTAGCAAGAAACGAGCTTATCGAAATTAAGAACATTGGTAAACATGTCGTTGAGGAAATATGCGATAAAATAGACCTATATACAAAAGATTTTATAAGCAAAGGATAATTGACAATGTTTAATGATTATATTTGGAGAACATATTTAGGCGGGACAGGAAAAGAAGTGGTTGATTTCTTTGAAGAAAACCTTTCAAACAATTTTTCAAAAGAATACGCTGATAAAATATGTGAATTTCATAGGGAATATTGCCCAAGTAAGATCGTTAATGAATCGTTACATAATGAATTAGTCGATGCGTGGGAGGATATTGCAGAAGGCCTTTGGTTTCTTGAAGAAGGTGAATATTCAATTGAATCTGCGATTTCACATATTTTTAATGGATTTCTTAACAAAGATGGTGCAACCCCGCAAAAGGTTTTTAATTTCTTTTCGGGTTCAGTAGCGTTTTTTACCACACTTTTTGCAAGAGAATTACCAGAATTGTTTATCCCTTATTATTTCACGCTAAACTTTAATATTTTTGAGAAAATAGCACAAGAGTTTGAAATAATTCTTCCGGAGATTCCCATCAAAAAAGATTATGAGGGAAGATTTTTATACTACGGTAAAATATGCGAGGCATTATATGATTTTAGAGAGAAGCATAATATGTCCGCGTATGAACTATGTGCTTTCCTTTATGATTTTGCACCTAAATACGTTGGTGGTGCTGATAGTTATATAATTAAAGATATTCCGGCGCCCAAGAGTGCCTATTTCATTGGCGGTTCAAAAAATGATAATTTCTTATCGAGCGATGATGATACTATTACGCCTTGGCAATGCAATCCCGATACAATGGCTGGCGATGTCATTGTTATGTATCTAAAATCTCCTATTAGTGCCATTGATTCCATTTGGCGCAGTGTTTCTGTTGGATTTAATGATCCGTTCTTTTATTATTACAGATGCACATATATTGCCAACCCCTGCAAGGTAAATAGAATTCCTCAAAACCAGCTTAAAGGAGATTCGGTATTCGGTAATTTGCCTATTGTAAAGAAAAATATGCAGGGGTTAAACGGTGTTGAACTATACCCTTCTGTTTATAATCACTTGCTTGATATGACAGAATCGGGTTTGCCGAGATTAGAGTTTGCAAATAATAACGATGATCTTGTTCTTTCGAGAGAAAAAGACGTCGAAAACAAATTGATTAAACCGTTTTTAGCAGAACTTGGTTATACTGAAAAAGACTATAAACAACAATTATACATCGAAATAGGTAATCATAATCACGCTTTAATTCCTGATTTTGTTATCAATCCAATTGTATCCAAAGGTCATCAGTCAGCGGATTTTCTTGTTGAAGCAAAATATTCTATTTCGTCAAATAAATTGTTGGAAGAAGCAAAAACACAAGCAAGAGGCTATGCAAAACTTCTTAATGCAAAATACTCTGTAATTGCTGCAAAAGAAGGAGTTTGGATAACCGATGTTGCGGATGATTACACTGAAAGTATTCTTTCTTTTTCTTGGAGCAATTTGAAAAATGAAGATAACTACCACAAAGTATTCAATATAATTGGCAGAGGAAAATGCTAAAAGCGTAGTTTGGAGGAGCTATAATGATATATTTTCGTGATGTAAATACGAGTTTTATAGTTAGAAAACCCGATGAAGGTATGCACCTCGAATACACTTATGACGATTTGTCCAATTGGACACAAACAAAGCCGGACAGTTTATACGAACGTGAATATTGGTTTGGAGAAGGCGATTCTTGTTTGCTTGATATTACAGAAGAAGAAGCTATTGCCATTATTTCTTCAAGAAGTAATAAGTTGAACAAGGACCAAATACTGATTGCTCGAAAGTGTTATTTAGTCGATGAGAACACGATCTATGTAGAAACAGATGAAAACAGCCCTGTTTTTGTTTATCAGCTTAAAGACAAAAAATGGAGCAAACAAGAGGCCGATAGTTTCTGGGATTCTTGGGACTCGGCTCCACATCTATTTATGCACATATCTAATGAAGAAGCTGTTAAAAGAATTTATTGTGCTGATGGATCTGCCCACATTGCCAACATCAAAGTTGAGGGATCAAAAACGAAACTTAAAACAAATTCGAAAAATATCATAAAACAAATGGTAGATAGTATCGTTGGTAAAGAAGGCGAAAATCCTTCCAAAAGCGAAACAGAGATCCGCAAACGACTTTCAGGTAGAGCATTGGAATATTTAATGTTTACGGATGATGATAACGATTAAATAAACTTGGGGGTTTTGTCCGTATTGGGCCCTTCCGAGGCAACTCAAGCTTACCGCTTAGCCGGAAGTCCTAAATACGCTTTTACAAAACCATTATAATTATGTTGAACATTAAAGGCGATTGATGCCGTTCGGGCAGACGATTTGTTAAATCGGGTTAGGAGAGCTAATTTCAACAACAGAATGATTAGCGTGGGCTAACTTATTGTAAAATCTGCCGAAAATATTTTTTCGTTAAAAAATGCGTTGACAAAAAACGAAAAAAGAGATATTATATCAATGGGTTAGCAAGAGCTAACCAAGCTTTTGCTGTCTTTTTTTAAATTCTGCTTGTTGAAGGAAGATGTTTTAAAATGATGCCTTTGTGTTTGGCAAATCCCGGAGAGGATAATGTTATTAAGAAAATCGGCGGTTCTCCCGAGGTCAAGAAGCATCTTGAAAACTTAGGCTTCGTGGTAGGCGGAAACGTTAAAATAGTTAACACACTGGGCGGAAATGTCATTGTCAATGTCAAGGAAGCCCGGGTGGCAATAAGTGAAGAAATGGCAAGAAAAATAATGATCTGATCATACATCTTATTATTGTTTTTGTCAAAATAAATAAAGGGGGATAAAGAGAATGAAAACCTTGAAAGAGGCGAAGGTGGGAGAGACCGTATCGGTCGTGAAGCTTCACGGCGAAGGCGCGGTCAAACGCCGTATTATGGATATGGGTATTACCCGCGGCGTTGAAGTGCACATTCGAAAGGTTGCGCCGCTTGGCGATCCCATTGAGGTAACCGTTCGGGGCTATGAGCTTTCACTGCGTAAAGCCGATGCCGAAATGATTGAGATTAGATAAATAATTTCTGATTTTCGGAAACCGGCATTTTTAAAATGTATAGGTTAGCTTAAACTAACCTTAGAAAGAGAGGAAATGTACCAATGAACCTTAGAATTGCGCTGGCAGGAAATCCTAACTGCGGTAAAACTACACTGTTTAACGCGCTTACGGGCTCCAACCAGTTTGTAGGTAACTGGCCCGGCGTTACGGTGGAAAAAAAGGAAGGTAAGCTTAAAAAGCACGACGGCGTTATCGTCACCGACCTTCCCGGAATTTATTCGCTGTCGCCTTACACCCTTGAAGAGGTGGTTGCGAGAAATTACCTTATCGATGAAAAACCCGATGTTATTCTTAACATAATCGACGGAACAAACCTTGAAAGAAACCTCTATCTCACCACACAGCTTGTTGAGCTTGGAATCCCCGTTGTTATCGCCATCAATATGATGGATGTTGTCAAAAAGAACGGCGATAACATCAACACTGCCGAGCTTTCCAGACAGCTTGGCTGCGAGATAATTGAGATTTCGGCATTAAAGGGAACCGGCACAATGCAGGCCGCAGAAGCCGCCATAAAGGCCGCTTCCGAGACCACCACCGTTCCCAAGCACACCTTCTCCGGCTGCGTTGAACACGCCATTGCTCACATCGAGGAAGCCGTTCTTCACGATATGCCCGAAGAGCAGCAGAGATGGTATGCCATCAAGATTTTCGAGGGCGATGAAAAGGTGCTGTCCCGCCTCAATATCCCCGAGGACACCCTTTCCCACATCAAGGCCGACATCACCGCTGCCGAAGAGGAGCTTGATGACGACGCCGAAAGCATCATCACCAACGAAAGATACATATACATCGCTTCTATAATCAAGGCCTGCTACAAAAAGAAAAACGCAGGAAGCCTTTCTACCTCCGATAAGATAGATAAGGTTGTTACAAACCGCTGGCTGGGACTTCCCATTTTCGCAGTGGTTATGTTCCTTGTTTACTACATCTCCATGGTAACCGTAGGTTCGGCTGCTACCGATTGGGCCAACGACGGACTCTTCGGAGACGGTTGGCATCTCTTTGGAATAGGCGAATCTGCCTATACCGAGAAATCGGACGAATACACCGCCGCTATGCAGGCTGTTGACGCCTTCCTCGGTGAGGAGATCGATGTCGAAGACGAAGAATTCGACGCCGACGCCACCATGGCAGAGATCAACGAATTCAAACCCGAGGCTCAGACCGCCACTGTTGATGTGGAGGATGAGGAAACTCTCGCAGTTAACACCATGACTGCATACTACGACGAAATTCCTGATGATGCAGACGAAGAGGAAACCGTTGCAATGACCTTCACCGAAGCTAAGGACTATCTGTCCGAAAACGGCTTTGACGCTCCCGATCCTGCCGATGACGGCGTTTGGGTGCCCGGTGTTCCGGTTCTTGTAGGCAACGCTCTTGAGGCCGCAAATGCTGCTCCTTGGGTAAGCGGACTTGTCCTCGACGGTATTGTCGCCGGTGTCGGCGCAGTTCTCGGATTTGTTCCCCAGATGCTCGTACTCTTCCTGCTTCTCGCATTCCTTGAGGCCTGCGGTTATATGGCTCGTATCGCATTCGTGCTCGACCGTATCTTCCGTAAATTCGGTCTTTCGGGTAAATCCTTCATTCCTATGCTCATCGGTACCGGCTGCGGTATCCCCGGTGTTATGGCATCGCGTACAATCGAAAACGAGCGCGACCGCCGTATGACCATTATGACCACCACCTTCATCCCCTGCGGAGCAAAGGTTCCTTTCATTGCCATGATTGCCGGCGCACTGTTCGGCGGATCGGCCTGGGTTTCGACCTCTGCATACTTCATCGGTATGGCGGCCATAATAGTATCGGGTATTATGCTTAAAAAGACCAAGATGTTCTCCGGCGATCCTGCTCCCTTCGTTATGGAGCTTCCCGCATACCATCTTCCCACCGTCGGAAACGTTCTCCGTTCAATGTGGGAGCGCGGCTGGTCCTTCATCAAAAAGGCCGGCACCATCATCCTTCTTTCGACCATCGTTGTTTGGTTCACCACCTACTTCGGCTGGGTCGACGGAACATTCCAGATGCTCGAAGATGATCAGATCGACTCTTCCATCCTTGCCGCTATCGGCGGAGCAATAGCCTGGATATTCAAACCCCTCGGCTGGGGAACCTGGCAGGCAGCCGTTGCCTCCATCACCGGTCTTGTTGCTAAGGAAAACATCGTTGGTACAATGGGCATCCTCTATGGCGGCTCGGGCGATGTTTACGGAACTCTGGCCGGCGTATTCACCGGAATTACCGGATACTCCTTCCTCGTATTCAACCTCCTTTGCGCCCCCTGCTTCGCCGCTATCGGTGCAATGAAGAGAGAAATGAACAACGCCAAGTGGACCTGGTTTGCAATCGGTTATCAGTGCGGATTTGCTTACATCGTTGCTCTTATGATCAACCAGTTCGGCGGACTGTTCACCGGTAACGTCAACGTAATCGGACTTATATTTGCTCTTGCGGCCTTCGCATTCATCATCTATATGCTTGTTAAACCTTACAAAGAGGCCACCAAGCTTACCAAGAGCGTCAGAGTATAATCCGACCCGGTTTTACTTAAGCTTTAAGCATTATGCTTTTGAAAGTGTCTTTAGAAAGGAAGCCGTATAAATGCTTGCGACGATTTTGATATCTCTTGCCCTTGCTGCGGTTGTTGCCGCCATTGTTGTTAAACTTGTGAGGGATAAAAAAGCAGGAAAATCCTCCTGCGGCTGTAATTGCAGCTGTTGTGCTCTAAGCGGTACCTGCCACGGACACGACCACGATCATCATGATCACGACCATTCGGATCATCACGATCATCATGACCATCACGACCACGATCACGG
>CAKSDF010000085.1 GCA_934444695.1 uncultured Eubacteriales bacterium | reverse complement strand
GCTGTACGCAAGGCGCCATAACGGCTTTGATGCCTTTAATACAGCCACTTTTAAGTTTTTTAGAAATCTCTTGCGTAACCGCAGGTCCAGCCGCCGTCCACAGCCAGGCACTGACCGGTGATATAACCGGACATATAGCTGTCTGCGATAAAGAGGGTGGGATATGCGATTTCGTCGGGATCGCCCTGACGATGCTGAGGAATATGGTCGAGCAGGCGCTTCATTGAATCGTCCTTTGCCCAAAGAGCAGCGGTCTTGTCCATGCAGATGGTGCCGGGAGCAATGCAGTTGACGCGGATGTTGTCGTCTGCAAGCTCAAGAGCCATAGCCTTGGTCATATTGATGACACCGGCCTTTGCGGCGGTAAAGGCAACCTGATTTCTGAAAGGTACCATACCTACAACCGAGCTTATGTTGATGATGTTGGAACCCTTTCTCTCGCGGAGGTAGGGAACAACATATTTTGAGCACTTATAAACGCCGTCCATATCTACGCTGACAATCTTCTTCCACCATTCGTCGGAGAATTTGTCGATGTGGAAACGCTCCTCGGCAGGAACATTAACACCGGCGTTGTTGATCCAGATGTCGATGCCGCCGAAGGTTTTAACGATGTCTGCGAGGCCGGTCTTTATCGACTCGTCGTCGCAAACGTTGAATTTGAAGAATTCGGCCTTTCCGCCGTCCTTTTTGATTTCCTCGGCGATGGCTTTGCCCTTTTCAACATTGTTGCCGAGCACCGCAACGCTGGCGCCGTTTTTGGCAAAAACCTTTGCCATATAGCTGCCGAGAGCTCCGGTTGAGCCGGTGATACCGACGGTCTTGCCGGTAAAATCGAGATATGCCATAATATTAACTCCTTTTTTTGACCGCAGATGCCTGCATCCCGCAAAGGATAGGGACGTTTGCAGTCTTTAATTTTAAGTTTTGCGTAACCGCTTTCGCAAATGTGGCTACGACCTAACGCTTTTAATTTTACTACCTGCAGATAAAACTGTCAAGTAAAATCGAAAAAAATCCCCAAAATATTTTTTGCTCTTTACGGAAGTGAATACGGGAGTGGTTTTCGTCCCTTTTCATATGGAATACCGGAAGAAGTTTTAGCGGCTGCACAAACCGAAATACAAATAAAATATCGGTAAATATTATGGTTGAATTTATGAAGAAAATGTTGTATAATAAATTTAAACTGTCAAAAGACTATCGAAAGGCGGAGCGAGGTTAAAAATGGGAACACCTAAATATAAAAGAATTTTACTTAAAATAAGCGGCGAGGTGCTCGCCGGAGGACAGAAGAGCGGTCTTGATTTTTCCACCGTTCTTAAAATCTGCAAAAGCGTTAAAAAATGCACCGACGAGGGCATAGAGGTTGCCATTGTCGTGGGCGGCGGAAACTTCTGGAGAGGACGCTCAAGCGGCGAGATGGACCGCACAAGAGCCGATCATATGGGTATGCTTGCAACGGTCATAAACTGCCTTGCCCTTGCCGACGGTATCGAGCAGGCAGGAGGCCAGGCAAGAGTTCAGACCGCCATCCCCATGCAGCAGATCGCCGAGCCTTACATCAGAGGCCGCGCCATTCGTCACCTTGAGAAGGGTAGAGTGGTCATTTTCGGCTGCGGAACCGGCAGTCCCTTCTTCTCCACCGATACCGGCGCTTCTCTTCGTGCTGCCGAGATCAACGCCGACATAATCTTCAAGGCTACCAATGTGGATGGAGTTTACGACAAGGATCCCAACAAGTTTGACGACGCAAAAATGTACGAGAGTCTTTCTTATCTCGATATTCTCGAAAAGAATCTTAATGTTATGGATATGACTGCCGCTGCCATGTGCAGGGACAACAAAACCCCGGTGCTTGTTTTCAATCTCAGCGATCCCGAGAACATCTATCGCGCCGCTATGGGTGAAAACATCGGCACGGTGGTTCACTGATGCGGTCTAAAACCGATATGATTTCAAACTGATATAACTGATATAATTTAAAATTTAAAAGGTTTACCGATAAAAAACCGACATTTAATTTAATTAACGGAGGAAATATTATGGACGACATTATGAAGCTTACAGAGGAAAAAATGCAAAAATCCATCAAGGCTGAGGAAAACGAGTTTGCCGGAATACGTGCAGGCCGCGCAAATGCCGCCGTGCTCGATAAAATAACGGTGGACTATTACGGCGTGCCCACCGCTATCAACCAGATGGCCGGAATCTCTACCCCCGAGGCAAGAATGCTGGCCATTCAGCCCTATGACGTTTCTATGTTAAAGGAAATCGAAAAGGCCATTCAGGCCTCCGACCTCGGCATCAATCCGTCCAACGACGGAAAGATCATCCGTCTTGTTTTCCCGCCCCTTAACGAGGAACGCAGAAAGGAACTGGTCAAAGAGGTCAGCAAGATCGGCGAGGAATGCAAGGTTGCCATCCGTTCTATACGCCGTGACGCCATCGAAAAATACAAGGCTTTAAAGAAAAATTCCGAAATAACCGAGGACGATCTCAAATCGGCCGAAGAGGATGTTCAGAAGCTGACCGATAAATACTGCAAGCTGGCCGACGAAGCCGCCGCCAAAAAGAGCAAGGAAATCTCGGAGATATAATGCGGAAAAAGAATTTTGATGTTTTACCTCGCCACATAGCCGTTATTATGGACGGCAATGGCAGATGGGCAAAAAAACGCCATTTGCCGAGAACGGCGGGACATTCGGTGGGTGCAAAGAATTTTAAAAGCATCTGCCTTTATGCAAACGAGATAGGCATAGAATATATGACGTTCTATGCCTTTTCCACCGAAAACTGGCGCCGTCCCAAGGAAGAGGTCGACGCTCTTATGAAGCTTTTTGCCGAATATCTTTCCGATTCGGTCAATTTTAAGGATAAAAACATAAGACTTAAATTTATCGGCGACCGTACGGCGCTTTCAGATGAGCTTCAGCAGCTTATGAAAAACGCCGAGGAAAATTCTAAGGACTGCACGGGACTGACCGTCAACTTGGCTATAAACTACGGCGGACGGGATGAGATCGTTCATGCGGTAAAGGAAATTGCGGCCGATGTCAAAGACGGAAAGCTTAATCCCGAGGACATAACTGCCGATACGGTGGAGCAAAACCTTTATACGGCGGGGGATCCTCCGGTGGATCTGCTCATCCGGCCGGGCGGGGAATACAGAATATCCAACTTCCTTATCTGGCAGATAACATATTCTGAGTATTGGTTTTCAAATGTGCTTTGGCCAGATTTTAAGCCTAAACACCTTAACGAGGCCATAGAAAGCTTTGCCGGAAGAAATCGCAGATTCGGCAGTGTATGACAGGCTATGCCGTCAGTATGCGCAGATCACGCAATATGAGGACCACGCAAATGCAGGCCGTGCAAAAATTGCAGCTGCTTAAACTCGCGGGTTGTGTGAAAAATGCAATTGTTTAAAATTATAACTGCTTGAAGTCCCGCCTGCCGTGCAAAATACGCGGGACATTTTGATGCGGGCTTTGAACGCACTTTGGCCTGCTGACGCAGTTCCTTTTTAAAGCATTACTTTTTATCGGCGCTTGTCACATAAGCGCCGTTTTTTGAAGGGGAGTTTTATTTGAAAACAAGGATAATAAGCGCCTTTGTGGGAATAGCTCTTTTTGCCGGAGTGATCGCCGCAAGCTTCTATTTCAGATACACCTTTTCCATATTTGTGGCCGTTTTAAACTGTATCGCCGCGTGGGAAATTTTTTCGGCCGTTAAAATGACCGATAAAAAGCCGCTGCTTGCCGCCGCTATGGTTATGGGAGCAGTGGTGCCTTTTTTCGGCGCGGTAAAAGAGATTGTGTTTGCCGTTTGCTTTGCATACATTGTTTTTAATTTTGCATATCTCATCTTTCATCATAAAGATCTGAAAATGGAACAGGTATTTTTAAGCGGCGGGCTTTCGGTCGTCATATCGGCATCCTTCTCGACCCTTTGCAGGCTTTTTGATATGGGACTTGACCGAAGCTTCGGCCTAAACGAACGGGACGGAATATTCCTTGTGGTTTTTGCCTGCGCTTCTGCCTGGCTTGCCGATACCAGCGCATACTTTACCGGAGTCTTTTTGGGAAAGCATAAGCTTTGTCCCGAGATAAGCCCCAAGAAAACGGTGGAGGGCTTTATTGGGGGAGTGGTTTGCGGAACCGGGCTGTCGGTACTTCTTTCCTACATATATCAGGTCGTCTTTTCGGACGGCGGCAGGGTTAATTTTGCCGTCGTGGCATTGTGCGCCTTTTTGGCGGCCTTTGCCGGAACGCTGGGAGATCTCACCGCATCAGTGCTTAAAAGGGAATGCGGCATTAAGGATTACGGAAAGATAATGCCCGGCCACGGCGGGGTGCTCGACCGTTTCGACAGCGTGTTTTTAACCGCTCCGCTTATATATCTTCTTGTGGAAATGACAGGGGCATATTTCCCCATAATAATCAGATAATAAACAAACACGGCTTTATATAAATCGGTTTTGCTCTGTCGGGATGTACGGCGGCCGGCCCTGCTTATCGGCCTTTTTAGATCCCGTTTGACCGAGCACATCCGACTTGTGTAAAGCCTGACCTTTTAAGGAGAATTCTTTTGAAAACTCTAACTGTTTTAGGCTCTACCGGATCAATAGGCACCCAGGCTCTTGAAGTTGTGGATGATCTTGATTACAGTGTGCTTGCTCTTGCGGCCGGAAAAAACGTTAAAAAGGCCGAGGAGCAGATAAGAAAATATAAACCGAAATACGCCGCAATGGCAAATGAGCAGGCGGCAAAGGAGCTTGCTCTTAAAACCGCCGATACCGATGTTAAGATACTGTCGGGACTTGAGGGAATAAGAGAAATTTCTGCGCTGTCGGCCGATGTGGTGCTTAATTCCATCGTGGGCGTGGCGGGACTCATCCCCACTCTTACGGCTATTGAGGCAGGCTCGGATATTGCTCTTGCCAATAAGGAGACCCTTGTGACAGGCGGCGATCTTGTCAAAAGAAAGGCGGCCGAAAAGGGTGTTAAAATATACCCGGTAGACAGTGAGCATTCGGCAATTTTCCAGTGTCTTCAGGCTTCCGACCGGCAGGATCTTAACAAGATAATAATAACCGCGTCGGGTGGACCTTTTTTCGGAAAAAAATTAGGTCAGCTTAAAAAGGTGACCAAGGAAAAGGCATTAAAGCATCCTAACTGGAGTATGGGGGCAAAGATAACCATAGATTCGGCCACCCTTATGAATAAGGGCCTTGAGGTTATCGAGGCGGTGCACCTTTTCGATCTTCCCCAAAGCAAGGTGGAGGTGGTTGTCCATCCACAGAGCATAATTCATTCGCTGGTCGAATGGCGGGATGGTGCAGTGCTGGCGCAGCTTGGCGTACCCGATATGAAGATACCCATCCAGTACGCCCTGACATTCCCCAAAAGGGCTAATTTTGTTTCCCGTCCCCTCGATCTTGTAGAAGTGTCGCAAATGACCTTTTACGCTCCCGACAGGGAAACCTTCAGCTGCCTTGATACCTGCGAAAAGGCCATTAATATGGGCGGACTCTATCCCGCAGCGGTAAACGGTGCTAACGAGGAAGCGGTAAAGCTCTTTTTAAACGATAAAATTTCCTTCCTCGACATCGGCGAGCTTGTTAAAAAAATGCTTTCGGAAAATTTCGCAAAAACATACACCACCGCGTCGGAAATTTTCGAAGCCGACAGACGGGCGAGAAAAATCGTCAGAGAGCTTGTTTAGATACATATACAATTGACTTCTTAAATTGCGTATTGATTATTTGAATTGTGTTTCGGCAATTTTTCGGGAAGATATGAAGATGTATTTAAGGCATATTATAATGTGTTCTTCCGAATAAATTTTTAAATTTTCATATGATTTACTTATAATTTTAATTTTTACGTGATAATATTAAAATAAAATATATGTACCGGTATCAGTACATAGTTTCGGTTATAATAGGCACAGCAGGATTTAAGAAACGCTGTGCCGGCAAGCACCTTGATCCTGACAAAGTATTCCCGATAGATACATTGGGGACGGGAAGGCGGGGTGTTGCTTGTTGATTTGTTGATAATCGTCCGATCGGCTATTGACTTATCGATCGATAGGGTTGCCGGGTGGACGGCTGATTGACCGATGTGTCTGTTGTCAAGGTGACAAACGTGTGTATAACAAATGTTTTTCGTGTATAACAGATGTGTGTTGATTGGCGGAATTGATTATCGGATTTTGAGGCGGTGAGAATTTTGGAAAATGTTATGTGCTCGGTGGGATCGGCCCTTTTGTCGATCTGGAATACAGTTTGGCCTATTGTTGTGGCGATACTTCTTTTCGGACTGGTCGTGGTGGTGCACGAATTCGGCCACTTTTTCTTTGCAAAGCTTTTCAAGGTCAGGGTCAACGAGTTTTCGGTGGGTTTCGGACCGGCCATTTTTAAAAAGAAAAAAGGAGACACCCTTTACTCGGTGAGAATTGTGCCATTCGGCGGATACTGCTCTATGGAAGGCGAGGACGAGGACAGCGAGGATAAAGCCGCCTTCGGCAACAAGAGCGTATGGAAGCGCATAATAATCGTGGCTGCGGGTGCCTTTAACAACATTGTGCTTGGGCTTCTTTTTGTGGGTATAATGCTGGGAATCCAGGGACGGTTTTACACCACGACGGTCAGGGGCTTCTACGAAAACGCTTCAAGCTACCAAAGCGGCCTGAGAACCGGCGATAAAATTCTCTCGGTGGACGGGCGCAGGGTCTATTGCGCTTCCGATCTTTCCTACTGCCTTATGACAAGCTCCGACGATACCCTTGATATGACGGTCGAGCGGGAAGGTCAAAAAACCGACCTTTCAGTAACATTCGGTACGCAGACTTTGGAGAATAAAAACTATATCGCCCTTGATTTTGCCGTCACTTCGGACAAAATGTCCATAACAAAGCCGCTGACCTTCGTGGCCGATACGTTTAAAGAAACGGCATCGGTCGCGAGAATAGTGTGGATGAGCCTTGCTGACCTTGTGGGCGGAAAATTCGGACTAAACGAAATAAGCGGCCCTGTGGGAGTGGTTTCGGCGGTTGGAGAGACGGTCAGTCAGGTGGTTGCATCGTCAAAGCCGCTTATGGCCCTTGATTCAATCTTTTATCTGCTTGCCGTCATTACCATAAACCTCGGAATAATGAACCTTTTGCCACTTCCCGCCCTTGACGGGGGAAGGCTTGTGTTCCTTATTATCGAAGGAATACGCAGAAAACCCGTTCCGGCCAAATATGAGGGCTGGATACACGCCGCAGGCTTTGCCCTGCTTATGGCCTTTGTAATCTTCATCACCGGCCACGACATTTTAAAACTCATTCGCGGAGGCGCTTAATGGATTTCAACCGAAGAAAAACAAGAAAAATAAAGGTGGGGAACACCTTTTTGGGCGGAGATTCGTCGGTAAAGATACAGTCGATGCTCAACATTCCCGCCGAGGATATAAAGGGAAACGTGGCTCAGGCCGCTGCCCTTGAAAAGGCGGGCTGCGAGATAATCCGCACGGCCGTTCCGAATATGGAAGCAATTGCCCTTATAGAGGCACTTAAACAAGCCGTCAGCATTCCCGTCGTGGCAGATATCCATTTTGACTATCGCCTTGCACTTGCGGCGGTGGACGCGGGAGCAGACAAGATTCGCATAAATCCCGGAAACATCGGAGACGACAGCCGCATTAAGGTGGTCGCAGATAAATGCCGTATGGCGGGAGTGCCCATCAGGATAGGTGTCAATTCCGGCTCGGTGGAAAAGGAACTGCTGGAGAAATACGGCGGTCCCACTCCCGAGGCTCTTGCCGCCAGCGCAATAAAAAATGCAAAGCTTCTTGAAAAATTTGATTTTAACGATATTGTCATTTCCATTAAATCGTCCGACGTGAGAAATACATATGCCGCAAATATAGAGGTCGCAAAAATGTGCGATTATCCGCTGCATCTCGGCGTGACCGAGGCGGGAACCGAGCTTTCAAGCGCCATAAAATCCTCGGCCGCACTGGGAGGACTGCTGCTTGCGGGAATAGGGGATACCGTGCGTATTTCCATAACCGGCGATCCGGTCAGAGAGGTGATTTGCGCAAAGGAGCTTTTGAAAAGTCTCGGACTTAAAAAAGGCGGGGTTACCTTTGTTTCCTGTCCCACCTGCGGTAGGACGAAAATCGACCTTGTGTCTCTTGCAAATGCGGTCGAACAAAAGCTTTGCGGGTGCGACAAAACCATCAAGGTGGCGGTTATGGGCTGCGTTGTAAACGGCCCGGGCGAGGCCAAAGAGGCCGACATCGGCGTGGCCGGAGGAGACGGCTGCGGGGTCATTTTCCGAAAAGGGAAGACAATCAAAAAGGTGACGGAGGAAAGGCTTCTTCCCGAGCT
>CAKSDF010000084.1 GCA_934444695.1 uncultured Eubacteriales bacterium | reverse complement strand
CAAATTTTAATTACAATGAATTTTCAGCTCAGCAAATTTTCACCGTAATCGAAAAGCAGATCATTGGTTTCGACGACGCTTTTCTTTTCGGATATGCAGTTTATAATGATGCTGTCCCTTTTGAACTTAGGGTAAAGAGCAGGAAATCCCGATCCCTTTAAAAGCGATTGAACCTCATCAAGACTCAGCTCCATACCGATACACAGCTCTATAAGCTTGTCTCTTGAAGGACGGCGCTTTCCCGAAAAAATCTGATAGCCGTATATGTCGTTGATCTCGGCTTTTTTGAGCACGGCCGATTTGCTCAGCCCCTTCTTTTCCACAAGCTCGCAAAGGGCATCGGAAACATTACTTTCTATAAAACTTCCGCAGTTTTTGTCCATAAATTCGCAAAGGGATCCCGCCTTTACCAGCTCGTTTATAAGCTCGTTTGTGGGCTTCTTTTTTATATCATCCATTCTGATCTATTCCCCTTTTTTCGGCAGGTTAACAACAAGGCTTTCCGTGCTTTTTCGATGCTTTTCCGATCACCAAAAAACTCGGAATTACTGCAACATTCCGCTGTCGGGCCTGCCAAAATCCGACTGTTACCGGCAATTTTCCTGTCTGTCCGCAATTGCTTAAAGCTGATGCCGGGCACGCTTTTTTCGCCGCTTGAAACGGCACCGCGGCAGGCACAATTTTTTTCAGTTTAACATTCTTTTTTAAAAAATACAAGTAAAAATACAAGAGGTGACGGATTTGAGCATTGAAAAAAGGCTGAACGAAAACTATAAAATTGTTTCGATCATTAAATCCAATGAAAAGACCAAAATAACAAGGCTGAGAAACGAGGCCCTTTCAAGAGACATAATAATGCGCGAATTTACGGGAAGCGGAGAAAGCTATAAAAAGCTTTTAAGCGTTCGCCAAAAAAATCTTCCCGAGATATACGATGTTTTTACCGAACATGACAAATGTATCGTTCTTGAGGAATTTATCGACGGCACCACCGTTTCCGACATACTTTTTTCCGATCTCTATACCGAGCGGGGAGCGGCCATCGTGGGATCGGAGGTGTGTAATGCCCTTTTCACCCTCCACTCGATGAATATAATCCACAGAGACATAAAGCCGGAAAATGTTATGGTGACTTCATCGGGCAGGGTGGTGCTCATAGATCTCGGAGCGGCAAGGATTTTCAAAAATTCCGGCAGATCGGACACATTTATAGCCGGAACGGCGGGATATGCAGCTCCCGAGCAATTCGGATTTTCCGAATCCGATCCCCGCACCGATATTTTTTCGCTGGGGGTTACCCTTAATGTTATGCTGACCGGCCGCCACCCCTCAGAACAGCTTTACGGCGGAAAGCTTGGGAAGGTCATTGCACGGTGCATTAAATTCAGCCCCGACCGGCGATTTTCAAGCGCCGCCGAGCTTAAACAAAACCTTCAGAAGTTCATTTAAAAAACGGTTTACTATGCAGCTAAAAAAATCGGTTTACTATGCAGCCTGCTAAGGACATAATTCCCTATTTATTATATAATAAATGTGTTTTTAGCGAGAAGTTGGCAGGCATCGACAGATTGCAAAAAAACATATAGGGAACATCGCCGGCTTTTCCTCCTGTTGCAATCCTATATGCACACTTTGCCCGGTATACAAACCCGATTAAATATTTTCAGCGGCGCAAACGGCCGAAAAAGGAGACAAGGGTATGAAATTCTGCAAATTCTGCGGAAAACAACTTGACAACGAGGCAAATTTTTGCCCCTACTGTATGCAAAAACAAAATCTCACAAGCACGCCCGCGGAGCCTGCGGCAAAAAAGATGTCGCCCATCCTCATTGCGGCCATCGCTTTAGGAGCGGCTGCCGTTTTGGCCGTCGGCGGATTTTTTGTTTTTAAATTTGTTATTCTTAAAGCCAAAAATTCTTCGTCCGCATCTTCAAAATCGGGCAATTCTTCCATAAGCCAAAGCTCCGACACTTTATCGGGAGCAAACGGTTCTTCTTCCCCTGAAGGGATTTCAGGCAGCTATGGCTATGATAACGACGGTTTGACAGACGGATCGGGAGAAGGCGCGCAGGGTGAAGGCGGCACGGCAAACGGTTCTGAGACGGTTCCGGCAGGAGGCTCGGCAGGAGGGTCGGCAGACGGCTCTGTCGGCGGCGCGACAGGTACAGCAGGTTCAACGGGAGGATCCTACGGCGGCTCGGCAAATGCATCGGCCGGAAGCTCAGCAGCAGGTTCGTCGGGAAGCTCAGCAACAGGCTCGTCGGGAGGTTCGACAGGTGGCTCATCCGGTGGATCGGCAAACACCTCGTCGGGCGGATCGACAGGCAGCTCCAAAAACAACAATCCCTGCGCCAACGGACACCACTGGGTGGCCATAACAACAACCGTTCATCACGATGAACTCGGACACTATGAATCGGTATTGGTTTCTCCTGAAGTGCGATGGTACAGATGTCCGGTTTGCAGCAGTCAGTTTTATTCAAAAGACGATTACTATTCACATTTCGATTCTACCCACACTTCCTGGCCGGAATCGCACCTTCGTGAAAGCTACACACACGGAACGGCCGAGTATGCACAATACGAAGACAAGTGGGTCGTTGACAGAGCTGCATATGATGAAGAAGTAACCGTCGGCTACAAATGCAGCGTTTGCAACACAACAAAATAGTTGTTTTGCGGTAATTCAAATCTCGCAATCATTAAATTCGCAGCGGATATTTGAATCAAATAACCCTTTGAAGCAATGATGAAATTAATGCATCGCCGATCTGGTGATATGCAGCTGCCCGATATGGAATGACGCCGTTATTATACGGCAAAAGGAGAGTAAAAAATGCAGATTTTTGTTGCAAACCTTAATAACAACCTTGCAGATACGTCAAACAATTCCGAAGCCAAAGACAGATGCAAGTTTTGTTTTGAAAACAACATTTTGGGAATAAGCTCTAAAGATAACGAGAACAGCTTAAACACACTTGGAAAAGTCCAACCGGGAGACTGTGTCTGGCTGCACACAAACGGGTTTTACTATGTTGCTCTCATTACCGGAACACCTGCAGCGGCAAACGAAAACTTCAAAGAGTATGATATAGGATATTATGTCGAGTGCAAATACTATTTGATAGGCTCGGAAATTCCCCCTCAGTCCGATTTTTCCGACGATATGCTGCCGTCTGAGCCCGGCATAAAAGATGCGCCCTATTCCAAGGTGCTGTTGGATTTTACCGAAAAATTCATTTCTCAATTTGAACAAAACCCTGCCGAAAAGAAAAAATCAAACAAGAAAAAGGTAATTGTCATCTCCTTAATTGCCTTTTTTGTAATCGTCGGCGGATTTTTTTCGGTTAAAGGAATTCGGTATATCCAAAACCAACAGGCCGTTTCTTCCGCGAAAGAAGCATTAAAGGGCAATAAATATATAGATCGTTACATATCCGATCCCACTTCCGATACATATACTTTTCACTACAGAGTGATAGAATTTGATGAGGATGCAAATGAATGCCGGGAATATTATTTGATGGGTTCGTATTATAACGGCACACTTCAGCATATGGGTATGCTAAGTTTCAGCGACTGGACAGAGGCGAATTTTAACATCGATTTTTTCAAAGGTGACATTCGTCTTCGCTATAACACATTCGACTATCAACCTGAATATGATTCCTTAACATTGGGCGATATGGGTTATGGGATTATGCCTGATGAGTCAAAAGATCTTTCTGATATGTACCGGGCTTTACTTCAATATAAATACAGCGATGAATTTGCCGAAGAACCCGAAGAAAAAAAGACTGCAGCCGAAATAATCAGTCAAATAATCATAAGCTATGATCTTATAGACCCAAAAAAGGAGACAGCAAAAGTATTTCTCAACAAGGCCATAGAAAGCCTTAAAGAGCAAAAAATTTACGGATATTCGTTGGTGGATTTACTTGCCGAGTGCACAAAGAATGTGGAAATTTCTCATTATCAATACTTTGAAAGCGCAAAAACCTATGATTTTACATACACATGTGACTATGCTCCAAACAAAGCCGAGATGCCGAACTACTATGTAAGCGGCGGCACCCTTACCTTATCATATAATATCAACACCGAGAATGTAGAAATTTCCGGCTCGGCGGCAAGCGCCGCGAATACATACGCCATATTAAGATCTTTCTCCTAAAGCAAAAACAACGCATCTAAGAAGCAAACGGCAAAGGAAAAGCCCTTCGGCCGAAGAACACATACAGGACAGATATAAACAAATGGCGGCCGAAAACATTTTTAAGGAGAGTTTTTAATGGAAGAAATAAAGGCAGCGCAAACGGAACAACGGGCGGAAACGGGAAAGGAAACAGTAGGCGGAAACGGAAAAAGCAACTTTTGCGGCAGATGCGGTTTTCAAATGCAGGAAGGACAGAAATTCTGCAAAAAATGCGGTCAGCCGGCCGGCACCGTCCCCGCAGGCAATGTGCCGAAAGCCGTCAATCAATTTAATCAAGCCACCGCCGCCAAAAAGAGCAAAAAGAAACTTTGGATTGTGATTACATCGATCGTTTTGGCTGTGGGCATACTTGGCACGGTAGGATATATAAGCGTGCTGAACACTCAGAAAACAATTTTGCAGGAAAAATTAATGTCAACCCTGTGGCGTCACTATAATTACGAAATTGATTGCACAGAACATCTGGAATTTTCGGAAAATGAAATCGAGAATACGATTTTTTATAATTATATCGGCACCCAAAGACATCACACAAGCTATAAGGTTATAAACGGAGACACAATTATGGTCAACAGCAAAAAAATTAAAGTCAGGTTCGGCGATGGCTCGGTTTTATTTTCTCCGTCATTTACCGATGACGAATTGTCTTCGCTTTGGTATGACTGAACATTTTTTGATAAATAAAATCAGAGCCTTGCAAAGCCTGATACACGCCAAACAGCTTTGTAATAAAAAACGGAGACGGGCATCGGTCTTGTCGAAAAAGCAGATGCCCGTCCCCTGTTTAAAACTTCAAAATTCTTTTTTGCCATTATAAATTCAGTTTAATGTATCCGTTAATATGCCCGACAGGGTGTTTCAAGGAGAGATATTATGTTTTGTACAAATTGCGGAAAGCAGCTTGAGCAAGGAACAAAATTCTGCGACGGCTGCGGTCAGGCCGTAGTAATCGGTCAATCGGCACCCGCCGCGGCCGCAGGAACGACTAATGCGCAGCCGATGGGACAGAATCCCACAGTCGGAGCAGCGCAAGGCGGTACTTTAGGCGGTCAGCCTCTGAGCGGGCAATTTAATCAGCAGAATAATCAGCCATATAGTCAACAGTACAGTCAGCCTTATAATCAGCCCTACGGTCAGCCGGCACAGCAGGGCAGTCAACCGGCGCAGCCATATAACCAACCTTCACAGCCGGGCAGTCAGCCATACTATCAGCAGCAATACAATCAGCAGCAATACACCGCCACCAATTCAGGCGGTACATACACGCCCTACAATTCCGCTCCCATACTCACCGAGAATTTGCTTTCCCGCCTTTCCTCAAAGATGAACACCAACGGAATAGTGTGGATTATTGTTGCTTGCCTTCAGGTAATCATAGGCCTCTACAACTTAATAAGTGGGCTTGAGATTTCCTCCTACCGCGCAGACGGTACGACTTATATTATAAGCGGTATCTTTGTTCTCGTGGTGGCGACACTGAACTTTGTAAACGCATCAAAAGACATAAAATACAGCAAAGAGATACTCTCGCGCCCGGTGGGAATTGTGGCGAAATTTGACCCCATCGGAGGCTATATAGGCAATCTCGTATACAACATTCTTTTCGGCGGTATAGTCGGTGTTGCGGGATCGATTTTTGCCCTGACCATAAGGAACTTTGTGCTCACCAACAGAGCGTATTTCAACTCCCTCGAAGCGCAATTTACGATCGGTCAAACCAATTAAGGCAATTTGATTTGTCTCATCCAAAACAGCCGTATAAACAAACGTATAAATAAGCATATAAATAAACGTATAAACAAGCGTACAAACAAGCGGCCTCATCGAAAAAAATTCCGATGAGGCCGCATTTTGTATTAAATTATCTTTATAAAAGCCGTTTCCCGATCGCTATCGGGCGCACCCAAATGCACAGAATGCACAGGAAAAGCCTTTCCTACTGCTGTTTAATAAGGCTTCTGTAAAGTCTTATATATTCTCCGGCCGAGCGTTTCCAGCTGTTGTCGCACTCCATCGCTCTTTTCTGCAAAGCGGCAAATTCCTTCTTATCGTTGTAATACATCGAAAGGCCTCTGTAAACGGCGGCGGTCATATCTCCGGCATTATAGGTCTTAAAGGTAAAGCCGTTTCCGCCGACATTTCCGCAGTCGGTTATGGTGTCCTTAAGGCCGCCTGTTTCGCGGACTATGGGCACGGCGCCGTATCTTAAGGCTATCATCTGCGAAAGGCCGCAGGGCTCGCTTTTTGAGGGCATAAGGAAGAAATCCGATCCCGCATAGATCTTATGGGCAAGGGATATGTCAAACCCGGTTCTTAAAGCGAATTTATCGGGATATTTTTGCGCCATTTCGTCGAAATAGCTTTCAAAGGTCCATTCGCCCGAGCCGAGAATGACAAGCTGAATCTCACTTTGCATAAGCTCCTCAAAGGCGTATTTAACAAGGTCAAAGCCCTTATGTCCCACAAGGCGGCTGACCATTCCCACAACAGCCACATCGTCCCTTTCGGGAAGCGAAAGATCCCTTTGCAGCTGCTTTTTGTTTTCGGCCTTTCCCTTAAGGTCGTCGGCCGAATAGGGAGCATATATCATATCGTCGTTTTGCGGGTCGTAAACCGCCGTATCGATGCCGTTGACGATGCCGTGGAGCTTCCAGCTTCTGAGCTTTAAAATATCGTGAAGCCCATGGGAAAACCACGGATCCATAATTTCTCTCGAATATGTGGGGCTGACGGTGGTAACCATCTGCGCCGTTTCGATTCCGCCCTTAAGGATGTTGACATCTCCGCCGTATTCAAGCAGCGGTTTTTTGTCCATAGGTATCCCCAGCACGTCCTCAAGCACTTCCATACCGTATTTTCCCTGATACTGAATGTTATGGATGGTCAGCACTGTTTTTATCTTTTCATAACCGGGATTATGATTGTAAAATAGGCTGAGATATGTGGGCACGAGGGCGGTCTGCCAATCGTTGCAATGTATAATATCTGGATAAAAGCCTATGGCCGGAAGCATTTCGAGAATTGCCCGGGAGAAAAATGCAAATCTCTCGGCATCGTCGAAATAGCCGTAAAGTCCGTGGCGTTTAAAGTAATATTGATTGTCGATAAAATAATATGTCACGCCGTTGTGCTTGGCTTCAAAAATTCCACAGTACTGCCGCCGCCAGGATACCGGCACGGTTATACTTTTGATAAACGTCATCTTTTCGCGGAATTCGTCTTTTATATCTTCGTAAAGAGGCATAACCACCCTGCAGCCGATGACGCGCTCTCTGAGAGCGGCGGGAAGAGCCGACGACACATCTCCGAGCCCTCCCGACATTGCAAAGGGGTATGCTTCGCTTGTGCAAAAAAGTACCTTCATTTTTTCCCTTCTTCTGTGCTTATTGTTTTTTCAAATCGACCGCTTGTTTTTAAACGGCCACCCGGCAGTTTTCATACTTTTTCTGCCGTTTCATACTCTTTTATACTACCGAGCCTTTTTCTATAAAGGCCGGATAGGATTCAAATCCCGCCAAAATCCTGGTGGGAGAAATGACGGCGTCCTTATCGATAACGATATACGACAGGTCGGCCTTTTCCCCGATCTGAGATCCCTGCATAACCACGCAGTTTTTAAGCTTTGCGCCCTTTGCCACCTTAACCCCGCGGAAGAGCACGCAGTTTTCCACCTCTCCGTCGATTATGCATCCGTCGGCGATGAGGCTGTTTTTGACCGAGCAGCCTATGCCGTATTTTGCGGGGCATTCGTCGGCAATTTTGGTGAAAATGGGACGATGCTTGTCAAAAAGGCAGTCGCGGATGGATTTATCGGTCAGCTCCAGGTTATATTTCAGGTAATTCTTCATGGAATCCATTACCCTTACATAACCGTCGAACTTCCAGCCGTATATTTTAAGGCTGTCGATGTTGCGCTGGAAAATGTCCCGTCCGAGGCTTGTATAGTTTCTGCTCAGGGCATCCTTTATGAGATCGATGAGCAGCGGGCGGTTCATAATGACCACATTGATGGAATAGTCGCACACATCCCCCTCGGGGTCGATGAGAATTTCGTTTATGCGGCCGTCACCGTCCATGGAAAGCACCATTCTCTCACCGCCGACCCTCGGTTTTACGCCGTTTGTATAGGCAACAGTGATCTCGGCATTGTTTTTTATGTGGCTTTCGGCC
>CAKSDF010000083.1 GCA_934444695.1 uncultured Eubacteriales bacterium | reverse complement strand
GGCGTATTCCACAACCTCGCCATTGCGGGTAATGCGGATATTGTCATAATACACGGTGGTTTTGCCGCTGAGGTTTTCGAAAGCAATAACAATATAGCTGTCGGAAGTTCCTGCGACATACTGGCTGAGCTTTAATTTACGGGAATACCATTTGCCGTGTGCATAATCGCTGATGTCGGAAGCGGGATGTCCGGGGATACCGTTCTGGTCAACGAAAACAGCCTGCTCATCGCGGCAGTTCTTGTCGTCGCCGCTGCAAACATCAAGTGCGCCGACGCCTGCAAGATCGTCGTCGATGCAAACGTCATATTCGAGATAATCTCCGTCCTGGATGGTGGTCGAAAGCTGTGCAAGTCTGAGATAGCTGAGGTGGTTTTCGCCGGTTCCGTCAAGCTCTGCTTTGAGCACCTTGTCGGTTTCGGTGTCGGGGACCTCAACGGTTACGCGGACATTATCCATCCACTCGGTGTGGTCTCCGCCGTAGCCTGTGCAGCTCCAATGCATAAAGTTGGTAACGTTCTTATAATTAAATTCTTCACCGACAACCGAAGGAGTGAGGGTTACGGTTTTGAAGGTCTTGCTGTCGGGAGTGAGGGTGTATTCGTCCTTGTTTGTATCAAAGACCGAAACATCAAACTGCATGATCTTCTTCATGGCATCGGCATTGCTGAGGAAAGCCTCGCCGTTGAAGGGCTCGTGGAATCCCTCCATAACATTGTCGCTCATGAGAAGGAAGCATTTGTCGGTGGGCTCGGTGAGGATACCGGCGTTATCGGCTGCAATGTCGAAGGAGATCGACTTGATACCGGTAAGATCCTTGCCCTCGAAAGTTGCACCCCAGGCAACGCCGCCGGTGTGGGGATACTTAATGCTTCCGGTACCTTCGGATTTGATTTCGGTATCGATCGAGAAGGTGTCACCGTCAAATACCCACCAGCCGTCGGCAGAATCGGCATTTGTAAGCTGAATTTCCTTTTCGGTCACCGGTGCGGGAGCATAATAAACTTCCTCGGTGGTGAGTACGAGACGCACGGTGTCGTTTCCTTCAAAGGTCTCGTTGGCCTTGAGATCGGGAATATAAGCTCTGTTATTGCTGTCGTGAACGATGCCATCCTTAGGCTCGCTGTCGACATCACGGATGAAGCCCTTAACCTCGCCTCTGCCTGCTGCGGCATATTCCTCAGCGGGAGTGCTGCCGCCGGCAAGGGGAAAATGGGTCTCAAAATAAAGATGTCCGTTAGCATCATAGCCCCAGCTGGACTGATCCCAGTTTCCGGCGTGATAGTCGCCGTAGGCTTCGCTTGCGGCAATACCCCAGTCGGCTTCAAATCCGAAGTCGGAAAGGGCAACGGGGGTTCCGCCGTTAAGAGCGGTTACTTCCGCCTCGGTGATATTGAAGATGTGGCGGGTGGCAAGAAGCTCATCCCCTTCCTGGGGCTTCATTGCCACAATGGCGATCATTGTATACTCGGTGTCGGCCGAAACCGCGGCAACCGAGGACACACTGATGATCATCATCAGCGACAAAATGAACGCCAATGATTTTTTGAGTGTTTTTTTCATTGTTTTTCCTCCATTCTGTGTCATACCGTGTGGGAAGGATTCTCCCCGCAAGCTTCCTTTTTCACCGAATTTATCCTCACTTTCCAAAACAAACCGGCATCCGGCAGTTTTGTACATTCATTCGGTGAAAATGCAAATATTTGAAGCTTCCGATACAACGGTCTCTCACAATTCACATTCTACATTAGGAAAGCCAAAAAATCAAGCATTTTATACAAAAAAATAAGGAACGATTTTTAATTTTACGAGAACTTTACAAAACCAAATGTAAAAAACTTGAATATTTCTTTTGGCAACCATTTTATAATGCTTTTTTTCACAAAAAAGCGACCCGCCGAGGCATTCAGCAGATCGCATTGTATATTGTGTATTGATACTATAATCTTGTCGATCGGTGTTAGTCACCGTCTTGGCAGAGCAACGCCCTTTTTATTGTTCTTCCTTTTCGGTAACAGCTATGCCGAGCTCGCAAAGCTGAGCATCGTCAACCGTTGCAGGGCACTCGGTCATAAGCTCGCTGGCGTTCTGCACCTTGGGGAATGCGGTTACATCCCGCAGGGTCTCGCAGTCCAGCATCTGCATGCAAAGTCGGTCGAGGCCTATACCGATTCCGCCGTGGGGCGGTGCGCCGTATTTGAAAGCGCCTGTTAAGAATCCGAATTTCTGCTCGGCTTCTTCCTTGGAAAGACCCAGCATATCGAAAATGCGGCTCTGGAGGTCGGGATTGGTTATACGGATGGAACCGCTGGCAAGCTCAACGCCGTTAAGCACAAGATCGTATGCCTTGGCTCTGACCTTGGCCTTGTCGGTCTCGAGGTAACCGAGGCACTCGTCCATGGGAGATGTGAAGGGATGGTGCATTGCCACAAACTGACCTGCCTCATCGTCCCAATCAAAGAAGGGAAACTCGGTTATCCAGAGGAGATCGTATCCCCCGGGAATGACATCAAGCTTTTTGGCAACGGTAAGTCTCAGCGATCCGAGCACCGAAAGCGCAAGAGAGGCACGGGAATCGGAAACGATGAATATAACATCGCCTGTCTTTGCGTCTGCCCGCTCGATTATGGCCTTCATCTCGTCCTCGGTCATAAATTTGGCGAAGGAGGAGGCAATACCCTCGTCGGTCAGTCTTATCCAGGCAAGGCCCTTGGCGCCCATACCTTTTGCTTCCTCGGTTAGGCGGTCGATGACCTTGCGGGTATAAACGCCGCAGGCATTTTCAGCCTTAAATCCTCTGACCGTTCCGCCATCCTTGACGGTGTTTGCGAAAACTCCGAAGCCGCTGTTTTCCACAATGTCGGAAATGTCGAAAAGTTCCATTCCGAAACGGGTGTCGGGCTTGTCGCTTCCGAAGCGGTTCATGGCCTCGGCATAGGTCAGGCGCTTGAGAGGCAGCTCAATATCGATGTCGAGAGCCTCTTTAAACAGGCGTTTCATAAAGCCCTCGCCCATAGCGATGACGTCCTCAACGTCCACAAAGGACATTTCAAGGTCGATCTGGGTAAATTCCGGCTGACGGTCGGCCCGCAGATCCTCGTCGCGGAAGCAGCGGGCAATCTGCATATAGCGGTCGAATCCCGCCACCATGGTCAGCTGTTTGTAAATTTGAGGCGACTGGGGAAGTGCATAAAATTTGCCCTTATGAATTCGGCTTGGAACGAGAAAATCGCGGGCACCCTCGGGGGTAGATTTAATGAGCATGGGGGTCTCGATTTCGATAAATCCGTTTTCGTCGAAATAATCGCGGGCAATTTTGGTTATGCGGTGGCGCATAAGAATGTTCCTTTGAAGGTCGGGACGGCGCAGGTCGAGATAGCGGTATTTAAGGCGCAGCTCCTCCTTAACATTAGAGTTTTCCACGATCTCAAAGGGAGGGGTCTGAGAAAGCCCCAGCACCTTAAGCTCGGTTACAGCAATTTCCACCTCGCCGGTAGGAATGTCTTTATTTATGGACGAACGGCGGCGGACGGCGCCTGTTGCGGCAAGCACAAACTCCGCCCTGACCTGAAAGGCCTTGTCGAAAATGTCCTTATCGGTGCTGTCGTCAAAGGCAAGCTGACAGATACCTGTACGGTCGCGAAGATCGATAAAAATGAGCTGGCCGAGATCCCTCTGACGCTGTACCCATCCGCATACCGTAACGGTCTGTCCTTCGTTTGCGGGGCGAAGCTCGCCGCAGTAAACGGTGCGGTGCATATTTCCCAAAAATTCGGTGTTAAGCATTTTAAACTCTCCTTACATATTTTCAACGCTCTGCTCCATGGCGGCAAAGGAGTCGTCAAGGGAGTGGCTGTAAAATTCTTTTACAATGTCGGCAAGGTTAATGTCACGCTGCTCGGAGGTGTCCATATTTTTAAGCTTGGCCTTGCCTTCCGCAAGCTCGTTGTCTCCAAGCACAATAACATAACGGGCGTTAAGTTTTCCGGCGTATTTCATCTGAGCCTTAAGTCCGCGGCCGTTAAGATCGGTTATGGCGGCAAAACCCTCTCTTCTAAGCGCTGCGCAAAGCTCCTCGGCCTTTATGCCCGCCGTTTCTCCCATGGGGGCAATGTAAATGTCGGGGCGTTTTACCGGCGGGAAGGCACAGCCCTGCTTTTCCATAAGGATGAGCAGCCGCTCAAGCCCCATTCCGAAGCCCAAAGAAGGAAGCTCGGGGCCTCCCATTTCGGAAACGAGTCCGTCATAACGTCCGCCTGCGCAAACTGTTCCTTGAGCGCCGATTTCGGTCGAAACAAACTCAAATACCGTGCGGGTGTAATAATCAAGGCCTCTTACAATGGTGGGATTTATAACATAATCTATATTCATGGCCGAAAGACGTGCCTTGACCTGCTCAAAATGCTCTCTGCAGTCGTCGCAGAGATAATCGAGCATAATAGGTGCGTCTTTGGCTATCTCGTGGCAAACGGGGGATTTACAGTCGAGGATTCTCATGGGATTGCGGGAAAGGCGGTCTTTGCAGGTGTCGCAAAGCTCATCCTTTTTACCCTCAAAATACCCTTTTAGAGCCTCGAGATATTTTTTACGGCATTCGGGGCAGCCGATGGAATTGAGCTGAAGCTCGATATTTTTAAGGCCGAAACGCTCAAAGGCGGTGTGTGCCACCGAGATGACCTCGGCATCGGCGGAAGGCAGCGGTGCGCCGAAGCACTCTATTCCAAACTGATGGAACTCGCGGAGTCTGCCCGCCTGAGGTTTTTCATAACGATAGCAGGAAAGGACATAGCTGGCCTTGACCGGCAGCGCGTCGTTGTGCAGGCCGTGCTCAAGCAGGCATCTGACCGCACCGGCCGTACCCTCGGGACGAAGGGTTATCGAACGTCCGCCCTTATCGTCGAAGGTGTACATTTCCTTTTGCACCACATCGGTGGTGTCCCCTACCGATCGCAAAAACAGCTCGGTATGCTCGAAAACAGGCACACGCATTTCGGAAAATCCAAACAGTCCCGCCGTTTCAAGCAGGGTTTTTTCGACATATTGCCATTTATAGCTGTCCTTAGGAAGCACATCCTGTGTGCCTCGTATAGCGGTTTGCAGCTTTGCCATATTATTTCTCCTCCGTGAGTTTTAAAAGTGTATTTTTAAGGTTCTGCACGGCTTTTTCAAGCTCGTCCTTTTGGCCGTTGTTTATAATTTTAAAGTCGGCCGATTTATAAAAATCGTCCTGTTTTTGCGCCGACAGTCTAAGCTCGGCCGCCTGTTCGGTCAATCGGTCACGAGCCATAATACGTTCCTTTCTTACCTCCCGGTCGGCGGTAACGAAAATGACCTTATTGCACATTTTGTCGGTTCCGCTTTCGTAAAGGGTGGGAGCGTCCAGCATAATTATGCTTTCGCCCTGCTTTTCAAAGGCATCTATCTTATCTAAGATGCGCTTTGTTATAACAGGATAGGTTATTGCGCCGAGCATGGACAGTGCAGCGGGGCTTGCAAAGGCTTTTTTGGCAAGGGCGGGGCGGTGTATTTCTCCCTGCCCGTCTAAAATTTCTTCGCCGAAGCGCTCGCAAAGCTGAGCCTTTACCTCTTTCTCCCGCAGCACCTCGTGAGCCACCTTGTCGGCGTCGATTCCCGCAAATCCCAGCATTTTTACAACGGTTGATTTGCCCGAGCCGGTCTGGCCGGTTATTCCCACGACCATCTTTAAAGCCACCTTTCGTCAAAGCCTGCCGCCCGCACAAGGCGGTTGAAAACGGCAAGACCCACTCCCTCAACCTTGGGGCAATGGGCATACACCGTATCGTAGCCTTTCTCATCGGCAAGCCGCAAAGCGGCAAAAAGCCTGTGGGCGTGAGCGGCGCTGTCCTCGGTTTTTCCGAGGGTCAAAACGGGTATCGAAAGCTTGTCCGCATCCTCGTCAAAGCACATTGCGGCGTCGTTTTGCCCTGCATTTTGCTTTACAAATTCGGCAAACTTTTCCCCATCCGAATGAACAAGAATGACCGTACATGAGGGGGAATAGTGCTTGTATTTCATTCCGGGAGAGGATGCCTTTTTGACCTGAATGTTATGTTCGACCGAAGGGTCGATCTCGATTTTTCCGATAACATCTTCGATCTGCTCAACCGTCACCCCGCCCGGGCGAAGAAGCCTCGGCGGATCACAGACCATCGATATGACGGTGGATTCCACGCCCACAAGGCACTCTCCCCCGTCGATAATAAGGGGGATTTTGCCCTTCATATCGTGAAAGACGTGGGCGGCGGTGGTGGGGCTCGGCTTTCCGGATGTGTTGGCCGAAGGGGCGGCAATGGGCAGCCCCGCAAGCTCTATAAGCTCGTTTGCCACGGGATGGGATGGAAAGCGCACGGCCACCGTATCGAGTCCGCCGGTCGTTTCCTTAGGGACGGCTCCGTTTGATTTAAAAATCATTGTAAGAGGCCCCGGCCAAAATTTTTCGGCAAGCATTTTTGCCTTTTCAGACACCTCGTCGGTCAGCTTTTCAAGCTCGCAAAGCCGGCCGATGTGCACTATAAGAGGATTATCGGCCGGTCGGCCCTTTGCAGCGAATATTTTAAGCACCGCTTCTTTTTCAAGAGCGTTTGCTCCGAGACCGTAGACCGTTTCGGTGGGAATTCCCACAACCTCGCCTTCTTTTATAAGCTGCGCGGCGGCCTCAAGTCCCTCTTTTGGGGAAAGAATTTTTGTTTCCATTAAATCATTTCTTTTATGTTTTTTATTTGCAGCAGCGATCGCTCTGCAAGGGCGGTATACCGCTCTTTTTTGTCTCTTATGTGGGTTTCAAGGGGTGGAAGAAGCCCGAAAGAAGCCCCCATAGGCTGAAAATCGGAAAGATTCCGATCGCTTATATATCTCGAAAGGGCGCCGATCATCGTATCGGCGGGGAGTGTTACGGTGTTTTCTCCAAAAAGGCGTTTAAAAAGATTTATGCCGGCCATAATTCCCGATGCAGCCGATTCCATATATCCTTCAACTCCGGTAAGCTGCCCGGCGAAAAAGAGGTCGGGCCGTTTTCTTGCCGAAAAGTCGGAGCAAAGCACCTTTGGGGAATTAATAAATGTGTTGCGGTGCATAACACCGTATCGCACAAACTCGGCATTTTTAAGGGCGGGAATCATAGAAAAGACCCGCTTTTGCTCGCCGAATTTAAGGTTGGTCTGAAATCCCACGAGATTGTAAAGGGTACCCTCGCTGTTTTCCTTTCTCAGCTGAACGGCGGCCCAGGGACGGTGCCCCGTTCGCGGATCGCGAAGCCCCACCGGCTTTAAGGGACCGTAACGGATGGTGTCGGCTCCACGCTTTGCCATAATTTCGATGGGCATACAGCCCTCGTAAACGGCGGGCTTGTCGAACTCGTGGAGTGTCGCTCCCTCGGCGGTTATAAGAGCCTCATAAAAGGCCTCATACTGCTCTTTATTCATGGGACAGTTGATATAATCGTCCTCGCCCCGATCGTATCTCGACGCGGCAAAGGCGTTTTCCATATCAACGCTTTCCCCCGTGACAATGGGGGCAGCGGCATCGTAAAAGCTTAAATGCTCCATTCCGAAAAAATCGGATATGGCGGCCGAAAGCCCATCTGATGTCAGCGGACCGGTGGCTATGACGCAGGGGCCTTCCGGTATTTCGCAAAGCTCCTCTGAAACCACCTCGATATTAGGATTTGAAAGGATTTTTTCGGTTATAATGCGGGAAAAATCCTCCCGATTGACCGCCAGCGCTCCGCCTGCGGGAACGGCGCATTTATAGGCCGTCTCAACGCACACCGACGAAAGCTCGGCCATTTCCGCCTTAAGCAGTCCTCCGGCCGATGAAACACGCTGAGCTTTAAGGGAATTTGAGCAAACAAGCTCGGCAAAACCGTCGGTTTTATGGGCGGGGGATTTTTTCTGCGGCTTCATTTCGAAAAGGGTAACCTTGACATTGCGGTTTGCAAGCTGCAGTGCCGCCTCGCATCCCGCAAGTCCCGCTCCCACAACGGTTGCGGTCAGGTTATTCATCGGTCTTTTCCGCCTTTTTTCTGCCTCTCGGCTTTTTCTCGGCCACCCGCTCGTATCCGCAGCCTTCGTTGTTGCAGACGATGAATCCGCCGCGGCGTTTAAAGAGGGTCTTTCCGCACTTGGGACAAAGCTCGTCGGTGGGCACGTCCCAGGTCATAAACTTGCAGTCTTTATAGTCCTCGCAGCCGTAATATTTATAGCCGCGCTTTGATTTTCTCTCGACAATGGGCTTTCCGCACTTGGGACAGAAGCCCTTTGTAACCGTGACGATGGATTTTGTGGTTTTGCATTCGGGATAGCCGGAACAGGCAAGGAATTTTCCGAACCTGCTGTTTTTTATGACCATCTTTTTGCCGCAATTGGGACAAATCTCATCGGTTTCCACATCCGGCACCTTGGCGTGCTTGCCCTCCATTTTCTGCTCGGCCGTTTCAAGGGTTTTCTCAAAGGG
>CAKSDF010000082.1 GCA_934444695.1 uncultured Eubacteriales bacterium | reverse complement strand
GGTGTCGGTCATCTGCCGCGCAATATCCGTTTCGGAAAGCATCGGGTAGTTCATGCGTCCGCCTCCTCAGAAAAGCCGGAGATTCGTGCCGTGCGGCATGTGCGTCCGGTTGTAATAGCGCTCGTAATCGGCATAGGCGGTGTTGAACATCGCCATGCTGTTGTTATACCGGGTGTATTCGCTGTTGGCATAGTCGATCCGCGCCTCAAGCCACAGCGGGTACAGCTCGTCATATGGGTACGGCACAAGCAGTGCCGTCCCGAGCGGCGTGTCCTTGTCGTAGCCGGAGAAATTCACGACCGGCGCATCCTCGTGCGTGTCGATGATCTCCGCCTTAACCCTGCCGTCGAGCTGCGACAGCCACGCCACCTTGTCCGCCTGTGTATAGTTGTTCGGTTTTACGCTGTCAATACGGTTGACGGCTTCGATAACGGTCATCGGTTTTCCCTCCGTTCAGAGAATGGGGAGCATCGCTGCCCCCCATACACTCAATCCTGCTTGTTGGCTTCGCAGAACAGATACGCCTCCTCCAGCGCGTCCTCCTGATGCCGCAGCACCTCCGCGACGCACTCGGGCACTTCGACCTCGACGCCGCGCCGGATCAGCCAGTTTCTGTCGTTTACGGACACGAACACGTCTCCGTCCTCCGCCTTGGTGCGCGGGAGCCGGATCTTCACCGTCTTTTCGGTCGCGGGTTCTTTCACTTCTTTATTTGCAGCTGCCATAATGTCCTCCTTAAAAAGCAGAGGGGGAGGGGAGCACCCCTCCCCCCGGTCGGTCAGTTTGCGGTCACATTGGCGGAAAACCGCTTGGAGCAGGACTCGACGCGAACCATGTAGTTCGGCACGAGGATCTCGGCGGTCTCGATCGCTTTCCAGCCCACGGACGAACGCTGATCCAGAGGATCGGCGGTGCCGCCGGAGCCCTTCTGCTTGACGATGGTCTGCAGCCCGCCGCCGGTCACCTCGGTCACGCCGTAGGCGTTCTTGCCGAGGAACAGCGTGGCAAACACGCCGTAATAGGCGGGAGTGGCACCGGACTGCGCGGGGCAGGTGTTGTCACGCCATACCTTGGCTTCGGTGGTCTGCACAAAGCGGACGCCCGCCACCTTGCCGATCTCTCCGGCATACAGGTTTTCGGGCTGCGCATACTTGTGCGCGTCGATCCACTCGGGATCGCGCATCAGGTCATACGCCACATACGGGTGAATGATCGCCACATAGTCGCCGTCAATCGTCGGCGCGTTGTTGGCGCGGAGCTTGGCGACGACCTGCTGCACCACATCGACCGTAAGCTGCGAGGTGGTGTCCATGGCGGAGCGGGAGGTGACCGCCGTTTCGGCGCCGCCGCTGATCTTGGGGCAGTAGTTGACGTTGGGGCAGCCGATCAGCACGTTGCGGACGATAGTGTCCAGCGTGTTGCCCGCCTGCTTGCCGAGCAGCTGGGTCGCCTCGAGGATGGTGTTGTCAAGGGCGGTCAGCTCAAGCATATCGGACTGTACGATGTAGTAACCGTACTGCCCGACGGTCGCCGTGACCGTGCTGACGTTCAGCTTGCCGCCGTCGGGGGTGACGCCCTCGGTCAGCGCCGTAGTCGCCTTGGGCAGAGGCGAGAATTTGCGGAATTCGATGGTCTTGCCGCTGCCCTTCGGAATGGGGCGCTTCTGCCCGAACTGGCTGTGTACGAGCTGCGGTCCCGCCTCGTCGATGAGCGTCATGTCATAAAACGTCTTCATCTCGGCGGACAGATTGTTGCCGGTCGTGTTGCTGCCGGTCGTGTTGGTGTTCAGATCGGCAAAAAGCTGCAGATTGAACAGATTGCGGATGAATTTCATGTTTACTCTCCTTTCGGTGTGGGGAGAGCCGGTCAGAATCTGATCTTCTCTCCCCGCTGTACACGGCGGATGATCTCCTGCCTGTCCTCCTTTGTGAGCTGTGACGGATCGCTTTTGACGACCGCCGTGCTTTGCGCATGGCTGCCGTTTTCCGCCGGTCTTGTTCCTCCGGCGATAATTTTGTTGGCGATCTTCTGCTCAACGGTCCTGGCGGTGAACTGCATCGCTGCCGGGATGATCTCGTCCTTGTGCAGCACCTCGTAAGCCGTCCGCACATCGACGTTGTTCCGGATCAGGTCGATAAAGCGCGGATTCTGCATTTCCGCATTCAGGTCAAAGGTCGGATACACCGTTTTCGCCTGCTCGGCCTGCTGCATCCATGCAGAGTAGAGCCGCGAAGCGTTTTCCTCCGCCTCGCGCTCCCGCATCTGCCGCCTGAGCTCGGCATTTTCCTTTTCCATCTTGCGGATCTCTTTGAGCTGCGGCACAGTGATCCCTTTTTCCATGGCTTCCTGCTCGTAGTAGGCGTCATCCTCCTCGATGGCCGCCGTCAGTGCCTTGGCATCCTCCGGATCAACGTTGTACTTCTTCGCCAGCATATCCCGAACCGGTGCGAGGGCTTCATATTTTTCCACGGTATCCCGTGTCCCTTTGAGCCGCTTCTGGATGGTGTCCTGCACCCGTGCATCGTAGAGGTCTTTGTATTCGCCCTTGATCAGGCGCTCAAACTCTGCATTGCGGTCGGGTGTCTCAACGGTTGGTGCAGAGGCGTCCTGCACCGGCTCCTCCTGTATGCCGTATTTGACGGCGGCAAGAGGCTCTGCGCCCTTGGTATGGGACGCGGCGTCCGTCCCCGTTACGCCCGCGGCTCCGCCCGCATCGCCGCCCTCGGCAAACAGCTGAAGGTCGATGCAGCGGAGAATGCTGTGGATATTCATGCGGTATCCTTTCTGCCCGTATCGTGGGCGACTCGTATTATCGGATGGGGTCTAGCCCCTGCCGAACCCGGTGAGCCGGACATAGTCCGGATAGTTGTGCGCAAGCAGACGGTAGCCGACCTGCGCAATCGAAAAGGTGTGCAGCGCCTCCGCATAGCCGGTTGCCTTCGGCTTGCAGGTGATGACGGCATTGCCGCTGTTTAGCCGGATGCGCGGGCGCTTTATGAGCTTGTCCTCTCCGTGCATTGTTATGACCGCCTGTGCCGTCGTATAGGCGAGGATGGAAGCGGCGGCGCAGATAATGTCATGCCCTGCCTCCGCCTGCCCTGCGTGACCGTTTACGGTCAGGCAAAGCGTCTTTCTGTCCCCGTCAATCTCAAATCGCACGTCGATCATCGTCAGCCCGCGATCAGTCCCGCCGCCCGCAACGAGTCAAGCAGTGCCTTGAATTCTGCCGCCGTAGGTGCATCGCCCGCCGCGTCGGCGACGGCTTTTCCCTTGGGCAGGCTTGTCCAGCATGTTCCCGTCTCCGTCCTTGTCAGCACCTGACCCGGGGAGCCGAGATTGCCCGCCTTCTTCGGCTCTGATGCCGCAAGGTTGGCGATGACGGCGGCGACCTCATCCGGTACCGTCTGTGTGGTGCCGGAGGGAAAGCGGTATACCTTGCCGTTGATCTCGCATGCCCATTCGGGCGCCGTGGTCGTGGGAATCTTTACGGATTTACTCATGTTTTGCCCTCCTTATGTCGGCGAAGTGGCATCCGCCACTCTCTGCCGTGCCTGTCTGGTGTTGCTTGCCTCCGCGCTTTTTCCGCTCCCGCCGAGCGCCCCGGTCTGTCCGACGTTTCCGGCAAGATCGCCGTCAATCGGTGCTACGGGAGCGCCGCCTGTCATGCCTGCCGCAAGCTGTTCGGCAAGGTTGGAGCCGTGATCGCGGTCGACCATCTGCGCAAGCAGGAGCATCTGCTGCTGCATTCGGAGCATCTGCTGATACATCCCGCCGTTTTGGGCGATCTTCTGCATCACGAACTGTTTGCGGTCAAAATCCATCATGTCGATACAGGCGAGCGCCTGATCGGCGATCTGCGGATTGAAGAAGCCCGCGGAGAAGAACTGCAGCGCCAATTCATTCTGCGACATCTTGCTGTACGGGCTTCGCTTCTGTGCTGTGATCTCAATATCAAACAGCGGCAGACGGTAGCCCATATCCACCCCCATGTCCACGCCCTGTGACTGAGGCTGTATGCCCGCATTGCTGTACTGCACAAAGCGCTCCGTCCCGTTTTCGCCGAGGATACGGAAGCAGCGCGGCATGTCGTAAAACTGGCGGATCAGCTCGATCACCATCAGACACATCCGGCGGAATGCCCGATAGGACGCCTTGTTGTTGTCCCGCGACAGCTTGCTGCCCGCCTCCTGCATGGCGGCAATGGCGGATGCCGCCGTCACGCCCGACGTGGTGCCGCCGGTGGAGATGTCGCGGTTGCCGGTCGTCTCCTTCAGCTCGTCGATCTTGTTGTTGATGACCTGCACATAAATGTCATTGAGCGGCTTGCCCTGCACGGGGAGGATGCTGTCCTGCCCGAGATTGCCGTCCACATGGATAAAGTCCTTTGCAGTGTCCGCATATTCCGCCTCGTTGACCGAGCCGTCATTGCGGATGAAGTGGCGCGGCTTGGCGTTGGCAAGCATATTGCGCATGATGGCTTGGTTGCCGCGGTCTATGTAGCCCTGTGCATCCTTGCCGACATCGATATAACCGAAGCCGCACGGCGTACCCTCCACGGCGAACAGCGGATCGAAGATGAACGGATACAGCCCGTGGGCATACCATCCGGCATCGGCAAATTCCGGCTCGTTTTCCGTTGCAAACAGCACGGTGTCGTTGACGTATTTGCAGTAATGCAGCACCGTACGCCCGCCCTGCTGCTTCTTGTAGTACCAGTCGACAACAACGGATTTTTCGCTCGTGTCCACCGTGTCGTCATAGCTGTACCTGGCAATGTCCATCGTCGATGTCCCGAGCTTGCCCCGAAGCTGCGGATAGGCGGAGAGCAAAACATCGTTGTCCGTCAGCTCGACGTGGAACAGGTGGCGCGAGCGCTGGATGTCGGTGATGCCCGGCTCCCAGAACAGATTGATCAGGTCGATCTTGCGGATGGCAATGTCGCCGAGTCCGTTCAGCTTGGACTTGTCCCAGAATACGCCGTATACGCCGGTGCCCGCCTTGAGCTTATAGTCCCACACCTCCGAATACGTCTGCTCAAACTCATTCTGATCCAGTATCACGGGGAGGATGGAGGACAGCATTTCCGCCTCGGCTTTGTCGCCCTCTTCGCGCGGCAGGATGTTAGGGGAGGGGAAGTTATCCATGGCGTCGGCATGCTTGTTGGCAATGCAGTTGAACAGCCACGCCGACACGGGCTGCACGTCGCTTTGCTTGTCCCGCATGCATTCCCAATGCCGCAGCTTGTACCACTGCTCATTGTCCACGATCCGGCGCTCAAGGTTGGCTTTGCCCTCCTTGTATTTCTGCAGGGTCAGCGCCGCTTTCCGCACGGCCTCCCTGCCGATCGGTGCGCTAAGCACCGCAAACCCGTCCGCGGCTTCGCTTTGCTCTTCGCCGTTTGGCTTGAAACGATCAAACAGACCCACTATTCGATAACCTCCATTCGCTGTCTGCCCGGTTTGGCGATAATGTCCTCTTTCGGAATGTCGAGGAAAAGGCTCTGCGGCGTTTCGCCGTACCTGTCGGGAGCCTTTGCCGTCCTCGGCTTGATCGGGCGGCTCATCAGCAGATACCGCCACTCGTCGGCAATATGATCCTCGCCGTCCGTGTCGATGTCCTCCGGCTTGTGCCCGTCATACATGAGGAGCGGGATCGTCCGCACAAAGCCCCGGCAATTCCGGAATACATAGAACATCGGATAGCCGTTTTCATCGAACGCCAGCCGGTAATGGCACTGCATCCATCCCGTCAGCCGTTCGTGGTCGCCCTTTTGAAAATAGACCTGCCGCTTGGCGGCTTTTTCGGCGATGCTCTCGCCCGTTTCACCGTTCCATATGGCGGGGTCGGCAACACCGGTGATCTTTTTCCCCCGGAGCCACCGGTGCTCGGATTCGATGCGGTGGATCTCGTCAAACACCTTTTCGGGGATCCATTTGACCCCCTCATTCGGCGTTTTCGTGCAGCCGTACAGCTCTAAAATGCGATATATCACGCCGTCATAGTCCATGGCATACCAGCCGCAGGAAAATGGGTGATGATAGCCCCAGTCAAACGAGCGGAAGATCTGCCAACCGTCGGGGATCTCAAACGGCTCGATCACATGCGTCCACTGCCTGTCCGCGTAATGCTCCGGGCGGTCGGCAAATTCCTCAAAGAACTGCCCCTCATAGACATCCCATGAGCCGTACAGCCATGCCTCGCGCAGCTTCGGCGGCAGTGCCTCAAGCTGCCGGATATAGTCGGGCTGCGATGCCATCAGCACCTTGTTGTCGGTGACGAGAGACTGGATAAAGGTGTAATCCTCCGCCTGTTCGCCGTCCTCATATGCCCTGTCGATGAAAATGCGCTTGATGTACTGATGTCCCTGTCCGCCGGGGTTGCAGGTGTAATACACCCGCTTCGGAAAACGGTTGACACCGCGCAGACAGGCGGTAATGGTTTTCATCTGGTATTCCGACAGCTGCGTTGCCTCGTCTAAAAAGATAACGTCCCATTCCGATCCCTGATACTGGAGCAGATCCTGATCCCCGCCGCAATAGCCGAATTTGATGATGCTGCCGTTTGGAAAGGTGAACACCTTTTCCGACTTGTTGTACCCGGCGATGCCGTTCAGCTCGGGGATCAGAATGTTGATGTGGTTGTTCAGAAGCTCGGGATAGGTTCTGCGGACGATCAGAATCTTGATGCCCGCATAGTTAAGCGCGAGCAGCTTTGCCTTTGTCCGCACCGCCCAGCTCTTGCCGCCGCCCCGCGCCCCGCCGAAAGCAATATGCTTTGTGTCGGCGCACAGGAAAAGCTCCTGCTTTTTGCTCGGCGGATCAATTGTCAGTACCGCCACCGCTGTCCCTCCGTTAACGTTAAGGCATCCGCACCGTTGACCCCCACCGCGCATGTCCTTTCTGCGGCTGTACATTCCCACAAATGATGCCTTATCTGCTGTATTTTTCCGCGTCCCCCGCGATGATCACCTGAACCGTCCGGTCTGTCCCGTTCTCCTCTGCATCCCGTTTCAGCTTGGCAATGCGCGCCTCCTGTTCCCGCAGGTCGGCATCGCTTTTGACATGCAGCGCATCCTCAAGGTCTTTGATCGCGCCGGTGATGTCCCTCGGTTTGATGCCGGCTCTGGCAAGCTGTTCAACGGACTTGTCGTCCGTAAGCTCGGCGAGCTGCCGTGCGACCTTATAGGCAAGCTCATACAGCACGGATTTGTAATCAACCGCCCTGTCCTCTGCCTTTTTCACGGATTTCATCACAATGTTTTCGCGATGTTTTCTCCGCAGCTCCTTCCAGTGCTCTTTTGTGCCCCTCTGCGACAGGGTGGTAAACGGTATGCCGTGCTTTTCCGCGAGCTTCTTGTATGATATGCCCGTGGTGATATACTCGGTCTTGATGTCGTTCCACTCCACAAGAAACTCCTTCCTTTCCCGTCCTGATACGAGTATACTTAAAACGTCGGAAAAAGCGAATCCACCCCCCCTGCACTTTTTTGCAAAAAAATATGAGACGGTTTCCCGCCTCATATCTCCGTGATCCGGATGCCGTGGATATACAGCATCAGCTTGCGCTTGATCACATATTCCTTTGTCCGCATTCCCTTGACATCCTCGACCGTATGCCCGCTGTCGGTGTCGTATTCAAAATCCGACGTGTAGGTGACTGCCCGCTCGGCGCATCTGCCGTTTATGTACTGTGCCGGGATCAGCTCCCGTCTGACCTGCATCTGCAGATTGCGGATTGCGCCCGCCTTTTCCGCAAGGCGGAGCTGCTGATACCGCCGCGCCTCTTTGGCGGAATCAAATGTCCGCCCGCCTGCAGTCGTTTTCCGGTTCCCGTATTTTGGCATCCGCTTCCTCCTCGTATTTGCTGTATAGCATGTCCGCAATCCGGCAGTCCCCGAATTCGCGGCAGCAATAGCTGTCCTTGTATGCCCGCTTCTCCGTTTGAGAGGCAAACGCCAGATGGAGGGCGGTGCCGTCGCCGATGCCCTCGCAATAGAGCTTCTGTGCGTCCTCCGAGCGGTAAAACGGGCAGTCGACTTCGCCGGATACATAGCGTTTGGACATAGGCTCCCTCCTTCAGATCAGCCCTCTTGCAACGGCTTGTCCGTATGTGCAGTGGTGCTGTTCACACACGCGGATCACCTCCGACCACGTTCTTTGCGCTTCCTTACCCTCTTTTTGCCGTTTTTTCGCTCTGACCATATTGCGATCCCCGTTTTCCTCTTTGCGCCTTTTTTCGGCAATAGAACGGCAATTCACGCAATACCGCGTATTGCCGCCCAAAGGGTGATACAGCTCCCCGCAGATGGCGCACAGCTTCGGCGGGTATGCCCGTGCCTTTCTCATCGGTCTACCTCCTCATAGTTTTCGGCGATGAAGTCCACACCCAGCTCCTGCATGACGCTGTCGACGTGCTGCCAGTAGACCTCGTCGCGCTCATGCTCGGCGGCAAGTGCGTTGATCCTGCCGATCAGCCGTGTGCAGCGGTCTTTGCCGAAGCCGAATTCCTCATGCAGCGAAAGGCACATCAGCTTGAAGATACGCCGCACATTGTCCTGCGCCTGCTTCACAAACTCCACCCTGGCATAAGCCTGTAC
>CAKSDF010000081.1 GCA_934444695.1 uncultured Eubacteriales bacterium | reverse complement strand
CGCTGTATTCGGCGGAATTATAGGAATTGTCCATAATGGTCAGCACGTCGGCCGAGCCGTATATGTCGTGTATATATTCCTCCTCGTCGGCAAACCGCACGGGAATTATAAGATTTGTGAAATTTCCCGAAAGCTCGTCTTTGCCGTCCTCAAGCTTTGTGAAAGCCTTTATGCGGCCGACGCAGTTTGAAAGCTTTGAAAAATTCTCTCCCGCATAAGAAAGGGTCATAAGATCCTTATAGGCCGTGACGATCTTGGCGTTGCCTTTTGGGTTTTCCACGCGGATTATGACCGAAAAGAAGCTTCCTTTTTCAAGAGGCACGCTTTTTTCAAGCTCAAGGGTGACATATCCGCCGTGGTCAAAGGTTTTTTGCACCGATGCGGCAAGCTTTCCTCCCGCTGTGGGAACATTCCTGTTTTCCGAAAAGGGATCGTCAAGGTCTGTATAAATTTCGGCTTTGACGGTAATGTTCTCCCCCTGCACGGCGGCGTTAACCGCCCTAAGCACCTCGGTTTTTCCGTTTTCTCCGCCCTTTTTGGCCTCAAAAACATTTGCCGCCGTCTTGTCGTTTCGAATGGAAAAGTCATCCAAATTGCCGTCGTAATAATAGTTATAATCGTATTTTTCGGCGGGCGCATAGGTAAAAGCGTAAACGCACGAACTTGTGTTTTCGTAGGAAAGCCAGAAATATTCAAGGGAGCGGTAGCTGTTTTTCACAAGCCAGCCGCCGTCTCTGCCTGCCTCCGATGGAGAAAATCTGTCGGCCTTTATGGTATCGTCCCAACCGATGACGGTGCAGGCGTGGGGAAAGCTGTCCGAGCCCTTTTCGGCTCTCGGATTGTAATACTCTGCCTCTCTGACGTTGTTATACTGAAAGGTCACAGCGCCGTATTTTGCCACGGCCTCCTTTATGTCGGCGATATATTCGTCGAGATCGTCCTTTTCGGGAATATAAAACCCGTTTTCAAAGCGGAAAGAAGGATTTTCAAAGGGATCTGCCGCCGCAGAAGTGCTTTCGGTGGGCCCCCACCACATGGAAAAAAGCTTGACCGCCTTTAAAGGATTTCCCGCAGCCTTCATATAATCGGCGCTTTGCCAATCTCCCCCCGTGTTTCCGAGAGGGTCGGAGGTCCTTTTAAAAGCCCTGTATGCCGTGGCGACGGGATTGAGATAAAACTCGCTTTGGGATTTATCGGTAAGCCCGTTTTTTAAAACGCTTGCCTCGGATGCCGACGAAGATGAATAGGCCCAACAAAGATTGCTGTCTCCCTGATCCCTGACGGGGGTAATGATGCCGGCGCTTCGTCCGTCATATTTCTCGAGCATTGAAATTTCCTCAAAAGTGCCGTCCGACCGTTCGGCCGAAGAAAAAACATCGGTCAAAACACAGCCCGACAAAGTCACCGAAAGCGCCAAAAAAGCGCACATTATTTTCTTTATCATTTCGCCGCCTCCTTTTGGTCATATTAACACAATTATTGATAAAAAACAACCGCTTGACAGACCCGAGATTCAATTCTTTCACAGGTTCAAAATTCCTTATGGAATAATTCCGATTTTCTCGCTTCAATACACCAACAGATATTTCACACATTGAAAACGTATTTAACTCTCAGAAAGCCTCACAGGCTGTTAACAAAAACCGATCTGAAAAAGGGCTGCAACTGTGGCGGCTTGTTCTTTCGTGTGCATTTTCGTGTGCACTTTTTCTGTTGCGTGTGCAATAATTATATTGTTTTAGAAATATAATTCTATTCTTAAAAATCGCTGAAACCCGCATAAATAAAAGAAAAGCCGCTGTTTAAGCGGCTTTTGAATTGGTGGAGGCGACGGGAATCGAACCCGTGTCCGAAAACTCTTTCCCAAAACCTTCTCCGAGCGCAGTCGTTTATTTAAAATTCCCTCATCTTCCCGCCAAACGGCAGGCTGAAAGACTCGGTAGCCTCTTATTCATAAGCCGGTTCGAGGCACATACCGACTTACGTTCACCGCTAATCGACGCCTTTATCCCGACCGCGGTACTTCGGGTAAAGACGGCTGCTTAATTAAGCAGCGTAGGCAACAGTATTGTTGTCGTTTAATTTTAAAGTTACGGCGTTTAAAGCGTGTCCGCAACGCTGCTCGCTTATCTCGGTTCCGAATCCCCGTCGAAGCCTTTACGCCCCCATATGCATATAGGAATTCTTATGCCATGCAAAGCAGGATAAACCTTGCAAAAAAGAGTTTTTTCCCCTTTGCAAGGTATATTATCTCACAATCTCTTCAAAAAGTCAACGCAAAGCTTTTTCCAGCCTTCACATTCCTTCGACACCATCTCGCTGGTCTCGTTGCAAACCGACAGTCCGTGGGGTCCGCTCTCATACATATGAAGCTCGAAAGGCACCCCTGCCTTTTTAAGCGCCAAGGCCATAATGAGCGAATTTTCCGAAGGGACAATATCGTCGTCCACCGTCTGCCAGATAAATGCGGGCGGGGAATTTTTTGTGACCATCTTCTCGCAGGAAAGGTCGGGAAGCTCGGGCCTTTCGCGAAAATCCTCACAGCCGAAAAGATTGACAAATGACCCTTCGTTTGCAAGGCCTTTTTCGTTTGTTATGACCGGATAGCAAAGCACCTGACCGTTAGGTTTGGAAAGGGTCTCGTCAATTTCAAGACTCTTTGCAAGATCGCTGCCGCAACCGTTTGAAAGCCACGCCGCAAGATGCCCGCCGGCCGAAAACCCTATGACAAACACCCTCGACGGATCGACATTAAACTCATCGCAGTTTTTACGGATATATTCCATAGCCTTTGCCGCCTGATAAAGGGGCGCGGGAAAGCAGGCCTCTCCCTGATTTATGGTATATCGAAGCACAAAGCAGTTGAAGCCCTCGGCGTTAAAATATCGCGCCACCGGCTCGCCCTCTCTGTCCGACACAAAACCGTATCCCCCGCCGGGCAGCACGAGAATTGTCGGGCGCTTTTTAAAGGGACGGCCGTCCACCGCCTTTTCGATGAGCATGGGTTTAAGGTATGCGACCTTTCCGTTGTATTCGATTTGTTTTATCTCTTTTGTTATGTCCATTATTTTTCACCTTTTATTTGGTACTGATGCGATTTATTAAATGCGGTTTTTTGACGGTAAACTTTTGCATTTTCCGCCGCCCTTTATTATATCAAAAAAGCCGACTGTATTCAATCGGCTTTTGAAAGATTTTTAAGATCCTTAACGATGCTTTCGATATGGGCAATCTGTTCTATCGAAAGTCCGCTGACATCAAGGGTTTTGAGCGAATCGAGGCCCAGGAGATAGTCGGTAGAGACCGAAAAAACACCCGCTATTTTAATGACCATATCCACCGACGGCAGAATATTGTCGTTTTCCCAGTTGGAGACGCTTTGTTTTGAAACGCCCAGAGCCTTCGCCAGGTCTACCTGGGTCCAGTTTTTTGCCGTTCTCAGCCGTTTAATAGTTTCGTTAAGCATTTTGTTTCCTCAAATCAAATATTATAATACTATTATACAAAAATCACTTGACAATATTAAAATACTATGGTATTGTATTTTTAGTATATTTGTGTATTTTTGGGAGGAACAAGTTATGAAATTGAAAAATTTAATGGAATTAGCAAGAACAAGAATATATTCTGATGAAGATGTGTCTTATCAGGATCTGAGCGACATCATTTCTTCGGTTGCCGATGATTACGGATTTGTACAAAAATGTTATTTGGATGAAATAAGTACAGGAGGTATATTTGGGGAAACCTATGATTGCCTACAACTCATACACCCCGAGCACGAATACGATTATTACAACTACTATATAACCTTAACCCGTCAAGGAAATATGCTCCTTGTTGTTATATATGCCGGCGGAACAAGCAAGCAGTTAAAAAAGGAAGATTTTGCACAGAACACAAGAGTTTTTGACGGCACCGCCTCCCGCGGCGTAGCAGCAGGACTTTTCTCCGGCGGAGCGGTAGGCGCGGGACTTGCCATTGGATCACTTGCGGGAGGAGCCATTAAAGGCGGAATAAAAGCAATTGCGAAAGGCATAAATGCTCTTACAAGAGATCCCGCAGCTTTAAACAGAGAGCTTGAATGGTACGATCAGGCTATGTGCGTTTTTTCAACCGTTTTTGCAAGCGAAGAATAAATCCAAATCATCTCTACCGTATCCCACAAAAAGCTGTTAAAAAAGCATAGGATATTCGTAAGCAAATATAGGAATATTTTCTTTTTTAGAAATAAGGCTTTATCGCGACAAAAAAACGAAACCCCTGTCAACACTGTTGGCAGGGGTTTGAGCTATAAGAATATTTACTTTTTGGAATTATAATCATTTTATATTTACAATTCGGAAAAATATTTTTATCTGAAATTGCGTTCCTTGATTGCGCGGTCGATGTTGCGTTTGGCGTCCCTTTTGGCGGCGTCTTCCCGCTTGTCGTATATCTTTTTACCCTTGCAAAGGCCTACGCTGACCTTAACAAGCGACCCCTTGAAATAGACCGAAAGCGGTATAAGGGTCAGTCCCTGCTGTTTTAGGGTGCCGTAAAGGCGCATTATCTCCTTTTTGTGCATAAGAAGCTTTCGCACACGGTAGCTGTCGCAGTTGAAAACATTTCCCTTATCGTAAGGGCTGATGTGCATACCGTTGACGAAGATTTCTCCGTCCTCAATAGCGCACCAGGAATCTTTTAAATTGACTCCGCCGGCTCTTATGGCCTTAACCTCGGTGCCGAAAAGCTCTATTCCGGCTTCAAATCGCTCTTCCACAAAATAATCGTGGAAGGCTTTTTTGTTGTTGGCAATGGGTTTTATGGATTCTCTCTCCACGGTCATTCTCCTTTTTGCGAATTTGTAATTATAATTGCGAGCTGTCTGTTGGCAACAATGCTCGTGCTCGTATGTGTGCGTTGCTTAAACATCGACGGTCAAACGCCGATTGTTCAAGGTTAAGAAACAACGAAACTGCCATTTAAAGCTCGTTTCGACCCTCCAGCGCCCTCGAAAGGGTGACCTCATCGGCATACTGAAGATCGCCGCCAACCGGGATACCGTAGGCCAAGCGGGAGATTTTTATGCCAAGGGGCTTTAAAAGCTTTGAAATATACATGGCCGTCGCTTCTCCCTCAACGGTCGGATTGGTGGCCATAATGACCTCTTTAACCTCGTCTCCGCCCAGTCTCGAAAGCAATTCCTTTATGCGTATCTGATCGGGTCCCACCCCGTCCATGGGGGAAATGACTCCGTGCAGCACATGATAGAGTCCGTTATAATCTCCCGTCCGCTCAAAGGCCATAACATCCCTCGGATCCTCCACAACGCATATTGTGGATCTGTCCCTTGCTAATGACGAGCAGATAGAGCAGCATTCCCCATCGGTGAGATTTTGGCAGACCTTGCAGGAATGTATCTTTTTATGAGCCTCTAAAATGGCATCGGCAAACTTTTCGGCCTCACCGTCGGGCAGGCCAAGCACATAAAATGAAAGCCGCTGAGCCGTTTTCCTCCCTATTCCGGGCAGACGGGCAAATTGGTCAATAAGCTCCTCGAGAGGGGCTACATTATAGGATGCCATTGTTTAAAACATTCCTCCGAGTCCCGGTATGTTCATTCCGCCGGTTATCTTGCCCATTTCCTCGGCTGCGGTGTCGTCGGCCTTCTGCTGAGCCTCGTTGACCGCCGCAACGATCATATCCTCAAGCATTTCCACATCATCGGGATCGACCGCCTCGGGTTTAATGCTTATGCTTTTGATTTTATGGTCGCCGGTAACGGTAACCTCCACCATTCCGCCCGAAACGGCGGTATATTCTCTGGTTTCAAGCTCGCCCTGCAGCGCCTCTGCATCGGCCTGCATCTTCTGAGCCTGCTTGATCATACTGTTCATATTGCCCGGTCCGCCGCCGTAGCCCTTGGGTAATCTTGCCTTCATATTTTATCTGTCCTTTCGGTTTTTACATTTGAATTTTTAATTGAAATTTGCAAATGCGGCCTTTAGCAATGCCGTTTTTCGCAGAAAATTATACCACAGCCTACAGGCTTTGTAAACTATTGCTTTTCGACAATATTTATGCCCTTTTGCTTCATCTCTTCGAGGAATACCATCATGGGATCGGCCTTAGGCTTTACCGTTCCCGGCTCATAAGGTCCGAGACGGAACTGCTTGCCGGTAATTTTCATAAGGGCCGCGCGAATGTCATTTTTGTTTTTGGATTCCTTTCGGATCAGCTCAAAAAACATGGGATTTTCGGATTTTATGAGCAAAAGATTGTCGCCCTTTATATATGCCGAGCTTGCCTTAAGGGTGGAAGAAAGCATACGGTTGATTTCCGACAGAGCTAAAAGCACCTCGGGCCATTTGCCGAATCTTTCGGGCTGTCGGTCATCTTTTGATCCGTCGTTCCTTTCGGCTGCGGCGATGCCGCTTTCAGCCTGCGTGCTTTGCCCGACCCCTTGAGGTGCGGGAACGGCAATCGATGCCGATGCATTTCCGTCAAAACCGTCGACGGTCGGTGCATTATCGGCCGGGATATTATCAATCGGGACATTATCAGCCGGTGCACTGTCGACCGGTGTGCTATAGCTGTTGTCCGCAGTGTTGCCCATTTCGTTATCGGAAATTTCACTGCCGGCAATGGAATTTTCAACCGATATATCGTCACCGGGTATATTAACGACTGTCTCGTTATCGGTCGGCGCCGCATTATCGGTTAGTGCTGCATCATTGTCAGCGGTGATGTCGACAGCCTCCCTTTCGACCGTCATATAATCGGGATTGCCTATGTCATTTCTTTGACATTCATCAGCACCGATGCTTGACATTTCCGACTGCACACTCGGTTGTTGCTCCGCTTGCCCGTCGGGATTCCCATTGTTTTCGCCAGCCTGCTCCATTCTTTCCTCATAGGGCAGAAAATCGGGTATTTCCTCGTCCCATGGGGGCGGATCATCTTCGGCTGAACCGCGATATTTTTCGGCCGCACGTTCGGCAAGCTCGATGGAGCTTTGGTCGCTTTCGGACCACGGCAGACGGTCAGACTGCGGTTCATCTTTGGCTTTTAAATTTTCTTCAATGCCCGGTGTATGCTGCGTTTTTGATTCTTCCTCAACGCTTGAATCGCCTTGACTGCTAAGCTTGTCGGAAAAACCGCCGGCCGATTTGTCGGTCGGAATGTCGAAGGGATTGTGCCCGGTTCTGTCGGCAAAGGCGGCTCTTTTGAGAGCGGCAATTTTTTCGGCCACCGAGGCTTTATCGGAAACGGAAAACCTGTTATCCGTGGGCGCTTTACCGTCGGCTGATGCATTTCCGGCAACAGAGTCTTTTCCGGAATCGAGCATTCTGCCGCTTGCTGCGCCGTTACCGCCATCCGCGTTTTTTCTTTCCGCAGCAGTCTCTCCGCCGTCGGCAAAGGGTGCGCCGCTTTGGTCGGCGTTTTGAAGGTTGTGTCCAATCTGCGTTCCTTCGGAAAATCCGTTTTGCGCGGCGTTTCGGAAGCTCTGCGCTCCAATGGCAGATGTGCTTTGGAAGTTCTGCGCTCCGCCCGGATAGCCGTTTTGAACGGGTACAGTGTTCGTATGGCTTTGAACAGGTGCTGCACCTATCATCATACTCTGCTCGTTTACACAAAGCGAGACAAAGGCCATTTCAAGTTCCACGCGCTTTGAAGCCGCTTTTTTCATTTTCTCGGACGTTTGTTGGAAAGTATCGAGAATTTCAAGTATTCTCGCCATAGAGAAGCCCTCTCCCGCATTCATATAGCGCACAAGCTCTTCCTTTTGGCAAACGATAAGCTCCCCGGGGTTTTTAACCGCCTTTGCTATCATTATATTTCTGAAATGATTAATAAGCTGCTCGGCGACCCTTGAAATGTCGCTGCTGCTGTCATTCATCTGTTTGATCGTTTCAAGGCAAAGGGCAAGATTCCTGTCCGAAAGGGCGGAAGAAATCGCAAAAAGACTTTCCTTTGAAGCAAGGCCGAGTATCTCCCCCGCCATCTTAGCGGTTACGGCCTCCCCCGTGTTGCATCGGTCGAGAAGCGAAAGAGCGTCTCTCATTCCCCCGTCGGCAAGGCCGGCAATAAGCAGCGCCGCCTCATCGTCCAGCTCTATTTTCTCGTTTTTGGCCACCGATTTAAGCCTTCCGGCAATGTCCTCGGAGGATATACGGCCGAAATCAAATCTCTGGCAGCGGGAAAGTATGGTAGCGGGAAGCTTGTGCACTTCGGTGGTTGCAAGTATAAAAATAACGTGCGCCGGCGGCTCTTCAAGGGTTTTGAGCAGGGCGTTGAACGCACCGGGAGACAGCATATGCACCTCGTCGATGATGTATACCCTGTATTTCGCCTGGGCAGGAGTGAAGTTTACCTCATCTCTTATCTCTCTTATATTGTCAACGCCGTTGTTGGAAGCGGCATCGATTTCCTCAACATCAAGCACGGTGCCGTCGTCTATTCCGCGGCATATTTCGCACTCGTTGCACGGCTCTCCGTTCTTAGGATGCAGGCAGTTAACCGCCTTTGCAAAAATTTTGGCGCAGGTGGTTTTTCCCGTGCCTCTCGAGCCGGTAAAAAGATAGGCGTGGGATATTTTGCCGGTGGCTATTTCGTTTTTAAGGGTGGCA
>CAKSDF010000080.1 GCA_934444695.1 uncultured Eubacteriales bacterium | reverse complement strand
TTAAGTTAATTAAGAAAGGGTTTCGATTATGGTTTTTGAACAATTGAGAAATATTATCTGCACCCAGTTGGAACTTCAGCCCAGCCAGGTCACGATGGAATCATCCATGGCCGACGAGCTCGGCGCCGACAGTCTCGACCTTGTGGACGTCATAATGTCGGTTGAAGATGTTTTTGATGTTGAAATACCCGACGAAGAGGTCGAAAAGCTTCGCTGTGTAGGCGACCTTGTCCACTATATCGAAGAGCATCAATAAAAACGGGGAACCGCCGCAAAGCCGGCGGTTTCAGCTATTTATTCGGACAGACGGCCGTTTTGACACCTGCCGGCCGGCAGAAGGCCGAAAGACTAAAAAAGCCAAAACGGACGTAATTTTGTTTTTAAAACCGCGGCGGTAAAACATACCGCCCAAAGACAGAGTAGGAGACGGTTTTTATGGATATAAACGATGTTTCTGCTATACTCAAGCTTGACAAAAGCCTTCGTGAAAACGTCAGAAAAGCCGAGCAGCAGCGGGACGAAATAGACTCTCATATCACCGAGAGCGTTAAAGAGCTGCACGACAGCCGCTATGCAAAGCTTAACAGCGAGCTTGAAACATACGAGAAGAACAAAACGGCCGAAACCGACCGCCGCATTTCCGATCAGGCCGATCAGTATAAGAAACAGCTTGACGCCATAGACGCAAAATACAACGCCGAAAAGGACAATTGGCTTAAACACATTGTCGGCGCGGTAACGGAGGTGTAGACTTTATGTCTGCCAACTTAAAATCCGAAATTGCCGCCGCTCAAAAGGCGCGGGCGCGATACGGGAGGTTCTTTTCAAAGGAAAGGCTTTGCCAGATGGCCGGCCTTTCGAATCTTCAGGAGCTGGCCGCTTCCATAAGGGAAAATCCTTTTTACGCCGACGGATTCGGCAATTTGAGCGATGCCGCCATAAACCGCGAGTCTCTCGAAAGAATACTCAAGGAACGGCTTTATACCGACCTTGCCGAGCTTTTCGGTTTCGATTTCGCCTTGGGATCCAAGCTCTACCGTCTTTCGATAATAGATTGCGAAAAGGAGCTTGTAACGAGCTTTGCGAGGCTGCTTAACGCCGGCAAATCGGAATTTTTCCGTCCTTCCCTTCCCGATTTTCTCGAGCGGCACTTAGATATCGACCTTTCGGCCCTTAGGGCGGCCAAAGATTTCGACGATCTTTTAGGCTGCATAAAAAAGCGGGATATGATTCTTATGGTTTCCCTTTGCCGTCCGGCCGAGGGACAGCCCATTGATCTTTCGCTTATGGAATTTCTCTTTGAGGACTATTTCTGCAAAAAGGTTGTCGAAATATCCGACGGAGACGAAAAAATCGTTGAGATCTTCGGAATAAAAGCCGATTTTCTGAATCTTCAGATGATACTTCGCCAAAAGACATATTTCGACGCCACGCCCGGCGAAATAAAATCGCGGCTTCTTTCCATCCACGGCATTTTCAAGAAAAAAGCGCTTGAACAGCTTTGCGAAGGAAAGGCCGATGATGTAAACAGCTTTATCGAGCAATCGAAATATTCCGAATACTTCAAAAACAGCATATCGGCGGACATTGCCGCCGGACGGGCAGTGAGAGACATCTGCCGCAAAACCATGCGGTTTGACACCTCTCCCTCATCGGTGCTTTCGGCATATATGCTGCTCGCAAATAACCAATACGACTGCCTGACCACCCTTGTGGAGGGGGTAAGATACTCTCTTGGCAGCGAAAAAATTACGGAACTTCTTCCCGTTTGATTTGAGGTGATATAATGTCAGTTGAAAAAATGGAGCTTGCAACGGTCAGCGGAAGCTTTGAAAAGCTGGATGAGACCCTCGACCTTTGCCGTGACGCAGGATGCTTTCATCCCGAAAACATGTCGCTTATAAGCGGTGCATCGCGGCTCAGCGAGGACAATCCCTACAAGGCTCAGCTCGATCGTTTGAACGGTCTCATAAAATCTGCGGGAATTACCGTTCCCGAGGGCGCATACGACGAACTTCCCCTTTCGGGAGAACAGGCAAAGGCTCACGTCGACAAGATTGAAAAGGACATAAGCGGTTTTCAAAAAGAGCTGGCTATGATAGAAAAGGAGCAGGAATACTGTAAATCCTGCATACATATTCTGAGGCATTTTGAAACCATCGACATTCCAATAAACGACTTTTTTGAAACGGAATTTGTATCGGTGAGATTCGGCCGGCTGCCCCTTGAAGGATACAGAATGCTTGCAGCATACGCCGACAACCCCGATGTCATCTTCTATCCTTTCTCCCACGACAACGACTATTACTGGGGAATGTACATCGTGCCCACCGAATATGCCAAAGAGGTCGATAAAATTTTCTCGGGACTGCTTTTTGAGAAAATATATATCCCGGGCGCTGTCGACTCCCCCTCGGAAGCCATAGAGCTGCTTAATGAACAGCTTGCAGAAGATGCCGCACGGGCCGAGCAGACAAAGGCCGATTTCAAGGCATACTTTGAAAACCGCACCGACAGCATACAAAGCTTTTATTCCAAGCTCTGTATGCTCAACACGAGATTTGAGCTGAGGAAATACGTTTCCCGCCACGGCGATCATTTTGTTATGATGGGCTGGGTGCCAAAGCCCGATGCACAGCGGCTGACCGAGCTTTTCGACGGCAAGGACGGCATATCGGTCTCCTTTACCGAAAACAAAAACATTTCCAAGCTTTCTCCGCCCATAAAGCTCAAAAACACCGCTCTGCACCGTCCCTTCGAGTTCTACATAAAGATGTTCGGAATGCCTAAATACGGCGAGATCGATCCCACCGCCTTCGTGGCCATAACATACACCCTGCTTTTCGGCATAATGTTTGCCGATTTCGGCCAGGGACTTGTGCTTTCGTTAGTCGGCTACTTTATGTATAAGCTCAAAAAGATGGATCTCGGAAAGCTGCTTATTCCCTGCGGAATAGCCGGTTCCTTCTTCGGACTGGTATTCGGTTCATGCTTCGGGTTTGAGGAAATATTCAATCCCCTCTACTATAAGCTGGGGCTTGTGGCCTCACCCGAGCATAAACCCATCGAAATAATGTCCAACATTATGACCATACTTTACAGCGCCGTGGGAATAGGCGTCGTGCTTATGCTTCTTGCGCTGATACTCAACATCTATTCCAAGCTCAAGCAGCGGGAATTCGGCGAAGCGCTCTTCTCGGAAAACGGCCTTTGCGGTCTGCTTTTCTACGCCGGAGCGATCATGCTGGCGGCAAACGCCATTCTCTCCCTTGGTATTCCCACTCTTCCCGTTGTCATAGTCGGAATAGTCATCCCCATAGCCTGCATCTGGCTTAAAGATCCCCTCATTAAGCTTTGCGACGGCGAGGAGGACTGGAAGCCCGAAAGCTGGGGCGGCTATATGACTCAGGGATTCTTTGAGCTGTTTGAAGCCATTCTTTCCTATGTCACCAACACCGTTTCCTTCCTTCGTGTGGGCGCGTTCGTGCTTGTTCACGCTGGAATGATGAGCGTTTTCTTCTCACTTGCAAATATGTTCGGCGAGTATTCGGTAGGATTCTGGATAGTGGTCGTTTTCGGAAACATATTTGTACTTGTGCTGGAAGGACTGCTGGTCGGAGTGCAAAGCCTGCGTCTCGAATTTTACGAGATGTTCAACCGTTTCTTTGAGGGCTCGGGACATGAGTTCAAGCCCATTAAATATTAATCTTTTAAACCTAAAACCTTTATTAAAATCTTCGGAGGTATGTTAAAATGTCTGTCTTTTCTATTGTAATGTTCCTTATTCCCCCTGTGGCCATCTTTTTTGCAATCTATAACGCTCTGCGCTGCTACAAAAAGGGTGCAGCTCCCACAAAGGCTATGAAAATACACTTTGCAACCCTCGTTGCAGTAACCGCCCTTTGCATAACCGGAGCGGTCACTGCATTTGCCGACACCGGCGACGCTGCCGCAGCAGCTGCTGCAGTTACCTCAAACGGCGACGGCCTTAAATATCTCGCCGCAGGTCTTTGTACCGGTATTGCTGCCATCGGCGGCGGTATCGCTCTGGGCGCCGGCATCCCCGCCGCAATAGGCGCCACCACCGAGGATCCTAAGGCCTTCGGTAAATCCCTTATCTTCGTTGCTTTGGGCGAAACCCTCGCACTTTACGGAGTTATCATCTCCTTTATGATAATCAACGCCTAAGATCGGCTGAAAGGAGGTACCGGCAATGCGTTTTGCCCTTATCAGCGACAATCACGACACCCTTTTAGGTATGCGCCTTGCGGGTATCGAAGGGGTCATCGTCCACGACAGGGACGGGGTAGTTAAGGCTCTTGAAGACGCCACCGCCGACGATCAGATCGGTGCAGTGCTTATAACCGAGAAACTTGTTTCTCTGGCAGAGGAACAGATCGACGATTTCAAGCTGCACCGTGCAAAACCCCTTGTCATAGAAATTCCCGACAGACACGGATCGGGCAGATCGGGCGACTCCATAACAAAATACATTCGAGAGGCAATCGGAATCAAGATTTGAGGTGTTTAAAATGTCAGTTGAAAAAACAGACGTCATAATGAAAGCCATGAGCGACAATGCCAAGGCATTGGCCGAGCAGACGGTCGGCGACGCTCAAAAACGCCTTGAAGAAGCTCTCGAAAAGGCGAAAATAAGACTCGATGCGGAAATAGCCAACACAAAACGTCAGCGCATTTCCGAAATAAATACGGCAGCGGGAGTCAAGATCTCGGCGGCCGAAAACAAGGCTCGTGCCGATCTGTTTAAGCGCCGCGAGCAGGTGCGCCTTGAAATTTTTGAAAAGGCCAAAGAACAAATAAAGATTTTTACAGGAACCGACGATTACAAGCAGTTGCTTATCAAGTCGGCTCAAAACATAAGACAGCAGATGGAAGGCCAGTGCGCCGAGCTTATCTTAAGAGAAGCCGACAAAAAATATGCCGCCGAAATCTGCTCCTATCTCGGCAATTCCATAACGCTGCACATCGACAACTCCATCGAGCTTGGCGGAATAATCGTCAAATCGGCTGACGGAGAAATGATGATTGACGACTCTCTTGACGAGCGGCTGTCATCTCAGCAAAAGTGGTTTATGGAAAATTCGGGACTTGTCATTGAATAGTCCTTTACCGGAGGCGAAAATTTTGAACAAAAAGGTTATTTACGGAATAAACGGTCCTGTTGTCACGGTCAAGGAAACCGAGGGCTTTTCCATGCAGGAAATGGTCTATGTGGGCAATGAACGGTTGGTCGGAGAGGTCATCGGAATCAAGGATGACACCACCACCATTCAGGTCTACGAAGTGACCACCGGCCTTAAACCCGGCGAGCCGGTCGTTACCTCGGGAAGTCCCCTGGCCCTCGTGCTCGGTCCCGGAATTTTAAGAAATATATTCGACGGTATCGAACGCCCCCTCCCCGAAATCGAGGAGAAATTCGGTCCCTTCATACAGCGCGGCAACGCCACCGCTCCCCTTAACACCGAAAAGGAATGGGACGTAACCGTGGCCGTTAAGGTGGGCGACCGGCTTGAGGAAGGTCAGGTATATGCCACCTGCCCCGAGACTCCCGCCATTGTACACAAGATTATGCTTGCTCCCGGCCTTTCGGGAGAGGTTACCTTTGCCGCTCAAAACGGCAAATACAAATTAAACGACCACATTGTCACCATTAAGGACAAGATCGGCAACGAAAAAAAGCTTACACTTTGCCAGTTTTGGCCCATCCGCCAGCCCCGCCCCACCAAGGAGCGTCTGACGGTGGATAAGCCCCTTATAACCGGCCAGAGGGTCATCGACACCCTCTTCCCCGTCGCAAAGGGCGGAGCCGCCGCAATACCCGGAGGCTTCGGAACCGGCAAAACAATGACCCAGCATCAGCTTGCCAAATGGTGCGACGCCGACATCATAATCTACGTCGGCTGCGGCGAACGCGGAAACGAAATGACCCAGGTTCTTGACGAATTCGGCGGACTTATCGATCCGAGAACCGGCAAGGAGCTCAGAGACCGTACCGTGCTTATCGCCAATACCTCCAATATGCCTGTTGCCGCCCGTGAGGCATCAATATACACCGGCATCACGCTGGCCGAATACTACCGCGATATGGGATACGATGTGGCCATGATGGCCGACTCCACCTCCCGTTGGGCAGAGGCGCTGCGCGAAATTTCCGGCCGACTTGAAGAGATGCCCGCCGAAGAAGGCTATCCCGCCTATCTTCCCTCCCGTCTTTCAGCATTTTACGAGCGCACCGGCAACTTTATGACCCTTTCGGGAAAGGAAGGCTCCATAACCGTTATCGGTGCCGTTTCCCCTCAAGGTTCCGACTTTTCCGAGCCGGTCACTCAAAATACCAAGCGCTTTACCCGCTGCTTCTGGGCGCTTGATAAAAGCCTTGCCTATGCAAGACACTATCCGGCCATCAACTGGATGGAAAGCTATTCGGAATACGACGGGGACCTTTCAAACTGGTACAATACCAACGTCGATCCCCTCTTTATGAAATACCGCGGCGAAATGCTGGCCATCCTGCGGGAAGAAAGCTCGCTTATGGAAATAGTCAAGCTCATCGGATCGGATGTTCTTCCCGATTATCAAAAGCTGATTATGGAAATCGCCAAGGTCATACGCGTGGGCTTTTTGCAGCAAAACGCCTACCATAAGGACGATACATACGTTCCTCTCGAAAAGCAGTTCCTTATGATGAAAACAATACTCAATCTCAACGAAAAGGCCAAAACCGTCACCGACGCGGGCATTCCTCTCGCAAGGCTTACCGAAACAGGCATTTTCGAAAAGCTTCTTAAAATGAAGAGCGACATCGGCAACAACGACACCGCCGCTTTCGACCGTCTCAACAAAGAGATCGACGAGACCGTGGCAGCCGTAAACCGTTCCAAACGCTAAAGGGAGGTCGATTTTTTGATTACCGAACACATCGGACTTAAAGAAATAAGCGGTTCTCTTATCGCCCTCGAGGGCGTTGAAGGGGTCGCAAACGAAGAAGTCGTCAGAATATATACCGCCTCCGGCCAAGAGCGTGTCGGCCGTGTGGTCGAGCTTGCGGGAGACAAAGCGGTGGTGCAGGTTTTTGAAGGCACATCGGGAATTTCCCTTAAAGATACCCGCCTCATCTTTACCGCCCGCCCCATGGAAATGACCCTCGCTCCCGAAATGCTCGGCCGTGTTTTCAGCGGCGCGGGAAAGCCGAGAGACGGCCTTGGAGAGATATATTCCTCCGCAAGAAGAGACGTCAACGGCTCGCCCATCAACCCCGTTTCGCGAGAATATCCAAGAAACTTTATACAAACGGGAATTTCCTCTATCGACGCTATGTCCACCCTTATCCGCGGACAAAAGCTGCCCATTTTCTCGGGCGCAGGTATGAAACACAACGAGCTTGCGGCTCAGATTGTCCGTCAGGCCAAGCTTTCGTCCAAATCGGGCAAGGAAGAGGAATTTGCCGTTGTTTTCGCCGCAATGGGCGTTAAAAACGACGTTGCGGAATATTTCCGCCGCTCCTTTGAATCTTCTGGCGTTTTAAAGCGGGTTGTTATGTTCTTAAACCTTTCAAACGACCCCATTATCGAGCGTATTTTGACCCCCAAGCTTGCACTGACCGCCGCCGAATATCTGGCCTTTGACCTTGGAATGCACATTCTCGTGGTTATGACCGATATGACGGCCTATGCCGAGGCTGTGCGCGAATTCAGCTCGTCAAAGGGCGAGATTCCCAGCCGCCGCGGATTCCCGGGATATCTTTATTCCGACCTTGCTTCTCTTTACGAGCGCGCCGGAATGATCAAGGGTAAAAAAGGATCGGTCACCCAGCTGCCCATTCTCACCATGCCTAACGACGACATCACCCACCCCGTTCCCGACCTTACCGGATATATCACCGAGGGGCAGATAGTGCTCGACCGCACCCGCGATGCCACCGGAGTCTATCCTCCCGTGGGCGTGCTGCCCTCCCTTTCCCGTCTTATGAAGGACGGCATCGGTGCCGATATGACAAGAGCCGATCACGCCGCCGTTTCCAACCAGCTTTTCGCCGCCTGCGCCAAGGTTCAGGACGCAAGATCCCTTGCCTCGGTTATCGGTGAAGACGAGCTTTCCGACCTTGATAAGAAGTACTTAAGCTTCGGCAAGGCGTTTGAGCAAAACTTTATTTCCCAGGGCAGAGATGAAAACAGAAGTATCAACCAAACCATAGAAATCGGCTGGACACTTTTAAGAATGCTGCCCCGTGAGGAGCTTACAAGAATAGATACGAAAATTCTTGACAAGTATTATGAGGTATAGCTATGGATATAAATTTATTTCCTACCAAGGGTAACCTTATAAATGCGGAAAACACCTTAAAGCTTTGCCGCCAGGGCTACGTTTTGCTTGATAAAAAAAGAAATGTCCTTATAAAGGAAATGATGGATTTAATAGACAGCGCGCGCACCATTCAGAAGGAAATCGACAAGTCCTTTGCAAAGGCGTATAAGGCTCTGCAAAGCGCCAACATTTCCGTAGGCATAGACTCCGTTCAGGAGATAAGCCGCTCGGTTCCCGTGGATAATTCCTACGAGGTTCGGTTGCGCAGCGTCATGGGTGCGGAGCTTCCCGTGGTTTCAATCGGCAAAAACGCGGCGGAAAACGAGTTCGG
>CAKSDF010000079.1 GCA_934444695.1 uncultured Eubacteriales bacterium | reverse complement strand
CTCTACACCAATTTCTGCGGAAACAGCCTCAGGATATAATCCGCCAAGCCACTCTTTCGGCGCAATAAAATATAATGTAGTCGTTCCGTCTATCATCATCTTTTTTGCATCTTCTACAGAATATTTTGTTCCGCAAAATTGACAAACATAAAGCCCGTCCTTTTTAACAATATCATTACTTCCGCACATTTCGCACACCATACTTTTCACACACTATCTCTCCTTCAACAATTATCTACAAGTTTATTATAGACATTTTCTTTCTAAAAGTCAATAGAAAGATACCGTCTATTTTATAATACTTGCGGTGATTGAAATGAAAATAACCTTTGGCGAGAAAATAAGGAACCTAAGGGAAGAAGCGGGACTTAATCAAACCGAGCTCGGGAAAGCCACCGGAATGACTCAAAGACGCATATCCTATATAGAATGTGACAAATACGAGCCGAGCATGGACGACCTTAGAGTACTGTGTAAATTTTTTAAGATTTCGGCCGATTATCTCTTGGATATTTCATTTAATAATTCTATAAACAAAAAAGAGGACTCGCGGTGAGTCCTCTTTTGATTTTTGCGCCTTGATTATTTAGGAACCTTTTCCCAGTCCTTGAGGAAGCCTTCAACGGCTCTGGCGGAGTTGGGGTTGGTAGCCATCTGCATAACCACCTTGAAGGGCATGGTGGCAATGTCGGTGCCCATTCTGGCAAGCTCGGCAACATGAACGGGATGACGGACCGATGCGGCAACGATCTTGGTGTCGATGCCCTGAGCGTCGAAGATCTCGCGGATCTCGGCAACGAGGTTGAGTCCGTTCTCGCCGATGTCGTCCATACGGCCTACGAAGGGAGCAACATAGGAAGCGCCTGCATTAGCGGCAAGAATGGCCTGGCAGGAGGAGAAAACAACAGTGTTGCAAACGGTGATACCCTCGGAAGAAAGGGTCTTAACGGCCTTAAGTCCTTCGGGGATCATGGGAATCTTAACAACGATGTTCTTGCTCTTTGCGGCAAGCTTTCTGCCTTCTTCAATCATACCCTCGGCGTCAACGCTGAGAACCTCGGCAAAAACGGGGCCGTCGGTCATAATTGCGGTGATGTCGGTGAGAAGATCGTCAAACTTTCTGTTTTCTCTCGAAATGATCGAGGGGTTGGTGGTTACACCGGTGATGGCGCCCATATCGTAAGCGGTTTTGATCTGCTCGATATTTGCGCTGTCGAGAAAGATTTTCATTTTATTTTCCTCCAATATTACAATTGACCTTTTCCCGCTTTAAGAGCTTATCCTTTAACGGGAAAAGGCATAATTTAAACAAATCAGTCGATGGATTTTGCATTTGCGAGAAGGTATTTCTCGGCCTCATAGCACCACAGTCCGTTGTTTTCGGCAACGATCTCGGCCAGCTTTTTGAACATGGGAGCGGTTTCTCCCAGTTTTTCAAAATCGGCAATGGCGGTGAGGGGCATGGAAATGTGGGTATAGATGAGCTTTTTGCCGCCCTTGATGTTGGGGAGGTTAAGGGTGGTTTCCACAACGCTGTCAAGACCGCCGACGTGGGTGATCATGGAAGCGGGGTTGACCTTTCCGCTGCCCATCATGGAAATGACCTCTACGACATCGTCGATATTGCTGCCCGAATCGCCGGCGATGTGTGCGGTATCGTAATGAACATTATAGAAATTGAATTCGGCCGAGAACTCGGTCTTGGTGGGGCCTGCGAAGAAGTTGAGGCAGCCGTCGTGACCGAGGATTGCGCCGCCCTGTTCAACAACGGGTTTTACGGGAGCGAAAACGAAAACATCGTCAAATCCCTTGCCGCCGGTCAGACCGCGGAGCACGCCTACGGGATCATCGCAGGCGGTGTTTACATAGTGAAGCTCAACGCCGAATTTCTTGGCATCCTCGGGGGTGTATATGGATGCTGCGCGGGCAAGTCTTGCGTCGTCAACATCGGTGACAACCAGAAGAGAAGGATGAACATCACGATGAATGGCATAGTCGATTGCACCCAGTCCCATAGGACCTGCGCCGGCGAGAATGGCCATTTTACCGTTTTGTACAATGTCCATTTTATGAGCATAGTGATGGCCGGGAACGTTGTGCCAGGAGGTATGAAGTCCGCCGGCGATACATGCCATAGGCTCGGAAAGGGAGCCGTAGAAGAAGGCGTCGCCCGTGTAATTCAGAAGGCAGCCAAGCTCCATAACCTTATTGGGAACGATAACATAGGTGGCATCGCCGCCGATGTATCTGAAGGAATAACCGGGAGCGGCATAAATGTCCTCGGGGTCGTTAAGAGCCGGCTGAATGGAAACGCGCTGACCCTCTTTAAAGTCGTTTGCCCATTTGCTTCCCACCTTAACGATCTCGCCGCAGAACTCGTGTCCTACGATGGTGGGATTCTCGGCTACGTCGTTGGGCACGCGCTTATGCTTTGCGCCCTGGATGGCAGCCTTGTAGGTGGACATACAAATGCTGTCGGACACTACCTTGAGCAGTATCTCGTCCTCCTGCATCTCGGGAAGTTCAAATTCCTCAAGGCGCAGGTCGTTTTCACCGTAAATTCTTACTGCTTTTGTTTTCATTTTAAAGACCTTCTTTAAAAATTGATTTTTAAATTGGTATTATAAGCGGTTTGCGGAAAATCGTTTTTCAGACAGTTTCAAAAGATCGGCATCAATCTGCCCTTTCTGTCCCTCAAACGAATTGCCGCTCCGCAATTTAACTTGACCTGTTGATTTGACCGGCTGTTGTAACGGGCAATTTAGCCGATGGTTATAACCGGATCGTTGAATGTGGGATGAAGCTCGTTGGAATTTTCATCGCAGCAGCTGGTGCAGGAAATGTTAAGCTTGCTCTCTCCCGATGTGCCGTCCTTAGCCTTGAACTTGAGTGTTCCGAGATCCACGGCCGAGGTTACCGATTTTGCGTCGGTGCTGACCATAGAAATGAGAATGGTGCCGGTTTCGGGCTCGTTGGATGCTGCCATAAAAATTTCGTTGTTTCCGCTGAAGCTCGAAAACTCAAGTTTATCGGTGTCGTATGAAATGCTCAGTCCGATGGCAGCGATGGTGGAATCGGCCGAAACGCTCAAGGGTACTTCGATATCCTCGCCGGCCTTGGCTGTTTTGTTTTCAGAACCGATGGTAAACTCGGGAGCAACAAAGGATTCTGCATTTCCGCCCTCGGTGCCGTTCTGACCGTCCTGTGTACCTGCATTCGACGCGTCTGCCGTTGCAGATGCCGATGCCGAAGCGGAAGTATCGGTGTTAGACTGGCCGTCGGTGCCGGTTTCGGTTTTCTTTTTACAGGCCGAGAAGGCTACGACCATAAGAACTGCAAGAATAAGTGCTGTTATTTTTTTCATTATATTCACTCCTTTTATCAATCAAAATGATTATACACTATTTTTCCCCTTAAAGCAATTGCTTTTTGGATTTTTTTAAATTGATTTTTTCATCGGGTATCTGAGCCAGCAAAATTGCCGCAAACATAAGCACGCAGCCGACAATTTCCCTTGCCCCCAAATCGTCTCCCAAAATGATCCACCCCGAAAGCACGGCAAAAACCGATTCCATACACATTATGAGAGAAGCGACGGTGGGGTCGGTATATTTTTGGCCGACTATCTGCAGGGTATAGGCGACGCCGCTGCTCAAAACGCCCGAATAAAGTATTGGCAAGGCGGCCGAAAGTATACTCTGCATGGAAGGCTGCTCAAATATGAACATACACACGGTCGACAAAAGACCGCCCACAAAAAACTGAATGCAGGACATCCACACCCCGTTTACCATAGGTGAAAAATGATCTATCACGAGGATATGACCGGTAAATGCCATGGCGCAAAAGAGGGTTATGATATCGCCTGTGCATATGGCGCTTCCTTCTCCTGTTTTGACGCAGAGTAGATACAGTCCCGTCACGGCAAGCACAATGCCTATCCATATGGTTTTGGGCGGTTTTCTTTTAAGAAAGATGCTGACAACAGGCACCATAACCACATAAAGGGCGGTTATAAAGCCCGATTTTCCGGCGGTTGTTCCGTTTTCGATTCCGAACTGCTGCAAATTTGCCGCCACAAAAATGACCGCGCCGCACACAAGTCCTCCGATAACCACAGTTTTATTGGGCCTGCGGTGTCCTACAGGGCCGTCGGCCGCATTTTTGGGCGTGCGTGAGGAGATAAGCGCCACCGGCAGTATACAAACCGAGCCGATGAGCATTCTCACTCCGTTAAAAGTGAACGGCTCGACCAGTCCCACGCTTTCGCTCTGAGCCACAAAGGATGTACCCCATATAAAAGCTGCAAGGGCAAGAAGGACGTTGCCGAGCATTTTTTTGGTTGATGCGGTAGATATAATAATTCCTCCCGAAAGTTAAATTTCTATGATCTCAAAAATTCTGCGGATAGCTGTTTTCGCTTCCGTCAAAAAGGGTGTAGGGTCGTCTGTTTAAAAGGGTGTCCATATAATCGAAAACCGTTTCAAAGGGCTTATCGACGGCAATGCCGCCGCCGAGCATATTGGTGTCGTGATTGTCGCTTCCCGCCGTTTGGGGAAGATTGTATTTTTCGGCATATTTGACGGCGTCGATATCAAACTGAGGAATACTTTGAGGCTTGTGGCAATGGGGATTGGAATGGGAAGCGTTGCGGCTTTCGACCGCATCGACAAACTCGGGGTACAGCCTTACCTCCTCGACAATACCTTTGACTATTCTGAAGGGATGGGCGTGCACCACCATACCCCCTGCATTTTTGATTATTTTATACTGCTCCTCCACCGAGTCGGTCTTTATCTCGGGGTGGTTTATAAGCCACTGCTCGTCGATGCCGTAAACGAGAAACTCGGTGGCCTTAAAGTTGGTCTCCAGTCCGAAAAACACCGAAAGACCTATCTTGTCGCCTTCCTCCTTGGCGGCGCGGTATCCGGCGCAGTATCCTCTTACCCACTGCTCCCAGGGAAGGCTTTGGTCGATGCAGTTGTTTCCTCGCCAGAAGTGGTTTGTGACCATTATTCCGGCATAGCCGCCGGCCTTATATGCCCTCACCATTTCGGGGCCGGAATTAACGGCGCAGGCACTGGCTTCGTTTGTGTGACAATGGGTTTCGTAAAGATACATATGCTATCCCTCCAAAGATGTTTTCGGTTAAAAGAAACTCTAAAAAACATACATATAATAAGACATTTTAGCCTTCAAGTCAATGGAAAAGGGCAAAATTCGGCGGTGGGGATAATTTTTCTTGACAAAAGCCTCGGTTTATGTTACACTAACAAGGCCGCTTGTTACGGGCGGTGGTTTTTGCTGCGCAAAAATCACCATAAGAGAAGTTTTCCGCCCCGGCTGACAGCGAGTCTATTGTATTGGAGTTTTAAAAAATGTACGCAATCATTGAAACCGGCGGAAAGCAGTACAAGGTATCTAACGGCGACGTTATTTACATCGAAAAGCTTAATGCCGAAGCAGAGGAAACCGTAAAGTTCGACAAGGTTCTCGCCTTCTGTGACGATAACGGAGTTCAGGTCGGCGCCCCCACCCTCGACATTCCCGTTGAAGGTAAGGTCGTTAAAAACGGCAAGGGCAAGAAGATCACCGTTTTCACCTACAAGCCCAAGAAAAACGAAAAGAGAAAAATGGGTCATCGTCAGCCCTACACCAAGGTTGAAATCGTTTCCATCAACGGCGTTAAATAATGACCACCGCAGTTTTTTCCAAGGAAAGCGGGCTTTTTAAGGGGTTTACCCTTTGCGGACACGCCGGTCACGGAAGTGAAGGCAGCGACATTGTCTGCGCGGCGCTGTCATCGGCCGCCTACCTTGCGGCAAACACCCTTTCCTTGGATGATAAAAACGCAAAAATAAATATAGGCGAAGGCAAAATGACCGTTTATATCGAAAAGGTCAGCGACCTTTCGGAAAAGGTGCTTACCGCCCTTGAATTTCAACTGACCGACATACAGCGTCAGTACCCGGAAAATTTTCGCCTTTGCATTTTAAATTCAACAGGAGGAAAAAACAATGTTTAATGTAAATATTCAGCTTTTCGCTCATAAAAAGGGCGTTGGTTCTACCAAGAACGGCCGTGATTCCGAATCCAAGCGTCTCGGTCTTAAAAAAGGCGACGGCCAGTTTGTTACCGCCGGTAACATCCTCATCCGCCAGAGAGGCACCCACATCCATGCAGGCGAAAACGTCGGCCGTGGTTCGGATGATACCCTTTTTGCCCTCATCGACGGAAAGGTTAAGTTCGAGCGCGTTGGCCGTGATCGCAAGCGCGTCAGTGTTTACGCTGTCGAACAATAATTTTTGTTGAGTAAACTTTTGGGCGAAAAAAGGGATTTTTTCCTGTGTTTTCGCCCTTTTGTTTTGCCCGAAAGGTAAATAAAAATGTTTATAGATATTGCAAAAATCAAGATCCGCGCAGGGGATGGCGGCAACGGTGCAGTCTCCTTTAGGCGTGAGAAATATGTTGCGGCCGGCGGTCCCGACGGAGGGGACGGCGGAAAGGGCGGAAACATCGTTTTTGTCCCCGACGACAACCTCTCGACCCTTGCGGATTTCCGCTATAAAAGAAAATATACTGCCGAAAACGGCCAGCCCGGCGGCGGAAAACGCTGTTTCGGTAAAAACGGCGCCGATCTTATAATCCGCGTACCCCGTGGCACCCTTGTTAAGGATGCCGAAAGCGGACGGCTTCTTGCCGATGTATCGGACGATACTCCCGCAGTGGTCGCAAAGGGCGGCAGAGGCGGCTGGGGAAACAGCCATTTTGCCACTCCCACACGTCAGGCTCCCCGTTTTGCCAAAAGCGGCGTTGTCGGCGAGGAAAAAGAGGTGCAGCTTGAGCTTAAGCTTCTTGCCGATGTGGGTCTTATTGGTTTCCCAAACGTGGGAAAATCCACCCTTGTTTCGGTGGTCAGCGAGGCACGACCTAAAATCGCAAACTACCATTTCACCACCCTTTCTCCGGTGCTCGGCGTGGTCAGAATCGCCGAAGGTTCTTCCTTTGTTATGGCCGACATTCCCGGCCTTATCGAAGGTGCAGGCGAGGGCGTGGGACTTGGGCACGAGTTTTTGCGCCACGTTGAGCGGTGCAGAATGCTGCTTCACATTGTTGACGTATCGGGCAGCGAAGGCAGAGACCCTTGCGAGGATTTCGACGCCATAAACCGCGAGCTTGCGGTGTTCAGCGAGGATCTTGCGAAGCGTCCGCAGATCGTTGCGGGCAACAAGTGCGACCTTGCCACTCCCGAGCAAATAGAAAAATTCAAATCTTATGTCGAACAAAAGGGGTATGAGTTTTTTGAGCTTACCGCTCCCATTTGCGAAGGCACAAAGGAAATTATAAACAAAATAGCGGCCATGCTTTCCACCCTGCCGCCGGTCGCCCGTTTTGAGCCCGATCCCGAGCCTGAAACCGAGATCACACGCAATAAATTTGAAATAACAAAAGAGGGCGAGGTCTACGTGGTCGACGCGCCCTGGCTTGAAAAGATTATGTCAACCATCAACCCCGAGGATTACGAATCGCTTCAGTATTTCGAGCGTGTGCTCAGAGAAAGCGGCATAATCGACGAGCTTAGGAAGATGGGCGTTGAGGACGGCGACACCGTTTCCATACACGGTATGGAATTTGATTTTGTGAGCTGATTTGGGTGAATTTATGAGACTTTTAGGTGAAAACTGCAATCCCGACAATTTAAGTCCTCTTACCCTCGCTTTTGTGGGCGACGGGGTCTATGAGCTTTTTGTGAGAGAGCATCTTGCCTGCCTTGCCAACCGCCCTGCCGGAGAGCTTAACTCCCGCAAGGTGCAGCTGGTCAAAGCGTCGGCTCAGGCCGAGGCCTTTAAAAAAATTTCCGATTATCTTTCGGAAAAGGAACTTGCAATTTTCAAACGGGGCAGAAATGCCCACCCTCCCCATTCGGCCAAAAACGCCTCGTCGGCCGATTATCACGCGGCAACGGGACTTGAGGCTCTTTTCGGCTGGCTGTACCTCTCTGAACAACAGCAGCGGGCAGCGGAACTTTTCAGAATAATAGCATCAGAATAATAGCAAAGGATTAATTTTTATGTGGTTTATACTTGCGCTTGTCGCAATATTCTTTTGGAGCGGCTCCGATCTTTTCACCAAAATGGGATCGGACAAAAACGAAAAATACACCCAGTGGAAGATAGTCGTGGCGGTCGGCCTTGTTATGGGAATCCACGCGGGGGTGGAGCTTTTGCGGGGCGCGGAATTCAAGCTCTCGGATATGATAACATATCTTCCCGCCTCAAGTATGTACATACTTTCCATGGTTCTCGGCTACATAGGACTTCGTTACCTTGTGTTGTCGGTTTCAACCCCCATATGCAACTGCTCGGGAGCGGTTGCGGCGGTTATGTGCTATTTCTTCCTCGACCAGGAAATGACCTCCCTTCAGATTGTTGCGGTTTGCTTTATTATGGCCGGAATAATATTGCTGTCGGTGCTTGAGCGCAAATACGAAAAGCAGGACAGGCTTTCGCAGGGGCAAAAGATCGAGAAAAAATACACACACAGCTTTATCGCCATTTTCCTGCCCATTGCCTACTGCATAATCGACGCACTGGGCACCTTCTTCGACGGTATGCTTCTCATCGAGGAGGACGACGCGGGGAATGTGGTTTCGGGCGTGCTTTCGGAGGAAAGCGCCAACATAGCCTATGAG
>CAKSDF010000078.1 GCA_934444695.1 uncultured Eubacteriales bacterium | reverse complement strand
TTGACGAAAGAGGCAACGATCGCTCGGCAGGCCTTTTCGGCGTGGTTTCGGCGGTAAGCAACGAGCCTGTCTTTAAGGACATTGTTGTTGAAAACGCCACCGTATACGCCGGATATTCCACCGATTCGTCCAACTTTTCCTACGGTGCCGGTGTTCTCGCCGGAATGATAACCGTTTCGGGCGGAAGCAGTGTTGATTATATCGCAATTAAAAACTGCACCGTTTCGGGAACGGTCAATTCCAATATGTATGCCGGCGGTCTTATCGGCGACGCAAACTATGCCCTCATTACAAACTGTGATGCCGATGTTAAAGTCACAGGACTTGCCACATCCGGCGGTTTTGTCGGAAACGCCTTTGCAAGCGAACTTACCGACTGTGTCGCCTACAAAAATGTCAGCGGCGGCTGGAGCACAGGCGGCTTTGCCGGAATTCTTTACTATAACAACACCATAAACCACTGTGCGGCATACGGCGATGTCAGTGCCACCGACTGGAACGTCGGCGGTTTTGTCGGATATACCGAAGAAGGCATCAAAATTTCAAACAGCTTCTGCATGGGCAAGGTTGAAAGCAGCGTTACCGACTGGCAGCCCAAGGCAGGCGGATTTATGGGAACGTGCAACGGTGCCGATATAACCAACTGCCAGGCGGGCGGAGAGGTTGTAGGTGCCCACGGAGCCATTAAAGCGGGCGGATTTATCGGATATTACATGGATGGCACAACCACCAACTGCTGCTATGATTCGCAGAAAAATCCCGACTTATCCATAAGCGGCGAAGGCACCGGTGATTTCGGCGTTTCCGGCAAAGACACTATGGGTGTTGCGGTCGAGATCTGCGTTAACTACTACGGCGGCCACGAAATGGGCGATTATAAGCTTGACGAAAAGGATCCTACCCACCACGAAAGAACCTGCGAAAGATGCAATTTTATAGAAAACGAAGCTCACAATCGCCTTGCTTCCTGCGGAGAGCAGACCTGCACCGTTTGCGGCCTTACCTGGAACGCACCCCACATCTGGCAGGATGATCTTGCCGAGGCAAACAACGACGCCACCTGCTACAAGGCAGGCACAAAGTCCATACCCTGCAAATACTGCGACGAGATAAAGACTGTTGACAATGCCGACGATCCTCAGAAAGACGGCCACGTTTTTGAAAACTATATTTCCAATGAAAATGCCACCTGCCACAGCAACGCCACCGAAACCGCAAAGTGCAAATGGTATGACGGCGAAAACTGCACCGCAGAAGACACCCGCGAAATCCCCGGCAGTATGACCGCTCACGATTTCACCGGTCCCTTTGAAACAAGCAGGGACGGCCACCGCCGCACCTGCAAAAACGACGACTGCACAGCCACCGAAGGAGATTTTCAGCCTCACAACTGGGTAGACGGAGCCTGCGAGACCTGCGGATATCCCTGCACCCATGAGGGCGGAGAGGCCACCTGTTCCCAGAGAGCCACCTGCACCGTCTGCGGTCAGCAGTATGGCGAGCTTAACCCCGACAATCACACCAAAGAGACCGAATGGGCGACCACCGAAACCACCCACACTCAGAAATACAAGTGCTGCGGCAAGGTTACCGTAGCCGAAGAAAACCACACCTTTAAGGACGGAAAATGCGAAAAGTGCGAATACACCTGCACCCACGAGGGCGGAGAAGCCACCTGCACCGCAAAGGCCGTTTGCGAGATATGCGGGCAGGAATACGGTGAGCTTAACCCTGACAATCACTCGGGAAAACTTGAATGGGCGGCCACCGAAACCACCCACACTCAGAAATACAAGTGCTGCGGCAAGGTTACGGTATCCGAAGAAAACCACACCTTTAAGGACGGAAAATGCGAAAAGTGCGAATACACCTGCACCCACAAGGGCGGAAAGGCCACCTGCACTCAGAAAGCCGTTTGCGAGGTCTGCGAAAAAGAATACGGCGATGTTGACAGCAGCAACCACGGCGATCTTGAATTCGTCGCAAAGGTCGAGCCCACCGCCGCTACCGAAGGAGTTGCCGAACACTGGCACTGCAAGGACTGCGACAAGCTGTTTACCGACGAGCAGGGCACCAAAGAAACCACCAAAGAGGCCCTTACACTTGCGAAACTCAACGACAATAAGGGCGGAAAAGATGACGGTCAGGACGATAACCAAAACGGCAATCAGAATGGCAACGGAAACGACGGCCAAAACGATAACCGGAATGATAATCAGAACGGAAGCCAAAACGGCAACCGGAGCGGAAATGACGCTTCCCTCTCTGGAGAAAACACCAACAACAGTCAGAACATTCCCAAAACCGGCGATTTCGGCGGTTTCGCAGTTGTGATGATTCTCATGCTTTTAAGCGGAGCAGCCGCTTTACTGTTGGTTAAAAAGAACAAAGCAAGATAACATCATAGCTCCATTAAATTTATAAATCAAAGCACCGAACGGAGGCTGATCGATTGCTTCCCAACGGTGCTTTGAGTGTTTTATTTGCGAAAATGCCATTTAAAGGCAGCGGCTGAATAAACGGTCATACTCTTTCGACAAAAATTGTCGATTGCTTCAATTAATTTTACTTTTTGTATAGTATCAGACACCTTTTTTGCATAAAAGAAACTTTTCCTTCCATTTTACTTTACATTTTGTTATTTGTATGCTATAATAAATATCTTCAATAAAATTACAGCAATTTATACATTCGGATAACCACAAAACATTGCAAAGGGTGCAATATCAGTCAGGCGGTTTTCCCGTCTAAAGAAAAGTGGCGATAAAAATGAATTCAAACATCGAGATAAGCAAAAGAATTTCAGAAAGCGCACTGGCAAAACGGCTTCTTTCGGAGCATTTTGACGGTATTATTCTCATAGAGCGAAAAACGCAGAAGCTCATTAATATTGATGATATGCTGTCGGGATATTTTTTCGACATTCTGAATTTCGACGGCGATTGCTACGATGATCAGGTCGACAGACTGCTTAACAAACACATATTGTTTGAATCGGATTGCACCACATCAAAACACGAAATGCATCTTAAAACGGTTTGCGAAAATCTCGACAAAATGCCGCTGTATATTTCGGAAATAGCAATAAGATCTTTTAACAGTCAGCCGGGGCGCTATAAAAGAATGTCCTTTGAATACCTCGACAGTCAAAAGGACTATATCGTGCTTGCCTGCGAGGACATTTCAAACATCATCATAAGCAAATTTGATCCTCTTACGGGACTTTTAAATTCCAACGGGCTTAACAACCAGATTGAGGAATGGTTAAAGAAAAATCCCGGCAGAAAATACCGTGTCCAGCGATATGATATCGACCGTTTCCACGACATCAACGGAATTTACGGATACGATGTCGGCAACCGCCTGCTTAGAGATTTTGCTACATATATGAAACGGTACAACAACGAGGACAGTTTTGCCGCCCACCTGAATGCCGACCACTTTGTCCGTTTTTGCGCCGACGATGTTTATACGGTGGAGCAATGTTATAACAATTTCAGCGAGTGTTTTGAAGAATACGATCTTAACATTCCCATCAAGCTCCATATGGGGGTTTACGACCTTTGCGAGGAAAATTGCAATCCATATACAATGAGCTACAAGGCATATTTGGCTCTTGAATCTGTTAAGGGTAGCTTTCAGAAAAAGATCGCCTACTACAAAAAGGGTATGATGGCTGTTGAATATGAGCAGTGCGAGCTTTTAGCCGATGTTAAAGCGGCTATTGACGAAGAGCAATTTGAGGTGTGGTTTCAGCCGCAAACCGATTACAATGCAGGAAGCCTTATCGGGGCCGAGGCGCTTATACGCTGGCGCCATCCGAAAAAAGGTCTGCTTTCCCCCGCTCTGTTCATTCCTCTTCTTGAAAAAAGCGATTACATCGCCGCCGTCGATCTTTTTGTTTTCGAAAAGGTTTGCAGATATCTTAAAAGGTGGGAAACCGAATACGGTCTCAAACCCGGAACGGTGCCGATTTCTATAAATCTTTCAAGAGCAAACGCTTATCACGACAACATTCAGGATGAGTTTATTGCTATTTTGAACAAATACAATCTTCCCCCCAGCGCCGTTCACATTGAAATAACCGAAAGTGCCTATGTCAACGACAGCAAGAGGATACTATCGGTCGTGGAGAAACTGCACAAGGCGGGATTCACGGTGGAAATGGACGATTTCGGCTCGGGATATTCTTCCCTCAATTCTCTTAAGGATATCGACACCGACAAGCTGAAGCTTGATATGAAATTTTTAACCGGCGCAAAGGGCAACAAAAAGAGCGATATTATTATATTCTCGATCATCAATATGGCGAGGGCACTGGGACTCGACATAATCGCAGAAGGTGTCGAAACCAAGGAACAGGCCGATACCCTGCTGCGATTCGGCTGCAACGAAATGCAGGGCTATTATTTCTCAAAGCCCATTCCCACAAAGGATTTTGAAGAGCATTTTCTCTCACTGATGAAATAATGTTCACTTACCAAAAAACGCCCGCAATATAAAAATACATTAAACAAAAACAGACCCCATCGTCGGCTCAAATTTACAGCTGACCGATGGGGTTTTTCGTTTATAAAATACTATCACGCCGCATACGGGATAAAAATGCAGCTCCCGCGCAAAGACATATGGCCGCGTATTTAACCTGCCGCTGAGGCATCTCGGCAAGGCCGAGATAGGAGGGAGTTGAAAACCGCAGTCCCACTAAAAAAACAAAGCTGATTTTCACAACCGCCCCTGCATTTTTTTGAAAGCCTCCCTCCGGGTCAGCTTGCGCTGACTACCTCAGCGATTTGCAACCGTGTGCAGTCCTTTACAGCTTTACCGCAAGGCAGTAGTTAACATTTTCGAACGCCTTTATATCGGCACCGACCGGGTCGATAATTTTCCTTTGAATATCTGAAGGGTAAAGCAATTCTTTAATTTCAAAGCCGTGTTTTTTAAGCAGTTCTTCAAGCACTGATTGGGAAAAGGACGATCTCATAGGCTCGCCGCCCGCCTTGGCCATCATAACGGTATTTTGCACCCGCCGCTCGGCCGAACAAAAGAAGTTTTCGTCGGGGTAATCAAACACAAGAGCGCTACCCTTTGCACAAAGCTTTGAAAGGTCTGCCAGCGTTTTGTCGATCTGCCCGACCGAAAGATAATATGTCACCCCAAGCCATGAAAAGAAGGCCTTTACTTGATTGTCAAAATCGTTTGAAATAAGCTGCTCGGTAAGGCTGTCCTTTGCAAAATCAACGGGCACAAAGGTGAGGTTTTCGGGGATTTCCCACCCCGCTCTTGTCACCCGATTTATTTTATCGGTTTGTGTTAAAGGATGATCTGCCTCAAACACCTTGTTCTCTGATAAAAACTCCTTTTCCCGAAAGGCAAATGTATCAAGTCCCGCCCCGAGAATGACATATTGCACTGCTCCGTCGGCCATGGCATTTTTAAGCGCACCCTCGGTATATGCTGCGCGGCACAAGGGCGACGGTGCAATGTGCACATTAACAAGTCTTCCGACAAGCTCGTTTTGCCTAATTTTTGCGAGGTCGATGTCGGGCTCAAAAAACTTTGCACCGCTCAATATGTACCCCTTAACATTCTCATATTCCTTATGGGTCATCAGATCTTTTGCGAGAAAATCATTAAACACCGGATGCCGGTCGTTTTGAGCGTGAAAGGCCCGTCCGAAAGCGCTCATCAGCGCGGTAATGCTGCTTTTATCGTCCATAAATATCTCCTGTACCGTTTATCAGCTGTTTATATATTTTTTATAGGTTAATCCGGTCGGCCACCTGTTGTTCAAGTATACCACGGCCGCTACTCAAGTGTCGTTTTCATTTAACCGTAACATCGCCGCTGGTGGTGCTGACAGATACACTGCTTTGGCCGTTTCCGAACACATATAAATCGCCCTTTCGACCGTAGGAAAGGTCGGTGCGCAGTTTTCCGCTTATGGATGCAAAGGAAAGCTCGGCGCCGTTGCTTGGAACTTTTAGATCCACACTGCCGCTGGTGGAGCTGATGTCTGTGTTTTGCACCGATTTGGGGGCATAATCGATTTTTCCGCTTGTCGTCGCTAAGCTTGCCTTTTCAGCCGAAACACGGTACATATCCACATTGCCCGATGTCGTGGCGCAGTTTATCTCATTGGCCGAAATGCTTTCAAAACTCACCGAGCCGGAGGTTACAGCACATTTAAGGGTCTTTGCGGCCATACTTTTTGCCGAAACATTTCCCGAGCTGCTGCTTAAATCGGCGCTGTCAACGGTAACCGTCCCAAGCTCGGTATTTCCCGAATGGGCCGAAACAAGCAGGCTTTTTTGCTCAAGAGAATTTGCCTTAATATCGGCCGAGGTCGTGTGAAGCGATACATCTATGTTTTTTGGCACCTCAAGGCTCAGGTGCTTATCTGCCGAGTCGATAATAAGCTGTTTTACGCCCGACTGACAAAAGCGTATTTTTAACCATAACGCACACATCCGAACACGATTTTGGCGGAGAAAAATCCCCATATACTGCGTTAAAATGCTCGTTAATCCGACAGGATGAACTGCGCTTTTGCCTTGTATCTGAGCATTTTTCTTACCGACAAAATTCTCCGACCTGAAATGAGCATAGTAATGAGGGATTTTCGGTGCGGAGGAACATATAAGGCTAACGCCTATATGCGACGACAAGCCGAAAAGCACCATTAATAGGCCATTTCAGGCGTGTTCGGATGTGTGTGTTATGGTTAAGCACACCGTCCTCCAAAAGCCAGTGCATAGCCTTATCTTCCGACAGCTGCCCGCCGCTTTCCTTTGCGGTAAGCTGTCCGTCCTCACGCTCGTTGATTTCCACCTGTCCAGACCGCCAGTAAACCTCCACCGCCGTGACATCTTCGGCCGAATAGGTTGCTTCCCCCATCTGATATTTTTCGGCGTTTGGATATTCCTCACCCGTAAAAAAGCCGTCGCCGCCTAAAGATATGTTGATGCGGCAGCCCGACAAGACGATCACAGCCAAGGCGCACAGCAAAAACACCGATAATTTTAATATTTTTCTACGCATATTCAATTCTCCCTTAGCGATTTTATTTTTCTGCTTTAGCAAAAAGAACGACTTTTTCTTTCATAGAAATTTTAACCGTTTCATAGCCGTAATTTTTAAGTTCCTTTTTATAGTTCAAAAAAGAGTGATCGAGGGGTATGCCCGCGATCTCACCTATTTCGTCAAAGGATAGCTTAAGCTTTTGCTTTCCGCTTTGCTTTATATATTTCCAAAGAGGATCATATTTGCTCATATCTGCCGCCTCAATCCCTCTGCACCGTTTCTTCCGCTTTGTTCTTTTTAAAACAGCTGTTTTGCATTGTGCGTTTTAGTATATATTATAATTCCCGCTTTGTCAAGGTGTTTATAATATTATTCTTTCGATTTTCAACAGCACATTTAACAAACAGACAAAAGCCCTCGGTCAGCAGGCGCTTTAACCTTCGACCGAGGGTTTATTCGTTTAAAGATTTACCGTTTGGCGGCCTTTTCACCGATACTGCATTGCTAAAGGTTGTTGCCATAGTGCCGTACCGTCGGCACTTCCCTTTACATTATCCCTTCTGGATTCATATCGGCAAACACCGTAACCTTCCCGGAGATCTTGCCGGTTTCGCAAAGCACCTCTTTAAGGGCGCTGCGGAAGGCCTTTGTATTTTTGCATTTGATTATTATTCTATATCGGAATTTTCCGCCCACCTTGAGGATTCCCGCAGGGGCAGGTCCCATAACCCTGACGGTCAGATCTGAATACCTTTCGGAAACAGTCTTTTGCAGAATTTCAAGGCATTTTGCCGCCGTACTTTCGGCCTGTTCGCGATTTGCCGAAACAAATCCAAGCATACAGATATCGCAAAAAGGCGGGTATTCCATAACCCTTCTTAGGCTCATTTCCTTTTCAAAAAATCCGTCATAATCCTGGGAAGCCGCCATTTCGATGATTTCCTCGTCGGGTGATATGGTCTGAAGCACGCTTATACCCTCTCCCGAGGCTCTTCCCGCCCTGCCAATGACCTGGGTCAGCAGCGAAAAAGCCCGCTCGTAGGCTCTGAAATCGCTGTTATAAACGGCCTGATCGGCATTGAGCACACCCACGAGATCCACATCCTCAAAATCCAGTCCCTTGGCCACCATTTGAGTACCGATAAGAATATCGTATTCTCCCCTTGAAAATGCGGCCAGCTTTTCGGCGTGGGAATTTTTTGCCATTGTTGTGTCGGCGTCCATTCTTAAAATTCTTGCATCGGGCAGCAGTTTTTTAAGACTGTCCTCGGCAAATTGGGTACCCATTCCCGACATTTTTATAAACTCTCCGCCGCACTCGGGGCACTTTTCGGGCAGCGGCCTTGACGCTCCGCAATAATGGCATACAAGCCGTCCGTTTGCCTTGTGATAGGACATTGAAATGCTGCAATTATCGCAGGTCAGCGTCTTTCCGCAGGAAACGCAGGTTATGTGGGTGTTGTATCCCCTGCGGTTGAGCAAAAGTATCGATTGCTTGTGCTGTGAAAGCTTTTGTTCGAGAAGCGACAGCAATCGGCTGCTTATCATTGTAAGGTTTCCCTGCCTGATCTCGTCCCGCATATCCACCGTTTCAACGGCGGGAAGGGGTGCGTCGTTGTATCTTTTTGTGATTTTGGCAAGGATGTATTTACCCTCCTTGGCCTTGGCGTAGCTTTCAATTGACGGAGTGGCCGAGCAAAGCAGCAAAAGGGCATTGTTTTTTGC
>CAKSDF010000077.1 GCA_934444695.1 uncultured Eubacteriales bacterium | reverse complement strand
ATTCAAGTATCAATACCACAAGAATTTATATAATCTCAACAGGCACGGAACACCAAAAGCAGTTGGAAAATATGCGTATTATAATATGAAAACAGCCACCGAAATCGGCGGCTGTCACATAATACTGATTATGTTGTATCTTAAATGCTCGTAGCTGCATTTACCCCATATTATACATATCGAATTATAGCACAAAAACGAGATAATGTAAAGAACAACAGTGATGAAAAGTGCGAAAACACGAAATTGTCAAGAATTGAACATCACAATAAAGCCTTTTTTAGGGTGTAATTTTTAACCCGTAAAATAAGGCTTGGCTTTTTATACTCATTTATGGCTTGCCGGGTTTCCGGCAAGTCTTTTTATTACCCGATTTACAACATAATCAGTATTATGTGCCGGATTCAGGGGTGATAAAGGGCGTGACAAAACAAGTTAAATCAAAGCAGAGGGTTGCCGATCACGGCGAGGTCTTTACCGCCGAGCGTGAGGTCAAAGCAATGTGCGATTTAGTCGCACAGGAATGTGACCGAATTGACAGCCGCTTTCTCGAACCGGCGTGTGGCAACGGCAATTTCCTTGCTGAAATTCTTACAAGAAAACTGGCAACCGCCAAAAGGCTTTATAAAAGTAATCCGTATGACTTTGATCGGTATTCCGTGCTTGCTGTTTCAAGCATTTACGGTGTGGATATTATGCAGGATAACACCGAGGAATGTCGCAAACGGCTGTATGCCATTTGGGAAAAGGAATATAAATCGGTTTGCAAAAAGCAATGCAATGACGATACTTGCAAGTCGGTTAAGTACATTTTAGAGAAAAACATTTTATGCGGCAACGCCTTAACGCTTATGTGTGTTGACGATCACCAAAAGGACACCGCTATTCCGATAATTTTCCCGGAATGGAGTTTGATGCTCGGCACAAAACTTAAAAGGCGTGATTTTCGCCTTGATGTTTTGCTTAAAGCAAATGAAAAGCCAAAACAAAAGCAAAATACTCTGTTCGATACGGAAGACGATATAACCCGTTATTTATCTGAAAACCCCGTGACAAAGGAATATATGGCGGAGCCGATATGCGAATATCCGCCGATAAATTACAGGAGGATATGGGAAAATGGCTGACAGTTTTTTTGATAAAATCTATAAGGATAAAACGCAACACACGCCTGATGTGCTTTCTTGCCTCGCAAATCTTTCAAACGACGAGGTTTTCACTCCGCCCGATGTGGTGAATAAAATGCTTGACCTTTTGCCGCAGGAATTGTTTTGCGATCCGAATACAACATTTTTAGACCCCGCTTGCAAAACGGGTGTATTTCTTCGAGAGATTGCAAAGCGGTTATTGGTGGGGCTTAAAGATAAAATCCCCGATTTACAACAGCGTATTGACCATATTTTTCATAAGCAGCTTTTCGGAATTGCCATTACAGAGCTGACGAGCCTTTTATCCCGCCGAAGTCTTTATTGCTCGAAATATCCCAACGGTCCGTACTCAATCACACACTTTGATGACGCCGAGGGAAATATTCGGTACAGAAGAATAAACCATACTTGGGTGAACGGGAAATGTAAGTATTGCGGTGCTAATAAGGAACAGTGGGACAGGGGCAAGGAACTTGAAACTTACGCCTATGAACTGATACATACAGATAATCCGGAAAGGATTTTTAATATGAATTTTGACGTTATTATAAGCAATCCTCCCTATCAAATGACTTTCGGCATTGAGGGAGGAAACAGTGCGAATGCAAAGTCAATATACAATCAATTTATGGATAAAGCAGTGAGACTTAATCCTCGCTATCTTGTTATGATTACTCCGAGCAGATGGATGACCAAAACGGCACAAGGTATACCCGATGCTTGGGTCGATGCCGTACTTGCCTCAAACGGGTTTAAGATAATTCACGATTACGAAAATGCGTCGGAATGCTTCCCCGGCGTTGAAATAAAAGGCGGAGTCAATTATTTTCTCTTTGAAAAAGACTATAACGGACAATGTGAGTATTATTTTCATTCGTCTGACGGTAAAATAATACATCGCTTTGATTATTTGGATTCAAAAAGGGCAGGCATTGTCGTCAGAGACCCAAAGGCTTATTCTGTTTTAGGAAAAATAGAAAAAGTAGAGGGCAAATACTATACCGATACGGAAAACAATTTCTCGGGTCTTGTCAGCGCAAAACACTTTTTTGATAACAGCACTTATCTAACCTCAAACTGGACAGGATATAAGTCGAAACGAGATGAAACATATAGTATAAAATACTATCTAAATGTCAACAGAGAGCGAACATATCGATGGATAAGTGCCTCTCAGCTTCCTAAAAACAGCGGAACTAAAGACATATGGAAGATATTCATTCCCGCCGCAGGCGGCAGCGGAGCAGATGACATTATTTTAGGAAAGCCCTTTGTAGGCGAACCTGGCAGCGTTTGCTCACAAACATTTCTCGTAATCGGATATGACCCGAAAAAACATAATTTTTCGGAGGTTCAATGCAATAATATCATAAAGTACATACAGACAAAATTTTTCAGATATTTGGTCAGTATAAAAAAGAAAACACAAAACGGTCCTCGCGGGGTTTATCAATTTGTTCCGTTGCAAGATTTCAACAATGAGATAACTGATGAAATGCTGTACAAAAAATACAACTTGAGCCTTGATGAACAAGAGCTTATAGAGTCGTCGATAAGACCGTTGAATTTATCCGGAGGTGACAACTAATGGCGGGAAATATCAGCCTATCCGACATACTGCATAACCGTCCTGCGGTTGTGCCTACAATTTACGGTTACACTCTGCCCGATGTTGCCGACCATAACGGCTACATAAAAATCGGATATACCGACCGTGAGGACACGGAAACGAGAATCAAGGAACAACTTCATACCGCTGCGATTCCGTTCAGAATTTTATTCAAGGAATCCGCAATGCGTTCCGACGGAACTTGCTTTACGGATAAAGATATTCACCGATTGCTGAAGCACAAAGGTTTTCGGCAATTAAACGAGGGCGAAGACCGCAACGAGTGGTTTTGCTGCACCGAAAAGGATGCGCTTGACGCCATAGAGGAAATGCGCACCGGTATTCGTTTTGAGGGACAGCGCACTTGGACCTTTTCTATGCGCAAAGAGCAGCAAACCGCCGCCAGAATGGCGAAAAAATATTTTGAGCAGGCAAAGGAAGAAGACCCCACCCGTCCGCCTAAATTTTTATGGAATGCTAAAATGCGTTTCGGCAAAACCTTTGCAACATATCAACTTGCACGGGCTATGGATTTCAAAAAAATTCTGATTTTAACCTTTAAGCCCGCGGTTGAGTCGGCTTGGCAGGAAGATCTTACACACCATGTTGATTTTGCCGGGTGGCAGTTTGTTTCCAACAAAGAGGCGCGGTTTGACGCAAAGCAGCTTGACGAACAGTTTGAGGCTTGCGATAAAACAAAGCCTATTGTTGTTTTCGGCTCGTTTCAGGACTTGCTCGGCACAAATGACGCAGGCGGCATTAAAGCGAAAAATGAGTTTATACACTCAACCAACTGGGACTTGGTGGTATTTGACGAATACCACTTCGGCGCGTGGCGTGAAAACGCCAAAAACCTCTTTGAAAGGTTCGACGAGGAAAATGACGATTTTGATATTGAAAAATATCAAAAGGAAGAAGCGGGAAACGCCATTAACGAAACTTTCCTGCCCATATCCGCTTTTCATTATCTCTATCTTTCGGGTACTCCCTTCAGGGCGCTCAATTCCGGCGAATTTTTGGAGGACCAAGTTTTTAACTGGACATATTCGGATGAGCAGTCGGCAAAGGAAAACTGGCAAGGCCCGGGTGAAAACCCGTATGCGGCACTGCCGAAAATGATCATGCTGACATATAAGGTGCCGGACTCTATTACAAATATTGCCACAAGCGAGGGCTATGACGAATTTGATATTAACGAGTTTTTCCGTGCCGAATATGAGGAAAAGGGCAAGCCGGAAACCGCAAAATTTGTATATGAGGATTATGTGCAAAACTGGCTTAAAATGATACAGGGCAACTATATGCCCGTAGACGGCTTAAAGCTCGGTGCGGAGCGACCGCCCATGCCGTTTTCGGACACAACATTGCTTAATGTACTCTCCCACACGCTTTGGTTTTTGCCGAATGTGGCAAGCTGCTATGCAATGTATAATCTGCTGCGGCAAAAGCAAAACAATTTCTTTGATGATTATAAGGTTATAGTGTGTGCGGGAACAAAGGCGGGCATAGGCATAGACGCATTGGCACCTGTGCTTAACGCAATGGGCGACCCGCTTAAAACAAAGACTATTACGTTATCCTGCGGCAAGCTCACAACCGGCGTCACGGTAAGACCGTGGGCGGGCGTGTTTATGCTGCGCAATTTAAAGTCGCCCGAAACATATTTTCAAACGGCATTCCGTGTGCAGTCGCCTTGGGAAATTAAAGACGAACACGGCAACCGTGAGGTTGTAAAGCAGGAGTGCTATGTATTTGACTTTGCCTTGGAGCGTGAGCTGCACCAAATTTCAGACTATTCCTGCCGTTTAAAAGTGGATGATACAAGCCCGGAGCAAAAGGTTTCGGAATTTATAAGCTTTCTGCCGGTGCTTGCGTTTGACGGTTCGTCAATGAACAGAATTGATGCACAGGACATACTGGATATTACATATGCAGGAACATCCGCCACATTGCTTGCAAAGCGCTGGCAAACCGCGTTGCTTGTGCATGTTGACAATGATACTCTCAAAAAGCTGCAAAGCAATCAAGACGCGTTGGACGCGCTTATGAATATTGAGGGCTTCCGTTCGCTTAATTCAGAAATAGAAACGATCATAAACCGCTCGGAAAAGGTTAAAAAACTCAAAAAAGAAAAAGGCGACGACCTCACAAAGCAAGAGAAGAAGGAACTTTCAGAAGACGAAAAGAAAGCAAAATCACTGCGAAAGCAGGTGCAGGAAAATTTGCTCAAGCTCGCCGCCCGTATTCCGGCATTTATGTATTTAACAGACTACCGCGAGCAGACAATAAAGGATGTTATAACGCAGATTGAGCCGGAGCTTTTCAAGAAAGTAACGGGGCTTTCGGTTAAAGATTTTGATATTCTCTGCTCCATAGGCTTGTTCGACCCCGAAAAGATGAATCAGGGAATTTTCGGCTTCCGTAAATATGAAAACTCCAGTCTTTCCTACACGGGAATTGACAAGCATGAGGGCGAGGCGGTCGGCGGCTGGGATACGGTACTCCGCCGTGAAGAATACGAGGCGCTTTATTCAAAGCAGCAGGCAACCATTGCTGATTTAACAGAGGCAATTACCCCTGCCGACACTAAAGCGGCAAATATTCAGCAAAAACCGGGCGATACGGTGCATAGCGTAGGTGCAGACTACAAGCCTGCTGATGCACCGCAGCCCGCTCCCGAAAAAGATTGGGACAGGCTTCTTGCTCCCGTAGGCGTGGGAACTGCGGTAAAACACAAGACTTTCGGCGAAGGCACCGTTGTTTGGATGGACAAGGCTAAAAAGTACATCCGTGTTAAATTCGCTGCGGGCGAGAAACAGTTCATCTTCCCCGATGCCTTTGTAGGCGGATTTTTGAGTGTTGAGGTAAAAAAATAGGATAATAGGAATTGCGCAAAAAATCCAGCCACCAATGTTCAGCGTATTTTCTTTACAGCATAATCAAAAACACCGAGAGAGGAAAGTGACAAACCAATCTCGGTGTTTTATTACCCTTATCCAGACATATCAAATTCTGTAGCGTTCCATATCCCTCTATATTAACAAGAAAAACATGTTTTTGCCCAGATTCGGGGTATTTTTTTAATACTTTAATCGATGGATATTTATTTGCAATTTCACTTATCATTTTCGGTCTCCTAAGCGTTTAGTATTCTACCTATACACTCGTTCAGATACACTGAGTTGTAATTTGATGGAAAACGGCTTCGCTTTGCTTTTACTATGCGAGAAAAATGGTAATCATCAAATAAATAAATGCCAATTCCAAAGGAATTAATCCGTTTGACTATATCATTTTTTGGTTCTTTCTTACATTTGGACAATACAAAGCTTTCAGAAGCAAACGATTTATTTAAGATTGCCTGCTGCATAACAACATCCCATTTATTTATTTTAGCTTCGACTGCTTCAATCTTATTCACGCTAAATATGTCTTCTCTATTTAAAACATTCCAGCACTCGTTTGACCGAGAAATAAGTCCAGCATCGAGCAGTGCTTCCAAAGATTGCAGTAATGTTTTGTAATGAATGGATAAATCAGTAATTATCGTCTTAGATGTAGCATTATTCTTCGTATATAAATAGTATAATAATTTCAAATCAGCACTTGACAGTTTGCTGCGGGAATTGTTCCATCTTTCATATTTACTCGGATCATATTCTGCAAATATTACATCTGGATAAGCATCATTAATCTTTGTCTCCACGAAAATCGCCAATTGCTTATTTCCTTGCTCTTTGAAAGAGTTCTTTTTGTAATCAATAAATCTCTGAACCATTTCAAATTCTTCACCATAGGTAATCGGTCGTGATAATATTCCCAAAGAAGAATAATTATTATATACTTCTATTATTGGCATTGTTCTCATCTCCTTCAATGGGCTTCATATACTCCAGTATGTCCGACACATTGCACTCCAAAGCATAACAGATACGTGCCAAAACATCAAAATCTGGTCTCTTAATACGATTGTTGCAATATGCATTCAATTGAGTGCGTTGCAAATTGGCTTTTTCGGCTAAAAGATTTTTGCTTATTTTCTTTCGCTTAATTACTTCATTTAGTGATAAGCGTATGCTTCCATAATTAAAATTCTCCACAGAGCCCACCTCCAACATAATATTATTATATCACGCATATTGTATATTTGCAACTGTAAAATGCTGCACCTGCACATATTCAAATGTGAATTTTTTAGTTTGTATAACGAAGTGAACAGTATTATTTATCAGCAGCTTAGCAATCCTTGTAGAGGATGTATATTAATTGCAAAAACAATAGGGGGATGCCTCTCAAAATGGCACCCCCTATTATTATCTAAGTACAATCTCTATATTTACGATTTCGTTTGCCCTGTTCTGTATATTATTCATCTTCTTGACCCACGTCATTTGGTTATCAGCTTTCAACTGCTCGGTAACGCCATCCGCTATTGCCATCTGCCTTGTAAGCTGTATAAACATTTCCTCAGCCTGCCGGTCAATATCCGCAAGGTAGTTGTTCAATTTGCCACTTGTCAGCAAGTTGACATAAAACACTTTGCGGTGATTTTTCAGATAGCGAAGATGCCGCTGTCCCCATATGCCGATGGGTTTCTGTTCTTCCTCCGGCTCATCATCTCCTGCGATAAGGTAATAATCACCGACCAACTCATATTTCAGCCCCGTTCGTTCGTCTGTAATGTACTTTTTCATAAAAACAGCCTCCTTAAAATCTTGTGATATTATCATAGCAAAGAGGAGGCAAATCGGCAAATATACGGGGAAATATGTGAGCTTTCAGCCGGATTTTCAATATGGATTTTAGGTTGGTTATGAACATCCGTACCATATCGAGTGTTCATAACGGATTTCAGTTATGAACACTCGATTTCTTTATGTTAAAGTAGTTATTTTCGTTCCTTGGTTATGTATCGGAGCAGGTTTGCTGCTCCTTTTTGTTTGGTTGTGTTTCAGTGGTTATGCCGTCAGATATTGTACGGCAACGCCCTTTCGTGTATTGGCTGTGTGGGTTCGCTTTCTGTCACCGCCGGAGATTTCGATATATCCCACAAATCGATAGTAAATCATTATACGCTGTGTTCTGTTCTTGCCCGTTCCTTCTGTCTCATAGACTTCAATTCGTTCTATGAGTTCGTGAAGCAAGGCAGGTGTCAGTTCCTTCATCTCCATAAACTTGCGAACGGCAGAAATAAAGTTCTCTTTGTTTCGGTTGTTCTCGGCAAGCCGGCGTAACCGCTCCTTGTACTCGGCAATCTTAGCTTTCAGTTCCATTCGCTCGACCTCGTATTTGTGGGATAATTGCATAAACCACTCATCGGTAACTTTGCCCACGGCGTTGTCCTCGTAGAGCTTCTCATACAAGCCTGCCACGCGCTCATTTCTGACAATCGCCTTTTGAAGCTCGGCTTCGATGAGCTTCTTTTCCCTGATTGAGTCGGCATTAGCTTTCTGTTCAAGAGCCTTGGCAAACTCATCCTCGTGTTCGTCAAGAAGTGTTGCCATATACTGAAGCTCCATCATCACCACTTGTGAAATGGCATCCTCACGGACATAATGGCGGGTTTCGCAAGTACCGCGGGTATCCGTCTTGTAGTTGGAACAACTGAAATATTGGATGCTGTTGTTCTTCGTGTTGGTATGAAACCATAGCTTACTGTCGCAATCGGCACAGTAGACAAGGTCGCAGAACATACTCTTCTTGTTGCTGTTCTTTGGTGCTCGCCGCTTAGTCTTGCCTGTCAGCTTCTGTACTTGCTCAAAGGTCTCTCGGTCAATGATCGGCTCGTGTCTGTCCTTGAAGATCGCCCAATTCTCTTCGGGATTGCAAATTCTCGCCTTGTTCTTGAATGACCTTGAGTAGGTCTTGAAGTTGATAACATCACCGCAATACTCTTGCTGAGCGAGTATCTTTGCAATGGTCGTCTTGCACCACTTGTACGGATTCGCTTGCGTTTTCTTACCGCCTCGGTCAAGACCTTTGGACTGCCAAT
>CAKSDF010000076.1 GCA_934444695.1 uncultured Eubacteriales bacterium | reverse complement strand
CAAGCAAAGCGGCGCAAAGGACGGTAAAAACGATCGAAGCTGGTTTTTTCATGGAGATTCTCCTTATCGGTTGATATTCAGGCAACGGGAAAAGGCAAAAAAGGGGGGAAGGGTCAAAGGGGCGCAGGGCGGTGTGGCTGCGGTCGCCGAGGCTGTCAGCGTGAGCTGACCGGAGGAGGCGCGGCGAAGGAGGGGGAGGGCTTGAGAAGGGGACGCTGATATTTCGGTCGGACGGCAGGGTGTCCCTCCTCCGATCCCGGCCCTGCCGGGAAAGCCTCGGCCGGGTTGCCGATAAGCGAGTGTGCCGTCGCCGCATTTGATCAGCGGACGTGTCGGCGGATTTGCCGGAGGAAAGAACAGGACAAACGGATAAAGCAAAGGACAAAAAGTGAAAGATCGGGAAAAAAGGGACAGGCACAAATCAAAGGGAGAAAAATCGGTTTAAAGGATGGAAATGCTCGGCTGTGCAATAAAAAAATATGATAAAAAAATTTTTTTATGATAAAAGTTGCACACTTTTGTGCAACCGACCACCATTTTTGCGCCTGTTATTGTAAGGCCCTTTACCGAGCGGGAAAAAAGGCCGGCAGTGAAAAAGAAATCCCAAGACCTTTTCACTTGCCGACCGTCTGAATTCATTTTGAATTAAAACTCCTCCTTTTTTTAAAGCTAACCTTCATCCTCGTTTGATGTAGGTGCTGCGGGCGGGCCGGCGGTCAGACAAGACGCAATGTGTCGGTCCGCTTGCACCTTATGCCATATCGCAAAGCAAAGGGCCTTACGCGAGGAGGTAGGCATTGATGAAACCGAAAGAAAACGAATTTTGTGAATTTTACTGTCTGACCGAAAATCCCAGGGAGGCGGCTTTTAAGGCGGGGTACAGGCTGTTTCCCGAGAAAAAAGGCCTCGCCCTGCTCAGAAATGCGGCGGTCAGAAACCGCATTGCCGAGCTTAAAAAAGAGGGACAAAATTCGGCAAAAGAGGATTTTAAAACGGGACTGAGACGCATAGCTTTCGGCTCTTATGCCGACGCAGTGAAGCTTATGTTTTCAGATGCGCCCGACGAACAAAAAATCGAAGAACTTGATCTTTTCAATATTGCCGAAATAAAGCGCCCCAAGGGTGGAGGCCTTGAAATCAAATTTTTTGATCGGCTCAAGGCACTGGAAAAGCTTTCACAACTTGAAGAAAGTTCAGAGGATGCTTCCTTCTCGCCCTTTTATGAGGCACTGAAAAAGGGCGCAGAAGCCCTTGAAGAAGGGTGAGTGAATGATAAAATTTAAACCTTTTTCGGCAAAGCAGCTGGCGGTGCTTTGCTGGTGGATGCCAAACAGTCCTAACCGCAAATACGACGCCGTTATATGCGACGGAGCGGTCAGATCGGGAAAGACGCTGTGTATGTCGATTTCCTTTGTTTTCTGGGCTTTTTCGGCCTTTAACGGCGGGGATTTTGCTTTTTGCGGAAAGACGGTCACCGCCCTTAAAAGAAACATAATTCTGCCCCTTTGCGATCAGCTTCGGCAGCTGGGATTTTGTTGTGAGCTTAAGGCTTCGGCCAACTGCCTGACCGTTTCAAGGGGGAGGGCAAAAAACCGCTTTTATTTTTTCGGAGGAAAGGATGAATCGTCGGCTTCTCTCATTCAGGGAATGACCCTCTCGGGAGCGCTGCTTGACGAGGTGGCCCTTATGCCCCGATCCTTTGTGGAACAAACCCTTGCAAGATGCTCGGTAAAAGGGTCGAAATTCTGGTTCAACTGCAATCCCGAGCACCCTCAGCACTGGTTTTATCAAAACTGGATACTGTGTGCAAAGCAAAAAAACGCCCTCTATCTTCATTTTACCATGAAGGACAATCCTGCCCTTTCGGACGAGATCAGAAGGCGGTATGAAACCCTTTACAGCGGCACCTTTTACGATCGATTCGTGCTGGGTAAATGGGTGGCGGCCGACGGGCTTATCTACCCTATGTTTTCCAAGGAAAAGTGCGTTCGCGAGGTGGCTGACGGCGGTTATGACGAATACTATGTCTCCTGCGATTACGGCACCGTTAATCCAATGTCTATGGGGCTTTGGGGAATAAGGGGAAACAAGGCCTTCCGTATACGGGAATATTACTATTCCTCACGAGACGCGGGCGAGCAAAAGACCGACGAGGAATATTATACCGAGCTTTTAAGGCTTGTTAAAAATAAGGATATTAAAGCTGTGGTGTGCGACCCATCGGCCGCATCTTTTATGACCTGTGTCCGCCGCCACGGGAGCTTCAGGGTCATTCCGGCCAAAAACTCAGTGGCCGAGGGCATAAGTCTCGTGGCCGACGCGCTGCGGGAAGGGCGGCTGGTCTTTTCACCGTCCTGCGCCGATTCCATCAGAGAATTCGGACTTTACCGATGGGACGAGGGCAGCGTTAAGGATCGCCCCATTAAGGAAAACGACCACGCCATGGACGACATACGGTATTTTGTTTCAACCGTTCTTTCGGCCGAAACCGACGGCTTTGCCGCAATATCGGTCGATCGATGAAAAACGATTTAAAGCGAAAGCATAGGGTTCGAGCATCGGTTGCTTAACCTGCCATCGGTTGCTGCCCTGTAAATGTGGTAACAGAGGCTGTGCTGCGGCCGATCGCTGAGGCTGTCTCGGCTCGGCCGAGACCGGAGGGAGCAGCATTCCGCGCCCTTACCGAAAAGGAAGTCTGCCTATTCAAACCGCATTTGTATTTTTACGGCAGCCTCCCTCCGATCAGCTGCGCTGATAGCCTCAGCTTGCTGATATGTGTGCGTTATGCTTAGCAAAAAAATGTTTCACGTGAAACATTTTTGTTAAAAAAATAACAAACTTGCGGCAAGCCTGTCGATCGCATTGTCGCTGCTCTTTCGGCCGCTTTATTTTGTATGAAGCTTCATTTTATATAAAGCCCTGTCTCTGCCCGCCTGTTAAGCAGTCGGTGTTTAAGCACCGGTTGTTTTAAGCAAAGGGTGTCAGACCTCGGCAACCGTCGGATAAACCTACGGTGCTCGACCGCTGTTGTCTTAAATCAATGGCGAACAGACGCTGTCATCTCAAATCGACGGCGGTCGGCCGATACCCTCTTAAACCTGCATTGCGGGCGGAGAATCGGGGCAAAAAATCTTAGAAAAAGGAGAATTTGATGAAACCATTTGATTTTTTCAGGCGAAAGTCTGAACCGGGCCGCGGACAGGTTTTTGTTCCGTCTGCCGGGCAAAGAAATTCCTGCTTTTCGGCCTTCGATCGATACGTGCCGCTCTCCCGTGCGGAATTCGGGCTGTACGACTCGATCAGGGAGGGAGTGCCGGTGGTGGATGCCGCCGTTTCAAAGCTTGTCAATCTGGCAGGCGGAGTTAAGGCCACCGCTCTTGATCCCGCCGCCCAGGAAGGTCTCGACGAGTTTTTGAGGACCGTTCCCGTTTCCGACTGTATGGTGGGTATCGAGTCGTTTATTTCCCAGTATCTCGACGGCCTGCTCATGTACGGAACGGCGGTGGGCGAGATGATACCCTCGGCCGGGGGAAACACCATTTCCGCCCTTTACTGCTGCCCCCTTCAAGGCATTGAAATAAGGCAGAAAAAAGGCGGCGGCGCCGAGATAGCCGTTTTCAGAAGGGGTCAGTACCGACCGGTCAGATACCCCGAGCTTACGGTTATGAGCGTACTTTGTCCAAAGGCGGGAGAGCTGAGAGGAAACTCGCTGCTTCGCAGTCTGCCCTTTGTCAGCGGAATTTTGACCAAGATTTTCGAGACCGAGAAGATAAACTTCGAGCGGGTGGGAAATCTTCGTTTTGCCGTGACCTATAAGCCCACCGACCACGCCTCCGACAAGGCCTTTGCAAAGGATCGCGCTGCCCAGATAGCCTCGGCCTGGAGCAAGGCCATGAGAGAGGCCAAGGACGGAAAGGTCAGCGACTTTGTGGCGGTGGGCGATGTGGACATAAAGGTCATCGGTGCCGACAGTCAGGTGCTCGATTACCAGGTGCCGGTGCGCCAGATGACCGAGCAGATAGTCTCACGCCTCGGCATACCGCCCTTTATGCTGGGCCTTTCCTGGAGCTCAACCGAGCGTATGTCCTCTCAGCAGGCCGATATGCTCACAAGCGAAATATGGGGCTACCGCCGCCTTATCATTCCTGCCATACGCAAGATCTGTTCCATGTGGCTGACCCTTAACGGATACGATCCCGAGGTGGACGTGGACTTTGAGGACATCTCGCTGCAGGATGAGGTCGAGCTTGCCAAGGCCGAGCTTTACCGTATGCAGGCCGAGCAGATAAAACAAAAACTTAACAGCCAAAAGGATGATTGATTTGAAAGAAGGATTTGTAATTGACAAAAGCGGAGCGCCCACCGAGACCGAGCTTGAAAAGATAAACGCCCTTTCAAGACGGCAGCTTTCAAAGGATGAGGTTTATGTCTTTTCGGTGGTGCTTTGCGACAACGACATTGACCGTGATTTCGAGCGGTTTAACGAAAAGGCTCTTGAAACTCTATCCGAGCTTTACATCGGAAAGACCGGCATTTTCGACCATTCATTTAAGGGGCGTGATCAGGTGGCAAGGGTGTTTGACGCCTTTGTTGAACGCCCCGAGGGACAGGTCACAAAGACCGGTCAAAGCTACTGCCGTTTAAAGGCCAAGGCTTATATGCCCATAACCCGCAAAAACGCCGATCTGATAACCGAGATAGACGCAGGAATCAAAAAAGAGGTAAGCGTCGGCTGCTCGGTGGGAAAGGCGGTCTGCTCCATTTGCGGAGCCGACAGGAGAGAGCATCCCTGCGGCCATAAAAAGGGCAGATATTACGGAAAAGGCGCAAAAAGAGAGCTTTGCTACGACGAGCTGTGCGAGCCTAAGGATGCTTACGAATTTAGTTTTGTGGCTGTCCCCGCTCAGCCAAAAGCAGGGGTCGTTAAGGGCTTTTTCCCAATGAAAGGTGGTGAAAAAATGGACTTTGAAAGCATTAAAAAGGCCTTTGAAGGGGAGGAGGAAATCACCCTTTCGGCCGATGAGCAAAAGGAACTTCTCGGACACATAAAGGAGCTTGAAAAGCTGGCTTCCTTCGGCAAATGCCAGATGGAAAATCTCAAAAAAGAGGTTTCGAGACTGGGCGGAATTGCCCGTCCCGAGATAGGCATCAAAAACATCGAAAACCTTGTTAAATCTCTCGATGCCGAGGGCCTCAACACCCTTAAAAAGGTGTTTGAAAGCGAGGCGGGCGAAAGAATCCCCATGCCCCGCCAGCTGGACGCCGAAAAGGGCGAAAAGCTTCCCCAAAACGACGGATTTATAATCTGATTTTTTGTCCCGTCAGCTTTGCAGAATTAAAAAGGCTTTAAACGGCCCGCCCCATCGGAAAAGTCGAATACTTTGGAATAACGGCAGCGGTAAATGCCTTGCCCGACCGATTTTAAAAGGTGCACGTTTTAAACGATAAACAGCGATGCGCGTGCGAAGCGGCCTAAACACCCCTTTTTAACAGGCGTTAAAGCACCTGATTTTGCTCGATGGATTTGCAAAGGCAGCAACCGACCGGCCGAACAACAGCCGAAAAGACGGGCGGCAGCCTTCCCTTTCGCAAAGCTTTATTTAGCGGCTTTATTAAAAAGCTTTTCAAAGGCTTTTAAAGGGCCAAAGCTTGCGCTGCGGGGGATTTGATCGGTAAAAACAAAACTCTCTGCTTTGTAATTGACCCGCGGCGGCAAAAACGAAAAATCAATTAATTCAAACATTTGAAAAAAGAAAGGAAATTTAATCTATGTCTTACGAAAATATCACTCTCGAAAAAGGAATGTACAACGTTAAGGGCGGAATTACCGCCGCTCTCGAATCTCTCGACCCTTCGGAAAACTACAAGGGCACCGATCTTGAAGGCCTCGACGCCTATCAGCGCCAGCTCAAGCGTTTCGGCATAAAGGTTGCCGGCCCCTGCTCCGACAGGGTGGAAAAATTCTATTCCACTTCTTCGGCCGCAGCACTTTTCCCCGAGTATCTCTGCCGTTCGGTAAAGACAGGTATGCAGGAGAAAAGCCTCATCGACAAGATCGTGGCCGCCACTACCCACATCAACGGAATGGATTACCGCAGCATTGTCAGCAATCCTACCGACACCGCCCTTGAACTTAAAGAGGTGGCCGAAGGCGCCGCCATTCCCGAGACCGCAGTGTCGGTAAGCTCTTCCCTTGTGGAGCTTAAAAAGCACGGCCGTATGCTCACCGCTTCCTACGAGGCCCTTAAATTCCAGCGTCTCGACCTTTTCACCGTCACCTTAAAGCAGATCGGCGCACATATTGCAAAGCAGCAGTTCAACGACGCCATCACCACCCTGACCACCGGAGCTTCCACCGTAACTCCCTCCGACACCGACAAATTCATCCTCTCCGACGTGATGAAGCTGTGGCAGGCACTGCTGCCCTATGAAGCCAACACCCTTATCATCAGCCCCGACAACATCGTAAAGATGATGTCCAACACCTACTTCTCCAACCCCGATTTCGGTATGAAGCTGGGCTGCCCCGGCGGCTTTAAAACTCCTTTTGGCTTTGATATTATCATCGCCAAGGGTCAGGAAAAGCTGGCGGTAGGCTTTGATAAGAACTATGCCCTCGAGCAGGTCATCGCTCAGGACATTACCGTCGACAGCGACCGCCTCATCGACAAGCAGCTTGAACGCACCGCCATCACCACCATTTCCGGCTTCTCCAAGATCATCGGCGACGCAGTCAAATGCCTTAAATACACCACCACCTCTCAGGCCAGCGGGTCTTAATTATGGATATACTGCTGATTTTTGAAACCTTTCGCAATCTTACGGGACTTTCCCGGGATGAGGCGGTAAAGTGGTATTCCCTTTGCGATGCGGCGGCCGAATCCATCTCCGGGAAGCTTCGTCCCGAGGCAAATTGCGAAAAAAACCGCGTTGCTCTTTCCACCGCCGCTGCGGCCGAGGCATTTATGAATTATGTGCTTGTGTGCGCCGCCACCGAGGGTGACAAAAGCTTTTCGGCAGGCGACGTGACCGTTAAGGAGACCACGGCCGAAAAGGTTGTGGCAGCAAAGCAGCTTAAGGATTCGGCATTTGACGACATAAAAGGGCTGTTTTGCGACACGGAATTTTGTTTCGAGCAAACGGAGGGATAAAAATGTCGGTTACGGCGACACTCAAAAAATATGTTGAAAAATACGGAACGACCGTGGCCCTTTCTTCCGACGGAAAGGTTTTCGGCACCCCTTACCGGGCCTTTATTCAGCCCTTGAGATACAAAAACAAGATGTATCTTATGGGAGTCAGATCTCAGCTTGGTTGGATAGACCAGTCTCATTATCTTTACATCGGGCCGGCCGAAAAGGATATTGTAAGCCTTACGTCGGCCGCCCGCATAAGGTGCCAGAACGAGAATTTTTACATTGTCAAGGCCGAAAACGTCCATCTCGGAGACAGCGTTTTTTACAACTGGGCGGTAATACGTGCGGTGGTTGAGGATCAGACGGCACAGACCGCACAGTCGACCGCTGCCGATGCACAGCCCGCTGCCGATGCGCAAACACTCATCGATGCACAGTCCCCACAATCGGAAACACCGACGGCCGATGTGACAATCCCGCAGTCGGCAGCACGGTTGACAGAACAGCAAACAGAGCAATCGGGAAAAGGGTCAACATATCCCTTTAAATCGAACGAAGAACAAAACGAAGAACAAAAGGAGGAAAACGGCAATGCTTAATCTCGGCAGCATTTTAGCCGCTCTCAAGCTTGCGCTCGAAAAAAACAGCGCCCTTTCCGACCTTACCGTTATCGTCGGATTCCCCGGTTCAAAAAAACCGGCTCCACTGACCAAAAACTATGTGGTGCTGGGAATCGACAGCTCAAAGGAGGAAAAAAAGGAGGTCTATTCAAAGGATGAACCCCCTGTCCTTTTGTCCAACCGCCACGACACCGCCCGCATAAGGTTTGACATATTTGTGCCCGAGACCTCCGACGGCATCAACTGCTACAAGATCTTTTCAAACATTGCAGGTTACGTAATGGATTTCTCATCGAGTTATGAGTTTGTCACGGCCGGCTGCGATACCGTGACTTATGAGCGGGACGAGGGCGCCTTTGTGCTCAACGCATATATGGATATTGAAAAACACTCCCTTAAAAGCTAAGCATCCCTTTGTTTAGTTCCGGCATTTAAAAAACGCAGCAAAAAGCCGCTGCCCCAAAGGAAAACACCTTTGCGGCAGCGGTGAAGGGGGTGAAAACGGGACATAATCGGAATTTCGGAAGCTTGCTTACTTGCTGCGGTACTTGAGGCATTTGCGGATTGAGGAGCTTGCGGTACGCGAGGTGCTTGCAGCGTTTAAAGCGCAGTCCCTTTGAACCCATCGGTTTTCACACTCGTATTTACACTCATATTAACATTTGAATCTTTTTCTTTTTCATTTTTACATTTAATTTTATTTTTTACTTTACTGCCGATGTCATTGCTGTTCCCGCTTAACCATAGCGCACATATGCGAACACGCCTGAAATGGCCTGTTAATGGTGCTTTTCGGCTTGGCGCCGCATAGTAGCGATAAGCCTTATATGTTTCTCCGCACCGAAAATCCCTCATTACTATGCTCATTTCAGGTCGGAGAATTTTGTCGGTAAGAAAAATGCTCAGATACAAGGCAAAAGCGCAGTTCATCCTGCCGGATTAACGAGCATTTTAACGCAGTATATGGGGATTTTTCTCCGCCAAAATCGCGTTCGGATGTGTGCACTATGGTTAAAACCGGCATTGCAGCAACATCGCAGAGTTTTTATCATCATTATCATTATCATTATCAGCCCGTCGTATGTGCGGGATCCGGTGTATAAGCGGGACAAAAAACTCCCCGGCCAAAGGATTTTGAACAGCACCCCATTTGTTAGACAAGTATGATATACTATCTAACAAGAGGGGTGTTTTGTTATGCCAAAAGGAGT
>CAKSDF010000075.1 GCA_934444695.1 uncultured Eubacteriales bacterium | reverse complement strand
ATAATTTCCGTTTCCTTTTTCTTTCCGGAAAACGGAATCTTTTCAGACTTTGCCGATTCGTAACTTTCAAGCAATTCTTTCACAGGTTTTGCGGCGGCTTGCGCTTCTTCCGCTTCGCGAATCTTCGCTTCGGCGGCTTCGGCCATCTTTTTCGTTTTGTAAGCAACCGTATCCAAATGTTTTGCCATACTTCCTTCTTTACCGCGCTCCAAACCGTATTTCTTTCCGACGGCTTCGTAAAAATCCGTCTGCAGATCGCGTAATGCGGTTCGGTCGAAAAGTTCTTTCGCGCACAATCTGCCGTCCGTTACGGGCATAAGATTTAAATGTAAATGCGGCGTGCTTTCGTCCAAATGAACGACTGCCGATACAACGTTTTCTTTTCCGTAGCGTTCCGCGAAAAACTCCGTGCAATCGTCAAAGAATTGTTTTTGTGCTTCGGGCGAAATCCCGTCGAAAAATTCTTTATCCGAACCTAAAATAAAAGAAGTTATAAGCACCGCGTCGTCTTTAATTTTACGTTTCGGGGCGAGTTCTTTAATTCGCTTGTCGATAAACGAAAGATACTTTTTCTCATACGGTACGGTATGATAATTCAGACGCGTTTTCGACTTGTCGATTTGCGGATTTCGCGTTGACTTATAGTTCTCGTTGCGTTCGTTTTCTCTCTCGATCCCGATAATATCGGCACGTTTATATTTCTCCATGTGGCATACTAAATAAGACGTAATTCATCACCTCCGTGGACTCTGTTTTCGCTACCTTTTCTAAAAAGGTATAACTCACTATACCAAATCGCTTCGCGTTTGGTTCCGTTCGCCCTTGCAGGGAGCTTGCGTCCGTTGAAAAAACACCGGCTTCGCCGTAGCAAGACGAACGAAGATTGAAATGTTTTTAATGTAGTTTTTATAACTGTTCTCTCCTTTGAAATTATTTTTTGTCGTGAAAATTTTATATCGATCACGGCGGGCGATATTGATTGTAATTTGTCATTGTTCTACCTCCTTAAAGACGACAAAAAGCCGCTGATATTTTTTCTATCACCGACTTAAAACACAAGTATTAAATTTTAATTTTCGTTACATGAAGCACTTCCGATTTTGTATTTATGGATAAAAAAATCCGTGCGATTTCGGTTGCCTAAATAGGCTCGTTCTTCGCACGGATTTAAATCCCGATTATTTAATTTGTGGTCGATTTTATCTAAAAAATCGTATCACAATAAAACCCACGCCGAAATCTCTCTTTTTTAACGATTTCAACGCCCGTCGCGGAATCGCTACACCTAATAGCAACTCTATGGTAAGCGACGGTAATTATTCTGTCCGAATCCGCAAAAGGGAACGAACAATCGGGCAACATCTTCACGCCCGATATAACGAGAGATTAAACGATATCAAACGCCTAACTCTCATATTTAGTATTATACCGGAAATCAAACCCGTTGTCAAGCAAATACGAACAAATGTTCTCATTTTATCAAAAAATAAAATATGCCGCAGTCGGGATATTATATATCTATTTGCTTGATTAATTTTAAAAATTGTGCTATAATATAAAATATTATAATGTGGAGTTTGGCTATGAGCGTTTCATATAAAAAACTATGGAAAAAACTAATTGACGTTAATATGACGAAAACGCAGTTAAGGGAAGCTACTAATATGGGAACTACAACCTTAGCAAAACTTGGAAAAGATCAGCCCGTAAAGATGGAAACTCTCTTGAAAATTTGTAGCGTGCTCGATTGCGATATTTCCGACGTGTGCGAATTTATCAACGAATGAGGTGAATAATGAATGCAATCTCTTTATTTTCGGGTGCTGGCATAGATGAGTTTTATTTGTATGAGTCAAATGTTAAAGTGATATTAGCAAATGAAATCGTTAAAAGTAGAGCCATAGCATACACAAAGTTACATGATAATCAAAATATTATAAACGATGATATATGTAAAGACGAAGTAAAAAATAAAATAATCAAATTTGCGAAAGAAAATAACGTTCGTTTAATAATTGCCACTCCTCCCTGCCAAGGACTAAGTTGGGCGGGGGCAAACAAAACAGGAGAATCGCTCATTAAAGATAAGAGAAATTTCCTAGTTTTAAATGCATTGGAGATATTTGACGCCGTTAGACCCGATTATTTTATTGTAGAAAACGTTCCCAGGTTTCAAGAAATGCGCTTCCCGAGCAAAGATAGATGGGTAACTTTGCGTGAGTTATTAGAAGAGTCGTATTCCGACGATTACGAAATTTCCGTTAATGTTTTGGATGCTGCGGACTATGGCGTACCCCAAACAAGACTCCGAGTTGTTTATCGGCTTTGGAAAAAAGGCTTAAAATGGAATTTACCTCAAAAAGAACCTCAAATCACTCTACAAGCTGCGATTGGTAACCTTCCAAGTTTAGAATCCGGAGAAACTAGTAACATTAAGAATCATTATGCAAGAATACATCCTTTAAGTCACGTCACCTGCATGAAATATACTCCCACAGGAAAATCTGCTTACGAAAATAAAGAGCATTTCCCTAAAAAAGATAACGGTGAAAAAATCAAAGGATTTAAAAATACTTTTAAGCGTATGCGTTGGGATCGCCCCGCGCCTACGATTACTATGAGAAACGAAATAGTGTCATCGCAGGAAAATGTGCATCCAGGAAGACAAAAAGCAGACGGAACGTGGAGTGATGCGAGAGTTTTGACTTTAAGAGAATTATTGATCGTATCTTCTCTCTCGCCTGAATTAGATGTTCCGGACAATTTAACCGAGACGGCTTTCCGCCAAATTATAGGGGAAGGAATTCCTCCCCGCATGTTTGCAAAAATCATACAAGGAATAGACGAATAATATGAGCAGAATTAAAGCGTTATCTATGTTTTCCGGCGGCGGAATAGCAGAAACTTATTTTGAAGACGCTGGCGTAGACGTCGTAGTAGCAAATGAATTGATTAAGGAACGCGCTGAGTTTTACACGGCAAATCATCCTTCGACAAAAATGATATGCGGTGACGTTACAGACAAGGTAGTATTCGACGCTATTATTGAAGAATCAAAGAAAAGTGGCGTTAAATTTATTATCGCCACTCCTCCGTGTCAAGGTATGAGTACTCTCGGTTTAAAACAATACGCAACAGATAGCCGCAACACCTTGTTCTATTACGCTATGAACGCCATTAACGAATTGTCTCCAGATTTCGTCCTTTTCGAAAATGTGCCTAAATTTATACAGCTTAAATACTTGGACGACGGCGAAGAGTTAAACGTTGTTGAAATATTGCAAAAACATTATAGCAATTCATATAATGTAGAATATAAAATTTTAAACGCTATGCATTTCGGAGTTCCACAAAGTCGTCCGAGAATCATTATAAAGATGTTCAAAAAAGACAAGTATTGGCCTTGGCCTAAAGAAGAGCCTATTATAACTTTACGTAAAGCCATAGGAGACTTGCCTTCTTTGGAATCAGGGGAAGACAGCGGCATTAAATGGCATAAAGCCTTGGTGCACAGTCCCATGCAAGTTGAAGCATTACGGCATACGCCGGAGGGAAAAAGCGCTCTTACAAATCCCGTATATTATCCGAAGAAAAAGAACGGAGAAAAAGTAAAAGGCTTCCACAACACATATAAGAGAATGAAGTGGGATGAACCTGCTCCAGCAAGAACGACTAACAGCGCATTAATAAGCGGACATAACAACGTCCATCCGGGCAGATTAAATCCTGACGGAACGTGGTCTGATGCTCGCGTATTAACGTTAAGAGAGTTAATTATCGTTTCATCTTTACCCCTTGATTGGAAAATCCCCAACGGATATAAAGAATCGTTCGTTCGAGAAATTATTGGCGAAGCTATCCCTCCTATGTTAAGCAAAAAAATAGTAGAACAACTCACGATAAATAATTGAGGTGGAAAATGTTACTAAATTATGATAGAAGCTCATCTAAAGAAAAATGGACGATTATGCAATATCTGCGTAATTTCGATTTAATGACCGCTTTTGCTTACGCTCTCCGCTCTGCACCGAAAGAATTAACGGAAGAAAATTTACTTGAAGTAATGGGAAAACTCGAAGCGGAAGGCATATATCATCCTACAAGCAAAAAACCGATTAAAACCAATCAACAGGCGGAAAAGAATATTAATACCGCGTATTTCAGAAGCGCGCAAATCGCTTGGTATATGTTTGGTTATTATGATAAAAACGTTGAAAAGGGCGTTAAAAAGAAGTTTGTATTCAGTCCTCTCGGCAATTTATTGCTCGATAATATTCATGATAAAAGCAAATCGTCTAAAATCTTCTTAACTATGTTGTTTTCTTTGGCTTTTCGTCAGCAGTTCAGTATGATGAATCGCAAATTTAATATTTATCCCTACCGATTGGTATTTAAGTTGCTTACGGATGAACGACTCGGCGGATATATATTTAGCGACGAAGCAACCTATCTTGTAATGTTTTTAAAAAGCATCAATGCCTCTGATTATGGAAAACTTGTATCCGATATTTTAGAAATGCGTTCCAAAACGCCGCAGAAAAAATATGAACTGTTTAAGAAAAATGAAGGCGTTATGGCGTTAGCGTTGCAGGAATGGAAATATTTTTGCGGCATGTTGCAATCTGCAAATATCATTGGTTGGGAAATCCCCAAAGAAGCTGTTGGCAATCTTGCGCAAGGAGTCGATACTAAACGCCACGCTAAAAAACCGACGATGAGAGCTTATAAAATGGATAAGATTTATATCTTACCAGAGAATCTTTCATATGTTAAAATTTTAGTAGAAAAGTACCCTTTCGACGTGCAGCCATACACAAAGGAAGAACAGGAATCTCAATTTGAAAAGGATATTATTTTTCGACTCTATAACTTCTATCCTGAAGAATTGCTAACTGAACTCGGATTGCCGAGCGAAAAAGAGAGAAAAATGCTTGCAATGCTTCAAAAAGTAGATGTGATAAACGAATATGCTTATAACAAATATCGCGATTTGACTGGATTAGGCTTTGAATTTGTTTTAAGAGATGCGTTTAACCTATTTGCCGACATTGAGGCTGAAAAAATAGGCGGCGCAGGAAAAACTGATATCGAATGTCTCTATATATTGCCTAATGTAAAGAAAAAATTTGACGTAGAAGCAAAATCAAGAAATAAAAGGCTAAGCGAATTAAATCCTCGCAGATTAAGAGAACATCGGGAAGCTGTGAGCTCAAGATACACTCTCGTAATTGCTCCTTCTTTTGCAAGCGGTGTGCGCGACGATATTGCGCGAGAATCTGCAGTTTTAATAGAATCAAACGTTTTATCTCAGTTTTTATACCAATACATTTGCTATCAAGCTAAGCAAGATACTGACAACTTAACAATTTCATATAGAGAAATTGAAAGAATGGCGTTAGAGAATTTAGGTAAAGATATGACTCCTGTATTAAGGGAATATATTTTTACTGAATACGGACATAACTGCTCTTTATAACCATGGCTGATGTGTTTAAAAAGGAAAAACGCTCAGAAATAATGAGCGCTGTTCACTCAAAACAAAATAAAACGACCGAACTAAGGCTTATTGAGATTTTTAAAGAACACAAAATAACAGGTTGGCGTAGAAATTATAAAGTCAAAGGACACCCTGATTTTGTGTTTCTCGATAAGAAAATCGCAATTTTTGTTGACGGTTGTTTTTGGCACGGCCACGATTGCAGAAACACTCGCCCTTCCGACAATCAAGAATATTGGCAGAAAAAGCGAGAAAGAAATATTCGACACGACAAAGAAATTACCTCTTTATTTGAGTCGCGGGGATGGACGGTTATTCGTATATGGGAATGCGAATTAAAAAAGAAAAATGGTAAAAAATTGGCTCAAAAATTATATTTAATAAGAAAATATAATATAAATAATTGAAAATATATATTTTTTAGGAGATTATAATGAATTTTATTCCAGAAAGAAAACAATATTCTATTGTATTGATCGGTGATTTTAATCCCGCCATGTTTCATCCAGAATGGTTTACAAAAAACGATATCATTTCTCAAGAGGAATGTGATTTTGCTAAAAGTCAAACGCAATCCGTTCCATTAATAGTAACTTCTCAGCTAACCATGTTTAAAACATCTCAATTAAATGTGAAAATTGAAACAAAAAGGTTTCAAGTGGTTTGTGAAAAAGAGCCGTTTGTAACTCTTAAGGATTTCATCACTAAAACATTTGAAAATTTAGGTGGCTATATAATTACTGCTTACGGCATTAATTATAGTGCTCATTATAATGTAAACTCATTAGATTTATACCAAACTATTGGAGATAATTTAGCACCAAAAAAATATTGGGAATATTTATTAGAAGATGAAATATCCGGGAGTGAACGAAAAAGCGGATTAACCTCTATTCAAATGCAAAAAATGAAGGCGGACAATTCAGGCTTTTTATCCATTGTTTTACAACCTTCAGTTTGCATTAAACCAGGCGTCTTTATAGGGTGCAATAATCATACAAATGTTTCGGATGAAGATTCAACTGCAGAAATTGTAATGGAAAATCTAGGCAACCGGTTTGACGATATCATTGCTAATATGAAAGAACAACAAGTTCAACTTTTAACAAAGGCTATAGAACAATGAAAAAGTTTAATAATTCTAATTCTTTCATTATAAAAACTGATTCCTTAATGGAAGATAAAGATTGTTATATTGAAGAATCGTCCATCGTAAGTCAATTTTTAGAAACAGAAAAAGAAGAAAACGAGGAATTGATAAGAGAAATTGGCGATATTTTTAGCGATATACCCATTTCTACACTCGTTTCCAGCGATAACGATGACGAACAAAAATGTGTTATTATAGGGAATCAAAAAAACAGCAACAAACTTTCGGAAAAAATACAGTTCATTGAAAAAAGAAAACATCGATTTACAATTGAGAGTTTTTACAATGATATTGAAGAATTTCACGGTATTATAGAATCTATTAATACAACAGAAAAAAGATTCTATGCAGTTTTAACGGATGTTAATAATACAGATAGAACGATAAATGTTGAATTTAATTTGGAGGAAATACAATACGAGTCTGACAAACCATTACTTCAAATTGGAGCCCAAATCGTATGGATTATTGGTCAAGAAACAAAAATATTGTTTTGTAATGGAGAAATTAAAAATGGCCCCAGAACAAATATTTCCAAGTGTACTATAAGAAGAACAAAATCTCTAACGGCTCGAGAAAAGGAAAAAGCTGATGACGAAGCAGATAAGTGGACTGAATTTTTTAGAGAATGTTCAGTTGAAGACTAAAGCTAAACCAGAAGAAATTGAAGTAAGTATTTTTGGTAAAGGTTTTGGAGAATGTATATTATTAAACTGTGGAGGAAACGAGTATATCGTTATTGATTCATTTATTAATCCAACCACAAAAAATCCGATAGCTATAGACTATTTAAATTGTCTAAAAGAACCTTTATCATCTATCAAAAAATTAGTTATTACTCACTGGCATTCTGATCATATCGCTGGTGCATCTGATATTTTAGAACAGGCCGGAGATCACATTAAAATAGTATTAAGTCCTGTAATTCAGCACAAAGAATTTAATCGTTTTTTACAATATGGAATAGCTGAGGGACAAAAAAGCACGAGTGAGTTCTGTAAAATTTTTTCATTCATTAAGAAAAGATCTGGCTGCGTAAATATTGCTGGATGCGATAAAAAGATTTTTTCAAATGAAAAAATCACTCCAGTTGAACTGTTTTCTCTATCTCCTCAGGATTCGGAAGTACTAGAATACATAACATCTTTAAATATCGAAAGCCAAACAAAAACCATGTTGGAGTATCTTGATAATAATCTTCTTAGTATCGTTATTTTAATGAAATATCTTAACCAAGGTATCCTTTTGGGTGGAGACATGGAGAATTCTAGTGATAAAAATCGAGGATGGGATGCAATAGTAAATAATTATTCCCACACTTCTATTCACCCATCTCTTTTTAAAGTTCCCCATCATGGTAGTATAAACGGTCATAATCTCAATGTTTGGGAAAAAATATTGGATGAGTTGCCGATTTCTTTTTTATCGACTTATAATAAAGGAACGAAACTTCCACAATATGCAGATATTGAAAGGCTTTTAAAGTTATCAAAAAAAGTTTATGTTGTAGGAAGCAAGACAAAAAGAGACCGAAACATAGAACAAAAAGTTCGCAAAAATAGATCTAGTACATCAGTAGAAGTTATCCCTCAAAATATTGGATTAGTAAGATACCGAAGAAATATCTCTGATTTAAATAGTGATTATTCGATTGAGTCCTTTGGTGCAGTGCAAGAATATTCGTTATTCAAAGAGGCTGAAAATGAAAGCAGTAATATATGCACGATTTAGTTCGGACAAGCAGAACGAAGCAAGTATCGAAGGTCAGCTTCGTGAGTGTATGCAGTATGCCGAATATAACGGCATGCAAGTTATCGGCAATTACATAGATCGCGCATTTTCTGCCAAAACAGATCACCGCCCCGAATTTCAGCACATGATTAAGGACAGTTATAAAAATCTGTTCGATATCGTTCTTGTGTGGAAATTAGATAGATTTTCGCGCGACCGTTACGATTCCGCTCATTATAAGCGAATATTAAAAAAGAATGGCGTGCGCGTCATCTCTGCAACAGAGGCTATATCCGAAAGTCCTGAAGGCATACTGTTGGAAAGTTTGCTTGAGGGGTTTGAGCAGTCAAATGGACATAAAGAATATAAAAAATTAAATTCAGAATTAAAAGCAGCAATTTCAATGTATAGAAAAAACCAAAATGACAGTTCAAGTATTATAAGAAATCAAAATTAATTTTTAGTTTTGTTTTTTTAACGATGGCAAAAGACTCACGGTTAATCACACAGTGAGTCTTTTGCTTTCCTAACTATAATAATGGAGTTTACACAAACAATTAAGAAAAATCAATATAAAAAAATTAAATAAAGCCGTAATTTATGAATAGCGCCGTTCCGATAAAATCTCGGAACGGCGCTGGTTTAATAATATGT
>CAKSDF010000074.1 GCA_934444695.1 uncultured Eubacteriales bacterium | reverse complement strand
ACCTTTCAAAGTGATTTTCTAAAACGTTTTATTAAATTATTAAAATTTAAAACAGGCGCCGAAAACGGTTGAAATCAGGTTGACGGGCCTTTAAAGGATGTTTAAAGCATTAAACGGTTTGTTTTATCAATGATTTATCTTGATGATTTATCATTTCAAATTAAAATATTCAGACTATAAAAAGGAGTGTTACTATGATTAAATATGAAACACATCTCGGTCAGATAGGTATTTCTCAAAGATACTTTGAAAAGCTCATAGGAAATGCGGTTTCGTCCTGCTACGGCGTTACCAATATGATACCCAAGGGTATGAAATGGTGGCGTTCAAAGCTGGTCAAACGGCGCTTTGCCGATACCGGCATAAGGGTCAGGGGAGACCGCCAGTCGATAGTCGTCGACCTTCACATCAGCGTTGTGTACGGCCTTAACATTGCCGCCATTTCCAAAAGCATAATCAACAAGGTTACATATGTTGTTGAGGACGCCACCGGCATTAAGGTGGAGCGGGTAATAGTCCACGTTGAACAAATGAAAGAGTAATCCTTACCGATAGTCTTTACGAGAATAGATTGGAGTTGTTTACATTGTCCGAAACAATAAACGGAGCACAGTTCCGTGACGCGGTCATTTCGGCGGCTGAGAATATCACCGCCCACCGCAAGGATGTTGACGAGCTTAACGTTTTCCCGGTGCCCGACGGAGATACCGGCACAAATATGTCCATGACCATAAACAATGCATCGAGAGAGCTTTCGGTGTCGTCGGATACCGAGCTTTCGGTTGTGGCAAAAAAGGCTTCTATGGCACTTTTGCGCGGCGCAAGAGGAAACTCGGGAGTTATTTTGTCGCTGCTTTTCAGAGGCATTGCAAAGGGCTTTAAGGGCCTTGAAACCGCCGACGGCGTGCAGCTTGCGGCAGCCCTTAAAAGCGGTGTCGATTCGGCCTATAAGGCGGTTATGAAGCCCACCGAGGGCACGGTGCTTACCGTTGCCAGAGTGTCGGCCGAAAAGGCGATGGCTTTCTCTGCAGCCGAAAAGAATGCGGCAAAGGTGCTTGAGTGCGCATACGAAGCGGCCAAGGTCGCTCTTGCCAATACCCCTGAGCAGCTTCCGGTGCTTAAAAAGGCCGGCGTTGTCGACGCGGGCGGACAGGGATATGTTTATATTCTTGAAGGTATGCTTTCGGTCATTCGCGACGGAAAGATGATAAAGGGAAAAACGGCAGAATCGTCGGCTCCCAAAAAACAGGTGCCGGAATATTCCTATGAAGCCGAGTTTGTCATTTCCCGCGGAAAATCCGAGAATGATCCCATAAAGCTTCAGGCCTATCTTGAGACCATCGGAGATGCCAAGGTGGCCATATCGGATAAGAGCATCATTGTTAAAATCAAGACCAACCAGCCCGGCGCGGTCTTTACCGAAGGTGTTAAATACGGCGTTCTTAAGGACGTGCGTCTTGAATATTGCCTCGATGAGCAAACGGCAGCCCCCGAAAACACGTCCGAGCAAGCCGATCAAACCGCCGAAACCGAAGAAAAAAGCGACGAATTTAAACCGGTAGCTCCCGAAAAGCCCTACGGCTTCGTGGCGGTGGCGGCCGGAAAGGGAATGAGCGAGCTTTTCACCGACCTCGGAGTTGATACGGTGGTTCAGGGCGGACAGACCATGAATCCTTCCACCGACGACATTCTTAAAGCGGTCGAAAGCACCCCTGCCGAAACGGTTTTCGTTTTCCCCAACAATAAAAACATCATAATGGCGGCCGAGCAGGCTGTTCCTCTTGCCAGCAGAAAGGTTTGCGTACTTCCCACCCTTTCGGTGCCTATGGGCATTTCGGCAATGATAGAGTTTGACGAGGAAGCGTCGGTCGAGCAAAACCTTATCGCTATGGGCAAGGCGGCCGAGCGCACCACCACCGGATCGGTCACGTTTGCCGCAAGGGATTCAGACTTCGACGGAAAAGAGATCAAAAAGGGCGAGATACTTGCCCTTAAAAACGGAAAGATATCCTTCGTGGATGATGATCTTGTCCGCGCGGTCGGAAAGCTGACCAAATCCATTGTCACCAAGGACACTGCGGCGGTGACCCTCTTCTACGGTGAAGAGGTTGACGAGCAGACCCTTGAGCTTGCCGTTGCGGCCTGCGAAGCCAAGGCGGGCGGCGTTGAGGTGACGGTCATAGACGGCGGCCAACCCATCTATTATTTCATCATTGCGGCCGATAAACAGGCAAAGGATTGATTGAATGATTTGGCATACATCGTCATCGGAGCAGGTTTTAACCGAGCTTAAAAGCGACGGCGAAAAAGGACTTTCCAGCGGCGAGGTCAGCAAAAGAATCTTAAAATACGGCACAAACAGGTTTGATGAAAGGCGCAGAGAATCCTTCTCGTCCCTTGTAATGTCCCAGATAAAAGAGCCTGTAACCGTAATACTGCTCATCGCGGCGCTGGTTTACTTCATAATTGGACTGATCGCCCCCGAGAGCGGGCTTTCGGGCGTGTCGGTGGTCGAGCCGATAGTCATACTCTTTATCGTTATAATCAACGCTTTGTGCGGTGCTTTTCAGAAAACAAGAGCACAGGCGGCGGTGGAATCCCTTAAACTGATTTCTCCCCCCTCCACAAAGGTTTTGAGAAACGGCAAGCAAACTACCGTTCCTTCGACAAATGTCGTTCCGGGAGATATAATGCTGCTTTCAAAGGGCTGCTACATTCCGGCCGACGGACGCATTATTGCTGCCGACGGACTGCGCTGCAGCGAAAGCGTTATAACCGGTGTTACGGTCGACGCAGATAAGTTTGCGGGAGTTCTCGGGGAAGATATTTTATCGGCTGCCGATCAGAGAAATATGGTCTTTTCGGGCAGCACGGTAACTGCGGGAACGGGTAAGGCTGTTGTCGTAAATACCGGGAGATTCACCGAGCTTTCAAAGATCTCCATTGTATCGGGAAAACGCCGCAGCGTGCCGGTGCTTCAGAAGAGACTTAAAGAGCTTGGCGGAATACTGGGCGTTTTTGCCTTTATTATTTGCGCCGTTATACTGGTTTTCGGCACCCTTTTCGGCAAGGAAGAGGGCGGAATCTTTTCCAACTTTATAAGCACGCTGCTTCCTGCGGTGGCCCTTGCCGTGGCTGCGGTTCCCGAGGGACTTAACACCATTGTAGCGGTGGTTATGGCCATCGGAGTCAAGCGAATGGTCAAGTCAAACGTTGTTGTGCGCTCGCCTTCGGTTGTTGAAGCTCTTGGCGGAACGACGGTGGTCTGCACCGATAAAACGGGACTTCTGACCCACAATTCCATGGAGCTTACCCACATTTTCTATAAGGATGAGATCCTGAGAATAAGCGGCGAAAATGCCGACGAACGAATCAAAAACATAATTATGATGGCAAGTATGTGCTGCGATGCTTTTGCCGAAAATGTCGGCGGAAAAATAATCCGCCAGGGCGACGGCACCGAGGCTGCCATTGTTGCGGCGGCCGAAAAGTATGCCGGCGGCGACAAGCACACCATCGAAAACATATATCCCCGTCTTTGCGAAATTCCCTTCGATCCGGTAAGGAGGCTTATGACATCGGTCAATATGATCGATTCGAGGCCTGTGGCGGTAGTTAAGGGCGGCGTGGACGAAGTGCTTAGCTGCTGTTCCTCTGCCGATACCGACGGGATAAACAAGGCCTATGAGCAGATGGCAAAAATGGGACTGAGGGTCATAGCCGTGGCATATAAGACCCTTGATGTGGAGCCTACCAATCCCACTCCCGAGGATTTTGAAAGCGGTCTTTATTTCGGCGGATTGCTCGGAATATACGATCCTCCGAGAAGAGGCGCCGAAAACGCCGTTAAGGTTTGCAAGGACGCAGGGATAAAGGTAGTTATGTTTACCGGAGACCATCCTGCAACGGCCGGAGCCACCGCTCTTGAAATGGGCATCATAACCTCTCCCGATCAGATAATGACCGGCGAGCAGATGGAAGCCTTAAATGATGAAGATTTTACGGCTCAGGTGGAAAATTTCAGGGTCTTTGCATCCATTTCTCCCGCCCAGAAAAAACGCATTGTTAGGGCATTTAAGGATAGGGGAGAGGTCGTTACCGTTTTAAGCGACGGTGTGAGCGATGCGCCTGTTATTGAGGAGGCCGACATCGGCTGTACGGTGGAATCGGCTCCCGACGCTGCAAAGGGCGTGGCCGATGTAATCCTCACCAACAACAGCTTTTCGGCAATGTCGGACGCGGTTACCGAAAGCCGTGGAATCTTTTCCAACATAAGACGGGCCATAAGGTATCTGATCGCCTGCAATCTTGGCGAGGTGCTGACCCTTCTTTTCGCCATAATTATATGGAGAGAACTGCCCCTTTCGGCAATGCACATTCTCTGGATAAATATGATAACCTCGGCCATACCTGCCATTTCGGTGGGGGCGGCCGTTCCCAACAAAACAAATATTCAACCCATTTCGGACAAAAACGGCGGCGACATCTTCACCAAGGGCAACATTGCAAGGATAATTTACGGCGGTGTTTTAACGGCCGTGCTGACGCTGCTTGCATTTTCGCTGGGCGGCAGGGAACAGAACATAGAGCTTTCGACGACCATGGCCTTTGCCACGCTTTCTCTTTGCCAGCTGTTTGTTATGGTGTCGGTCAGATCAAACCGTATGCTTATCGACTTTAAGAGCCATAGGTTTTCTCCGGTATTTCTGCTGACCTTTTTCGGCTCGCTTGTGCTTATCGCTGCGGTGCTGCTTGTGCCGGCATTCAAATCGGTGTTTGGTTTTGTAAGTCTTAGTGAATACGGTAAACTCGGTCAGGTTATTCTCATTTCGCTGATACCTCTTGTGATTTTTGAGCTGCTCAAAATTCCCGAGGCCATAAGAAAAGGCGCAAAACGATAAAAGTATCTGCCGACAAAAAGCGGCCGATAGAAAACATCGACCGACAGACAAAAGGTTGTAAATTTATATTCCCCCGTTTTTTCGGGGGAATTTTTTAGGAAATTTGAAGGAAAATTATAGGAGAAGATTATGAAGAAACGTATTGCCGCAATTTTAATTGCCGCTCTTTTGCTGCTTTGTTCCTGCCGGAATAACGGCGCGGATACTCAAAAAACCGAAGACGATTTTCAAAACGACAGTCAGCTTTCGGTGGACTTTATCGACGTGGGGCAGGGAGACAGCATACTTATTCGCTCAGACGGGCAAAGTATGCTTATAGATGCCGGAACAAACGAATCGGGAAAAACGGTTTTGAATTTCTTAAAGGATAAAGGTATCGAAAAGCTAGATTACGCCGTTGGCACGCATCCTCATGCCGACCATATCGGTGGGCTTGACGATGTTATAAAGGACATTGATGTGGGCGATTTGCTTATGCCGAATGCCGTTACCGATACAAAAACCTTTAATGATGTTTTGGACGCGGCCGAAAGCAAGGGACTTTCGATAACCGTTCCCGAGGAAAATGAGGAATTTTCTGTCGGGCAGTCGAAGGTCACGGTACTTTCAAAAAACGGTGAGCAAAGCGATAATCTCAACAACAGCTCGATTGTTTTAAAGGTGACTTGCGGGGAGTTTTCTCTGCTGCTGACCGGGGACGCCGAAAAAGAGGTTGAAAAGCAGCTGCTTTCGGACAAAAAGGACGTGTCGGCCGATGTTTTAAAGGTGGGACATCACGGCAGCGGGACTTCCACCTCAGCGGAATTTTTAAAGGCTGTTTCACCAAAATGCGCTGTCATTTCCTGCGGGAAGGATAATGATTACGGCCACCCTCATCAGGAAACCCTTGAAAAGCTTGAAAAGCAGGGCACAGAAATCTATCGCACCGATCTTTTAGGCACGATAAATCTCGAGGCAAACAGCGACGGTAAATTTTCGCTGTCGGCGAAAGGAAAATCCGAGCAGACCTTTGACGGAAACGATGACGGTGTATTGTCTCAAAGCGGAGACGGTCAAAACGGGGGAATTCAGTCTTATTCATCGGCCGCGCAATCGGAACTTTCGGATGCTTTGGAAGGTGAGAGTGTCGGTGAACAGTATGTTCTCAATATCGGCACAAAGAAGTTCCACAAAACAGACTGCCAAAGCGCCAAGAGCATTTCCGAGAAAAATCGAAAAGACTATACCGGCTCAAGGCAACAGCTCATAGACGAGGGGTATTCTCCCTGCGGGGTCTGCAAACCGTAAAAATCAGGATGTACCGAGGCTGCGCAAAAGGAACGGCAGTCCATACTTTTTGCGGTAGATAAACGATAAAAGATACAAGGAGAAAGGGCGGTTATATGAAATATACAGTGGACAGAATCGAGGGAGATTTTGCCGTTTGCGAAAATCAGGACGGCGGGTTTGAAAACATCCCTTTATCGGATTTTGACTATACTCCCGCCGACGGAGATACCGTGCAAAAGCATGGCGGCAAATATGTTTTACTCAAAAATGAGACCGAGCAAAAGATGCTTTCGGCAAGGGAAAGGTTTGAACGGCTGAGAAAAAAATAGACCCATCGCACGCAGAAAACAAGCGGCATCAACAGCCCTTTTTGAAAGACGCTTGCCTAATAAATGGGGTGCTGTTCATTTTGCCGAACAGGGGGATAATTATATTTTACAAAAAATCAATTGAAATGACGATTGCTTGGGTTGATTATCTGATTACCGATCGTCATTATTTACCGATGACCGTTAATCGCCGGGCATTAACCGCAATGTCAATTAAAGCGTTTTTTCATATCCCACAGCCAAAGCTCGGCGCGGGATTCGGCTTTTTCTTTGTCGGCGTCGATGGAGGTGATATACACCTTAATCTTGGGCTCGGTGCCCGAAGGACGGACGATAAGGTTGGAGCCGTTTTCATCCAGATCGTAATAAAGCACGTTGGATCTCGGCAGGGTGATGACCGTCTTTTTGCCGGTTTTAAGCTCGGTTTTCTCTGATGTCTCATAGTCGCTTATGGCAATAACACTGTTTTCGCCGATCTTTTTGGGAGGCAGCGCGCGAAGGTAGTCCATAATGCCCTGCATCTTTTTCATTCCGGCGGCGCCCTCAAAGGTGAAGCTGTTCTGGGAAGAATAGACCATTCCGTGCTCGGCATAAAGGCTGTTTATAACGTCAAGCAGGGTTTTGCCCTCATTTTTATAAAATGCGGCCATTTCGCAGATAAGCATAGATGCCACAACCGCATCCTTATCTCTTACGTATGCTCCGGCAAGATAACCGTAGCTTTCCTCAAATCCGAAAACAAAGCGCTCCTGCTCGCCCTTTGCCTCAAGTATTCCGGCCTGTTCGCCGATGTATTTAAATCCGGTCAGCACGCTTATGAGCTTGCAGCCGTATTTCGCAGCGATCTTGTCGGCCAGGGGGGTGGAAACAATGGTTTTTACGGCCACCGGGTCTTTTGGCAGAGTGCCGTTTGCTTTTCTTCTCGAAAGAATGTAATCAAGCAGGCAGGCGCCTACCTCGTTGCCCGACATAAGGGTGAAATCGTCTCCGTCCTTAACGGCAATTCCAACCCTGTCGCAATCGGGATCGGTGGCGAGAAGCAGGTCGGCGGGAACGGTTTTGGAAAGATTTAAGGCGCATTCGAAGGCCTGACGAATCTCGGGATTGGGGAAGGGAGCGGTGGGGAAGTTGCCGTCGGGGAATTCCTGCTCGGGAACCACCGTGACATTTTCTATTCCGATGCGTTTAAGTATCTCTCTAACCGGCTTGTTGCCGGTTCCGTTAAGGGGTGTGTAAATTACCTTTAAATCGCCCTTGACCTTTTCGATGGAACGGCTCTTGACCGTCTCGAGGTATTTGTCGATAAGCTCGTCGCCGATGTATTCGATTGTGCCCTCTCTGACCGCCTCATCGAAATCGCAAAGCTTGACCGATGAGAACATATCAACCTTGTTGACCAGATCAAGCACCTTCTGGCTGTTTTCAACGCTAAGTTGAGCGCCGTCGGCGCCGTATGCCTTGTATCCGTTGTATTTTGCGGGATTGTGGCTGGCGGTTACGACGATGCCCGAGGTGCAGCCAAGCTCTCTAACGGCGTAGGAAAGCATGGGGGTTGGCATAAGCTCTTTATAAATGTATACCTTAATGCCGTTTGCCGCAAGAACACGGGCGGCCTCACGGGCGAAAAGAGTGGATTTTATACGGCTGTCGTAGGCGATGGCAACCTTGTTGCCGCCTTCGCTCAGAACATACTGCGCAAGGCCCTGGGTGGCTCTTCTGACCGTATAGATGTTCATACGGTTGGTTCCCGCGCCGATAACTCCGCGCAGTCCCGCCGTTCCGAATTCCAGCTCACGGTAAAAACGGTCGTATATTTCCTCGTCTTTGCCGTCGATACATTTAAGTTCTTCGATGATGTCGGGATCATCGGTTGCATTTTTTAACCAAAGGGAATAAAGCTCGGAAGTGCTCATAAAAAAACATCCTTTCACTTTAAAATTTTAAGGCTTTTCTATATATTATCACAATCTCGTTTAAATATCAATAACCACTTGCAATCAAATGACGAATGGGATATAATATGTTAGGTGTGCTGCACGGTATCTTTGCCGCAAAGATCGGCAGGTGTCATCCGTGAAACGCTTGCAGCACGGTTGTTCGTTACAACATAAATGCGAAAGAGGGCGAGAGCTTGGAAAAGGAACAAAATGCAAAAGCCGCAAATAGCGCCAAGGCGGAAAAGGAAGAAAAGGTCCGTTCGACCGACTTTTTTGTCGTTCTGACCGTTGTGGGATTTGTTTTGGGGGTTGTATTCGGATTTGTTTTAAAAAACATTCCCCTTTTCATCGTTGCCGGAACGGTGATCGGAGCGGCTGCCGGTCTTGTCCTCGACGATAACAAGGATAAAAAAGACAAAGAAAACAAAGGCAATAAAGATAACTAAGAAAACAAACAGGAAAAGGAAGAAAGAAATGTCTAAATATTTATTTACATCCGAATCGGTAACCGAGGGACATCCCGACAAGGTCTGCGACCAGATTTCCGATGCGGTACTGGACGAAATCATCAAAGAAGATCCCAACGCCCGCGTGGCCTGCGAATGCTTCTGCACCACCGGCGCCATCGTCGTTATGGGCGAAATAACAA
>CAKSDF010000073.1 GCA_934444695.1 uncultured Eubacteriales bacterium | reverse complement strand
TCTTTGGGCCGGACGAGCCTTTGTTGTCCCAATCGAAGAAAATGATCTGACCGGCAGACGGCTCAAAGCTGCCGTCCTGCCATTGTCCACGGTCTTTGAACAATTGCACCCCATTGACGTAGCCTGCGAATTTCGGAACAATGCCGCTGTCGATATAGCCGCACCCATTGGCACACCAAGAAACAAAGCAGGCACACCATTCTACGCGGCTTTCAAAGCCGTACCATGACCAATAGGGTTGACCATCCACATTACCGACCTGTGACAAGGCCACGGTGACAATGGCATCGTCCCTTGAATAGATGCCGTAAAGGACGGCAGACCACATACTGCGGTTTTCTTCGGCAAGCAGTTCCGAGAGCTGCTGCCGCTGGGCGGCGTTGAAGTTGAAATGCGCTGCCGTTTCCTCGGCGGCCTTGTGACCGACCGTAATATAAAGGTAGGTGTGCGTGATCGTCGTGGTGGTTTCCACGATGTTCCCGTGGCCGTCGTCGGTTTCGGTGATGACCTCTTCGGTCTTACTTTCGGTGCGGGAAGATATTTCGTTCATCTGCCAGAAAATATCTTTGAGGATGGCTTTCTTGGCATCGTCCACCGTGGCGACCTCCTGCGGGTCAACGGGGCTCTTTTCTTCCAGCAGGCGCAGGAGCATCGCCGTAGAATCCTTGCCGCCCGAAAGCGACACTACATATTTTTCAGGCTTCATCGCTGTCCACCTCCGCAGAGGGTGCAGTGATCCGCTTGGCAACAACGACCATGCGTCCGTTTTTTCGGCTGTATTCGCAGGTGGAGAGTGTGATCAGCTTATGCTTCGACCTTGTCGAACTTGATGGTAAATGACATAAACGGCGGGAAATTATTGCTGGGGTCATATGCCATACAGTTTGACGAATATGGCGCAGCCGTCCAAAAAGTCCTACCGGAGTATCGTTCTGCACAGGCAGCCATTGCTGATAAAAAATAAGATTGGTTTGCCGTAAAAAGGCACTCCGACTTATTAAGGCAGAGATAAACCGATTATAGAAAGCCCTGTGGATTTTATATCCGCAGGGTTTTTGCGTTTTCTGCAAAAATGAACGGTGTTTCTATTTACCTAAAAGATTTGCAAGATTCACAATTTTCTTTTGCTGTTGAATTGCGTATTTAAGCGTGGAGTAAGCTCCGCCAAAGCCACGATATACATAAGCAATAAAAAATTGAAATTCTCAACAAGCCATTAATTGCGTAAGGTTATTTCAGATTTATTAGAGCAAGAAAAAGTGCTGTTTATCAGAAATAAAGAAAAACACGGCATATGGCTTGGCCGCGTGATGTGTCTGCTGATTTTTCCATGCTTCTTTTTATACTCCGTAATGTTAAAATCATATAAAATGGGGCTTTAGAACCATAATATACGGGTAAAGTCCAATTTTTGGGACGTATGATGGTGTAAAATAAAGGCGCAAATAAAAAAGACGATGTGTCAAATCGCCCGAATAGGAGACGTACATAAGACATTGCGGGGCAAAGAATTGTTGAATTTTTGAAGTTTTTGTGGTAAAATATAGCCAATGATAAAATTGCGCCGCAAACGGAGATGGCATTTCTAAAACAGACTAAAATGGAGATTACATTCCAATCGAAAGGATTTTGTAAATAAAAAGGTGCGGTCGGCGGGCAACAGACTATATAAAGCAAAAGGACGAAGCCTGCAAAATCTTTGAGTTTTTTAGAAAGGGAAAAGGACTATGGCGTACAGCGAGCTGATTAAAAATTTTAACCGTATCCGCGAATATATGCGGGAATTTTACGTCTACGGTTTTAAAAGCCGCGATGAATATACCAAAAAAAGCGCCCGTTCCTATGACGATGAACGTCGGAGAATGGAAAGCTGGCTGGGCGATTATATGCGGTTTCACAAAACGCACGACGGAAAGAATGTCTTTATCTCAATAGACAGCCGCAGCATTCGCCACAATCCTCTTTATACCGCCTTTAAGGCAAAAAGCTTTACCGACGGCGATATAACCCTTCACTTTATTCTTTTTGATATTTTGTGTTCGCCGGACGTTACTCTTTCCTTAAACGAGATAACGACGGCGGTTGACGGTTATCTTGATTGCTTTGAAAACCCGAGATTTTTTGACGCTTCAACAATCAGAAAGAAGCTTAAGGAATATATATCCGAAGGAATAATAACGGCCGAAAAGCGCGGTAAAACAATGTATTACAGAAGGACAGAATCGCCTTGCTTCTACAATACCGATGCACTCGATTTCTTTTCGGAGGTCGCGCCATGCGGCGTTGTAGGCTCGTTTTTGCTGGACAAGCAGGAGCCTCATAACGGGCACCTTGTTTTCAAACACCATTACATAACCGGTGCAATGGACAGCGAGATTATGTGTCTGCTGCTTACCGCCATATCCGAAAGGCGATGTGTCACCCTTGAAACGGCCAACCGCCGCAGCGAAAAAATATCCGAAAGCGATACTGTTCCTCTTAAAATTATGATAAGCGTGCAAAACGGACGGCAATATCTTATGGCGTATTCACCCCGTTTTAACCGCATTTTCCCGATTCGCACCGATAATATTGTGTCGGTAAGCCTTGGCGAAATTTCGGAAGATTTTGAGCAGCTGCGGCAAAAGCTTGAGGGTATGACCGCTCATATGTGGGGAGTCAGCACCGAGAGCAGATCGGGCGAGCGGATGGAACACGTTGAATTTACGGTTAAATACTCCGACGATGAACCGCATATCCACCGCCGTCTCGAACGGGAAAAACGGTGTGGAAGGGTTGAAAAAATCGACCGTAATACAAGCCGTTTTACCGCAGATGTGTTTGATGCAGGGGAATTGGTTCCGTGGATAAGGACCTTTATCTGCCGCATTACCGATATCAGCTTTTCAAATCCCGAGCTCGAGCGGCAGTTTAAGGATGATCTGAGAGAAATGTATGCTTTGTACGGTATAGAGGGCGGTGAGGAACGATGATTTTCAGCGAGCTTTACAGTGCATATTACAACACCGTCGCCGATGTTCTGAAAAGGGCGGTGGAAAAACCTCTGCAAAAAAACGAGCTGAGGGAGATTGTTGAGAAACACGCCTTCGGCGAAAGCGTTTTGAACATTGAGCCGGCCATTACAAAGCAAAAATGGCAGCTTGTGCGCGCAAACGGATCTACACCTCTTAAAGCACGGCCGACAATGCCCTTGACGACATTGGAAAAGAGATGGTTAAAGGCAATATTCGAGGATAAGCGGATCAGGCTGTTCTGTGATGAAACGATTGATCTTCCAGATGTACAGCCCCTCTTTTCGCCCGAAGATATATGCGTGTTCGATAAATATTCCGATGGCGATCCTTATGACGATGAGGGGTATATAAAAAACTTCAGACTGATACTCGACGCGATAAAAAAGCAGTATGCCCTGAGCATCGATACACTTAATCGCAGGGGAGATACCGTGCATATGACGGTTATGCCCGACCGCCTTGAATATTCCGAAAAGGACGATAAATTCAGGCTTATAAGCTTTGGCGGCAAAAGCAGAAGCGGCAAAACGGTAAACCTCGGGAGAATAGTGGGTTGCAGGCCCTATAAAAAACCTCTTGAGATAATTCCCGGCAAAAGCAATCGCCCGGCAAGAAAAACCGTGGAGCTTGAACTGGTTGACAAAAGAAGCGCTCTTGAGCGGGTTATGCTGCATTTTGCCCATTTTGAGAAGCAGGCCGAAAGGCTGGAAAACGATCGGTACAAGATAAAAATTACCTACGACAGGGATGATGAAACCGAGATGGTCATAAGAATTCTTTCGTTCGGCCCGATGGTCAGGGTGACCGCACCGCAGCGCTTTGCCGAGCTTATCAAAGAGCGGCTGACGGCGCAGAAGGACTGCGGGATTGATGAGGTGCCCGGTTGAATTTGAATGTCCGTCTGCGCATATAGGGGAAATAGATTTCGCAACTTTTTTTCCGAGACGGCGGATGGCTTAGCGGGTATAATTGAAAGACCGTTATATCCGCCGACCACGTTTACATGTTCCGTTTTACGGATTTTGCAGTATCAAGAGCCTTGCCCGTCGGCCGGATAGAAAGGTCTTAAAATACAATTGATTTTGAGGGGAGTATAAAGTATGTCATCAATTGTTGGAGTACTGCTGTGGGCGTTAGTGCCCGGATTTATAGCAATGGCAAAAGGACGTAGTTTTTTGGGGTATTATTTTTTAAGCCTTTTAATTACTCCTTTGATTACGATGATTATTACGCTATGTCTTAGCAACCTAAAAAAACAAATTCCGATTGCTCCAAATGAGGAAATCCTTGCCCGTCTTAATGAAATTGCCGATAATCCCGAAGCGGTAAAGGCGCTGGCAAAGGATATGCGAAATGCAAACGAAATAAATAACAATGAGTACCAGTACATAATAGAGTATTACATAAATAATCCCCCATTTGCCTCATCCGGCAAGCCTCTTTATGAACAGCCGGAAAGCTATGAAGATGTCGTTTCAATGTGTAATCTTCTCGGAAGCAATACGGTCGGAATAAAGGATGTTCTTTCCAAAGCCCTTTCTTCAGGAGCAATATCATCCGAACAGTATGTCGGACTTAAAGCAAAATACATACAGGGTATGACCGATGTTGAAATACCGGATGTCACAACGGCATCATCTTCGCAGAAAGAGACTCAAACAGCAGAAACTTTAGAGGATAGACCGGCACCCTCACAGACTGCTCGAAATCAGCAACAAAAACCGACCGTAAAAAGCGAAGCCGAAGAAGACACAAAAACCGAAAGTCAGTTTGATAAAGATATAGATGCACACCCGATACTTTCTTATATTTTGTTGAGCTTTGGACCGATTCTGTGGTTAGTGGCAGTTGGAATGCTCTTTATCAAAGGTAACGACGCTTTAGGTGCGATGCTGCTTATAGTTGTGCCGTTAATTGTCGTGCTATGGCTCAATCGGAATAAATTAAAATCTAAAACAACCGGGCAGTCTGATTGGCAACAAACACCCATTTTTCGTTCCGAGCAAGATGCGCCGTGTTGTAAGCACTGCGGAGCAAAGATAATTGAAGGCGCATCATTCTGTAATAAGTGCGGTCAGAAATTAGATTAAAAGGAGAAAAAATATGTTTTGTGAAAAATGCGGAAAAGAAATTCCCGAAGGCAGCAATTGGTGTCCTTTTTGCGGAAAGAAAAACGATGCAATAACAAATAAAAATGCCCGTGTGGCCATAGCCCTGATTGGCGCAGTGGCGGCTATAATGTTCTTTGTTGGAGCTTGCTTTGGGTTTGATAAAATGGGATATTCTTCTTACTTGGGATATGAGTGGTCTTTTATTTCAATTCTTACTTTTGTTTCTCTCGGATTGTCTTTGCTGTCGGTAGCAGCAACAATTTTCTTTTATTTCAAAATGAAAAAATAAAGATGTCGGACAAGCGGTTTTTAGCTGCAGATTCCCGATGATTTTAAACATCTGACGAGTAAATCGATCGGTGCTTGCATTGATTGTTTAATGGCAGGGGAAGGTGCGCTGTAATGCAAGAAGCATTACAGCGCGCCCGTTTTTGCGAGCGGATGAATTTTTTTAACAGGTGCATTTTACGGGCAGAGTTTTATCTGCTCGTTTTTAATTACAGCGATGCAGTTAGTTGCGCATTGCATAATGCGGTCGGAAATACATTTGATAAAGCTTTAAGTCTTAATTGGTTCTTTGCATCGGGAAAGATCGGTCTTTAAAAAATGCGTTCGCAACTTTTTTTCCGTGATAACCGGTGGATGTCTTTGTATAATGAGTTTGCAATCAAGAAAAACCCATTTTTTCCGACGATTGCCAAAGACGCACACAGCAATTAATTCGCTTTGAACAGACTGCTCCAAAGGGAGCAGCGTTGTATGAATGCCGCAAGGCTTGCGTCTTGTTAATAAAGATGCGTACAGCAACCTATTGCTTCCTAAGTATTTGATATTATGACCGCTTTGCAAGCCGACCTTTGTCTGACAAGGCTTCGGCGGGCGATGAAAGACGCATCTTGACGGCATCGGGGTACGGGGCGCCGCTTCTCCCCGGTGCAGTAAAGGCCCGTACAGCAATTTTGATGGTTATGGTTAAGCAGATGATTTTAGATCATTTGATTTGAAAATCGTCAGCTACGGGTTCAATTCCCGATCTAAGGGGCCTTGTTATGAAAATCGCATTGAAAGAAAAAAGGAAATATGCATATCGTGCCGACCGACAGCGATTGAAGCTGAATTGCCGCAGCATAGCGGGGTGGGATTCCCCCTATGGGGTGCGGACGAAATCACGCGGTTTGCCTCTGTTTGTTTTGGCCTTTCGATGAAAAAGCACAGACAGCAACCCAATGTTTTTTTATTAAAGATTATCAAAAACCGTGCTTTGAGATTTTCATTTTTTAAATTTGTCTTGCGATGTATCGGGCGGGAAGTAATCTGCTTCGTTTTGCGATGATTTTCTGATCTTATGCATCGCAGGGCTTTATGCAAAGACATTTATAATTGATTTTGGCGGATAAGAATCTGCGCACACATTACATAAATATACCCGTCATACGATACTTGAATTTTATTAAAAGGAGTGAGTTTCATGCTGGAATACATTAAGCAAGAAGCAAATATAACAAATACCGAAAACGGAGCCGTTGCATATCTCTCAACCGGCTCGGAATGTCTTGATCTCTTTGCGACCGTCGGAGGGCTTCGCCGTGAAAACGACGCTGAGATTATCAATAGATTCACCCGGGCATATGCCGAAAATCCCGATGCCGCCATGAAGCTGCTCTTTTTTGCGAGAGATATCAGAGGAGGTCTCGGCGAGAGACGTGTGTTCAGGGTCATTCTTAAACGCCTTGCAAAGGAACATCCCGAGTCGGTTGCCAAAAATCTTGAATATGTGGCGGAATACGGCCGTTTCGACGACCTTCTGGAGCTTGTATATACCCCTTGCGAGCAGCAGATGCTGTCGGTCATTAAGGGTCAGTTTAAAAAGGATATGGATGCTTTGAAAGACGGTAAGGAAATTTCTCTTTTGGCAAAATGGCTGCCGTCGATCAATGCATCAAATGAGCGCACAAAAAGAATCGGCAAGAAAATTGCAAGGGCGTTTGGCCTTTCGGAAAGGGAATATCGAAAGGCGCTGTCTGCGCTTAGAGAAAGGATCCGCATAATCGAAAACAATCTCCGAAAGAAGGATTATACCTTCAATTACGAAAAGCAGCCGTCAAAGGCTGTGTTTAAATACAAAAAGGCCTTCATCCGCAACGACGGCGAGCGTTATAAGACCTTTTTAGAGGCGGTGAGCAGTGGAAAAGCAACCCTTCACGCCGACAACTTATATCCTTATGAGCTGGTTGAACCGTATCTCAATGAATATGGAAAGGGCGGCAGCTTTATGCGGCACATCTCACCGGCCGAAAGGGATGCGCTCAATGCAACGTGGGAATCTTTGCCCGATTTCTGCGGCGACGACAATTCCCTCGCCGTGGTCGATACCTCCGGCTCGATGTATTTTCAAAGCAATCCTTTTCCTGCATCGGTGGCCCTTTCGCTGGGACTTTATTTTGCACAGCACAATACCGGCGCTTTTGCCAATCACTTTATTGAGTTTTCGGAAAGACCTCAGCTCATTGAAATAAAGGGCGATACCTTTGCCGACCGACTCAGGTACATCACTTCCTTTTGCGAGGTTGCAAATACAAATCTTGAGGCTGTTTTTGACCTGGTTCTTAAGGCTGCGGTCGATAACAATGTCCCGCAAAAGGAGCTTCCCGCAAGGCTGATCATAATTTCCGATATGGAATTTGATTACTGCATCGACGATGCATCGACCGACAATTTTAACAACGCAAAAAAGAAATACGAACGCTGCGGGTATAAATTGCCCCAGGTGGTTTTCTGGAATGTCGCAAGCAGAAACCGGCAGCAGCCCGTTACTCAAAACGAGCAGGGCGTTATGCTGGTTTCGGGCGCCGCACCACGTCTCTTTTCGATGGTTGCAGGGGGAAATGTTTCTCCCTTTGCATTTATGAACGAGGTGCTTTCAAGCGAGCGCTATGCCAAAATCGCGGCATAGCAATCGCTCATCAAAGGTCGGCTGCTTAAAGCAACAGAACGGGCAGTGACCGGATGCGGCTGCGGTCCGCATAATCTATCGGGCGGGCGTTTGACCCGCCTTTTTTAGGAGAATTGATATGTTTGAAATAAAGGGAAATATAAATACGGCAATTTGTTATGCCAAGGTGGTTGAGGAGGGCGCAATCGAGCAAATACGCCGAATGTGCGACTATGATCTGGTCAAAGACAGCCGTGTGCGCATAATGCCGGATGTTCACGCCGGAAAAGGCTGTACCATCGGAACGACAATGACCGTTACAGATAAGGCCTGTCCGAACATCGTCGGTGTTGATATCGGCTGCGGGATGTATACCGTAAAGCTTTCCGATAGGCAAATCGACTTTGAAAAAATCGATGAGACCGCCCACTTTATCCCTTCGGGAATGAACACCTGGAAAGGGAGAATAGAAAGATTTGACCTGACAGGACTTAGATGTTATCGCTCCCTAAAGGACACAAAGAGACTGGGACGCTCCCTCGGAACGCTTGGCGGGGGCAATCATTTCATCGAAATCGACAGGGCATCGGACGGAACATATTATTTGGTCATACATTCGGGAAGCAGAAATCTCGGCAAACAGGTGGCTGAAATATATCAAAAGCTGGCGGTGGATCTTCATTCGGGAAAGGAGCAATTCTTTGCCCACAAGAAGGAAATCATTTCATCATATAAGGCACAGGGCCGCCGAAATGAAATTGAATCGGCTTTAAAAGCACTGGAAAAGGAGTATAAAGCAACGGAGCCTGATGTTCCCGAGGATATTTGCTGGCTGTACGGTTCGTTTCTCGACGATTATCTTGCGGATGTTGAGATATGCCAGCGGTTTGCCAAAAGAAACCGGGAGAAAATGGCCGAAATCATTCTTGAAAGAACGGGGATGACGGCCGTCGAATCCTTCCACACCATCCATAATTACATTGATACAAGCGAGATGATTCTTCGCAAGGGTGCCATCGCCGCCCATGCAGGGGAAAAGGTGCTTATTCCCATAAATATGCGCGACGGATCGGTTATTGCGGTTGGAAAGGGAAATCCCGAGTGGAATTATTCGGCACCTCACGGGGC
>CAKSDF010000072.1 GCA_934444695.1 uncultured Eubacteriales bacterium | reverse complement strand
GAGGGCAGTGCGGCGAACAAGCAGTGGTATCTTGACCGCATTGCCGAGACGAAGAATGACAACATTCCGTTCTTCCTGATGGTCTCCAACTCCCACACAGGAACGTTCCTGGATCTGGACTGGCTGGACGGCATCTATGAGCAGAATGAGAATATGATGGGTGTTGTCTTCTCGGAAAACCACAATGCCGGTATCAGCGAGAGAGACCGCCGCATCACCTATATGGATGCGCTTGTCAAGCAGGCCGCGAAATGGGGCGGCTATGTCATCAACTGCGACATGAACGACGCCCCGATGGACACCGGCAGCGACCATGGCGGCACGCTGGAATACTTCCTGAACAATGAAACGCTTTATCAGACGCTGAAAAAGTATTCCCAAAACTACATCCTGCTTGCCAAAACGACCAGTGCTTGGAGCAGCGTTTCCTACAATTCGCATGAGAGCGTCGCCCTTGGTGCATGGCTGGACGGCCTGTGCGGCAACTGGGGCAGCCTGATCGACTCCTGGATGTGGTTCATTGAGGGATACGGCCCGCAGTGGGGCGCGAATACCTTCAGCGTTCAGGGCGGCCCGGAGGAATGCCGCGGCCCGGTCAGTATGCCGGAATTGCTGTTTGCCATGCGTATGGTGCAGCAGGCGCGCACAGGCGCAACAGTATTTACCTTTGAGCATCCCGATCATGCCGAAGCCGTCGGCGACAATGAGGGAGCAAAGACTTACTTTACGCCGAACTACAAGTACAGCATCGCCAAGGCCATGGAGTACATGCGCGACTATGCCATCCCGACCCGTGAACAGGTGATGCAGAATACGAAGGTGTTCTACGCATCGAGCGGCGGCACGCTCAATAAGCTTGGCTCAAATGCTGCCAACCGCCTGCTTGACCCGCTTTACGGCGACAGCGGTTCGTCCGGCCCCAACAAGGGCAAAAACAACAGAACGACCATGATGACCTATTCAACAGGCCGTTACGGTACGATCCCGTCTCTGCCTAAACTGGCGCAGGATCCGACCGGCAAGGATATTCTGCGCATGGCAGATGTTCAGGCACTCGGTGGGGCGGCTGGCATTCAGAACTACTTCAACGCCCGCTATCCGCAGCGCTATACCGGCACTGGCTATGCGCACTATGACGAGCTGACAAAGAGCTGGCTGACCTATAACAGCAACTGGTTCTTCGATACCCGTGAAAACAGTGCGCTGCACAGCAAGCAGAATGCGTCGTTCCAGCTTACGCAGAATAGCTTCGGCGCGAATATCGAATTTGAGCCCTACTCCATGCTTCTTGTGGACGAGGCGCAGGCGGGCACCCTCCAGTTCCGCTTCAATAACTACTGGGTCGACAAAAACCCGATCTGGGAAGGCTATGTGAAAGGAACGACTCCCACATGGGATTCCGACAACAACCGCCTGATGTATAACTACCTCAAGGACAGCTACGCCCAGAACACCGCGCACGGCGAAAGCACGTGGCGCAAAGCCACGATTACAATCTCCGGTCTTGGCGCGGAACCAACGCTGGCGCTGACAAGCAGCCTTGCAGGACAGTCCAAACAGATTCAGACGGCGTTCGACGCTGCTGCCGGTACATACACCATTACACTTGACGGCAACGGCTATCAGGAGTTCACGCTGACGAATCTTGTACCGGCGCAGGCTCCTGCCGAGAACTGGGTCTCCGTTCCTTCGCGCGTCAATGGCAACCAGCTTTCTCCGCATATCCAGTTTGAGGAAGGCTGGGTCGTCGACAAGCTCGATCAGGAGGATCCGTCTTCCTATACCAAGGGTGCACAGGCATCTCTGGTGTTCTATGGAACGGGTGTCCGCTATTTCGCCCAGAAGGATACGAACTTTGGCACTGCGATTGTCAGACTTTACCGGCATAATCCGAGCGGCGAGCCCATTCTGGTCGAGACGAGCGAGGTGGATCTGAATGGCGCAGCGGCTCCGGCGGCACGGGTCTATGAAAAGACAGGCTTGACGCCTGATGTCTATCTGATCAGCGTTGAGCCGAAGGAAGGCTGGAATAACGCCGATAAAAATGTCATTGATCTTCAGAAATTCGAGGTCAATCAAACGGCGATTGAAACCGTGCCTACACGGGTCTGGTCTGTTGAAGCCAATCCGGCAAGCATTACGGTGGGTGGAACTTCGACACTAAAGACACGGCTGAACTTCAACGCCGCCGTCACGGCTGTCAGCTATGCGCCCTCTCCGGACGGGAAAGTCACCATTGACGGCAACACCGTGACTGGCGTAGCCAGAGGAACTGTCACCATTACGGCAACCGCTGCGGGCAGCTCCAAAACGACAACGCTTACCGTAACTGGCGGTACGGCTGGAAACTGGGTATATGTGGACAGCCACAGCGGCCAGATCCAGTACACCGGAAACTGGGTCGATGAAACCAGCACAAATCATTACGAAGGCAGCGCGAAGGAGGCCAATGACGCTCCCGGCGCTACTGCAAGTCTGACCTTTACCGGTACCGGCTTCCGTTGGATTGGTCAAATGGACAGCAATTATGGTCGCGCATGGATCTATGTTGACGACGTGTTGGTCGCGATCGGAAATGCAAACAGCAGCACAAATCCGTATCAGTTCACGATTCTGGAGCTGCACGGACTGGAAAACAAACAGCACACGGTTCGCCTGGAGGCGGAGAGCAATGCCCCGGTCCAGGTCGATGCCTTTGCGTATTACACCGGTACGGATCTGGATGAAACCGTCTCCTCTGTCGCGCTGGAGCCCAGCGGTCTCATTCGCCTTGGAGACGGGGAATCGAAGCCTGTTCTTGCAATGGCAATGAACGCTGAACGTGTTGTAGTTTTCCGCGATGATTTTAGATTTACACTGGAAAACGACACAATTGCCGGTCTTTCCGGCGACGGCAAGACGCAGAAAACCGTCACCGGTAAAATGGCGGGACGCACCAGACTGCACGTTACGCTTCCTGAGCTGAACGACAAGTCTGCTACGGCGGAAATTGTCGTTACCTCTACAGAGCCGGCAACCACGCCGCGTATGCTGGTCGATGCGGAGCATCCGCTGCTGCTTGTGTCGCTGTATGCAAATACAAAGCATCCGGCATGGTGGGATAATTCCGGAATTCCCGGCGTTCCGATGCAGGGCCACAACACAATGGAAGGCGTATGGAGCTTGATCCCAGAGGATCTCAAGCCTTACACGGCAATCCAGCTTCATGCCGACGACTATCTCGGCCACGCATGGGGAGGCACTGGCAATAAGGAGAATCTCCAGAAGTTCTATGAATACCATGTTGCAATCGCACAGGAAAAGGGGATCAACCTTTACCTGACGCTGATGACCGGCGGTGTTCCGATCAACACGTTCCGCAATCTGATCGATATGGACTGGCTGAACAATTTGATCGATAACAATTCCTGCATCAAGGGCGTTGTCTTTGCCGAAAACCATCATAATGGAGATACGGGTGCCGTCGCACAGCTGACAGCAGAATACCTTGAACTCTTCTCCTCCAAGGGCATCTATCTGGTTCTGACCGACATTGACGATGCAAACCACCGGATGGAAAAATGGTTTGAGAATGATACGCTGTTTAAGACTGCGCAGAAGCATCATAAGTATCTTGTCATCAACTCTAAGAGTACCTCCAGCAGCGGCTACAATACGGTGCGCAGCTTCGCGCTTGGCACATGGCTGAGTGGCCTTGCAGACAACTGGGGCGCGCTGACCGATGCGTGGGCGTGGTACGAAATCCGCTACCACAAGCTCTTCGAGCCGGTCATGAATACCACCTATGAAGACGTGCGCCGCGTTTATACCTTCCCTGAAACGCTGTTTGCCATGAATATGCTCCAATCCTACGTCAATGGCGGCACGGTATTCAACGCCGAGCATCCCTTCTACTGCACCGGTGTCTATGATGAGGCATCCTGGGTTCTCAAGGAGTCGATCATCCCAACAATGCGCTATATGATCGCAAATCCCGCGGCAACGCGCGAGCAGGTTAAGGATGAAATCAAAGCCGTCTATCATACGGACAGCTATCTCCCGACGAACTTTGCTGAAGGATTGTACGGTACAGCGCAGGACAACAACCTCCTGCAAACGAGCGGCCGGTACCGCACACTGCCCGTTCTGTCCAGTAAACTGTCTGCTGCAGAGGCTTCCGCGTTCGGCAGGGTGCTGAAAAGCGCAGATCTGGCAGATAAGATAAATATCCTGAATGCGCAGTATCCGGAGCTTTCCACAGGCGACGCCTTTGTGGAGACACTCCTGGGCGGCGGAGCAGGACAGACCGGCAGACGGCTTCTCATTATGAATAGTCTCTTTAATGAAAACAAGAATCAGTCTGCTACGCTCACGCCCACAGACGCGACATTCGCAACCAGTATGGGCTTTACTCTGACGCCACATACCTATTTGATTGCGCATGAGACGGCTGACAGCATTAAGATCGATCTCAACAACTTCCGCACGGACAAGGACGAGCTTTGGGTTCCCGGCGAAAGCGAGAATCCGGACTGGACAAGCTTCGGGAACGACTGGAACGGCGATCATAAGGACTATGTACAGGACTATATGAAATACCATATTTCCAATCCCAAGCTTGATAAGGACCGCGATCTCCGAAGCACGGTGATCACGCTGCACACCGGAGAACGGCCGACCGCAGTTGTCACCAGAAATGGCGGCAGTACAAAACTCGCCGATGACAACTTCTACACGGAAACGTATGAAAACGGCATCTACACACTGACCATCACGCACAACGGGCAGGTCAATGTGACGATCCGGAAGGGCGGCACACAGCCCACTGAGCCGTCGGTGACGGACTATAGCGTAGCGCCCACGGAGCTTCCCTCCAACGGCGGCATGATCACGGTCACGCTCGCCGGCACGAATTTACAAAATGGCATTCAGATCAAGGCTGGCACGATCACTGCGAAGACGAGTGGCGATGCAGCGGAGCAAACGGCAACCCTGACTCTGCCTGCTAATTACAGCAGCAGCTCCGTCAGCTATACGGTGCAGTACAGTCTGAACGGAACGGACTGGTTTGGCGGCAAAACCGTCCGTGTTTCCGGCCACTATACGCCGCCAGTCGGTCCTGTCACACCATCTGTGCCGACCAAACCCAGCGTTCCGGAAAGAGATCCTTTCCCGTTCACCGATGTTTCCAGAAGCAGCTGGTATTATGACAGTGTCCGCGCCGCATGGGAAAAGGATCTGATCGACGGTGTAACGAGAACGCTCTATAAGCCGGATGACACGCTCACCGTTGCACAGGCTATCAAGCTGTCCGCCGCACTGCACCAGATGCTGAACAACAACGGAAAGGTCACACTGCGTAATGGCTCTCCGTACTGGTACAGCAGCTATGTCAGCTACGCGGTAGATAACGGGATCATTGAAAAGATGTATCTGGATTATACGCCTGCGCAGATGAATACCCCCGTCAAGCGCAATGAATTTGTTCACATTTTCTATGGCGCGATGAGCAACTACCGGCAGATCAATACCGTCGCGGATAACAAGATCCCGGACGTCATAACAACGGATGCTTACGCATTGGAGATCTATACGTTCTACCGCGCGGGCATTCTGACCGGTTCTGACAAAAACGGCACCTTCTATCCGACGAACGACATCAAGCGGAGCGAGGTCGCGGCGATCCTCAGCCGCATGTATGACAAAACAGCCCGCAAGACTGTCTCACTTCCGTAAAAACGCAAGCTTCCCCCTGCTTTGGCGCATCCGGTTCGACCGGATGCGCCTTCTTTTTCGGTGTGTTCTTTGCCTGATTGGGAAATCGGACATCCGAAACGCCTGTCTCGCGATTTCCTGTTCACAAAAAGAAGCAATTGTGCGCACATTCAGCATGATTTGCAATATTTTAAGCAGGATATTGCATTGTCGGCGTGCACTCCATGTCATATAATTGAGAACATGAAAGCCAGACATTTGCCGCACGGCAACAGAAAGAAAGGAGATCCTTCATGCACAAAAGCACAACGAGCAAGCGAAAACTGCCGGATACATGGCTGGTCGTTTTTTTCATATTGGTCGTGATCGCGATTCTGACGTGGATCGTTCCCTCCGGTTCGTTTGACTATGAAACAATAGATATAGACGGCACTGCAAGAAAGGTCGCAATTGCGGGAAGTTACCATGAGATCAGCAAATCTGAAGTATCCGCCACTGGACTTCTCGACCTGTTTGCTTCTTTGTATGAGGGCTGCGTCAGCGCGGCGGACATTATTTTTGTGATCATGACCTGCGCCGCGACATTCGGTGTCATTGTCAAAACCGGCGCTTTCCACGCATTTATCGGTCGCGTGGTGCAAAAAAACGGTAGCCGCTCGCTGATCCTGATCCCTGTTCTGATGCTCGTCTTTGGCCTGGGAGGTTCTCTTTTTGGAATGCTCAGCGAGTTTTACGGGTTCTACCCGTTGATCGTCGGACTGATGATGGCTCTTGGATATGACGCGATGACGGGATTTGCCACGATCGCGCTCGGAGAATATATCGGGTTTATGGCCGCGACGCTGAACCCGTATACCGTAGCCGTTGCGCAGTCCATTGCCGGTGTGCAGCTATATTCTGGCATCGGTTACCGCGCAGTCTGCTTTGTCGTGCTGATGGGAGCAGCAGTGGCATATCTGATGCTGTATGCACGCAAGGTGCGCCGGAAGCCGGAGCTTTCGGTGGTTTATGGAGATTCGTGTACGCACTCGTTTGAACGCAGTCAATTAGACTCGTACACATTTACATGGCGACATACGCTGATTCTTCTGGACGTGCTTGCCACGTTGGTCATCCTGATGCTGGGAATGATCCGCTGGAAGTGGGGCTATAAAGAACTCTGCGGATTGTTCATTATCATGTCTGCCGTGGCCGCGCTGATCGATAAGTGGTCGCCAAACGACTATTGTCAGGAGATGCTTGCCGGTATCAGGAGCGTTGTGTGGGGCTGCATTCTGACCGGCCTTGCCAAGGGCATCATTGTCATTATGAATCACGCGCAGATCATGGACACCATCATCTATGCACTTGGAAATCTTCTGGAAAAAGCGCCCTCTGCAATTTCAGCACAGCTCATGCTGGTGGCGCACACGTTGATCAACTTCCTGATCCCGTCTGGATCCGGTCAGGCCGCCGCTACCATGCCTATCATGGCGCCATTGGCCGACGTGCTGGGCGTCAGTCGTCAGGTGGCCTGCCTGACGTTCCAATTCGGCGATGGTTTGAGCAACCTGTTATGGCCAACCTGCGGTATTGTGATCATTTGCGGGCTGGGTGATGTACGCTATGACCGCTGGCTGAAATGGTTCGGAAAGCTTTTCCTGATCCTGTTTGCCGCACAGATGGTGTTGGTCGAAATCGCCGTGCTGACAGGTTTTTAACGGGAGAAAACTATGAATTATATTCGAGAAGCCATTACACAGCAACACATCGGGGAAGAGGCCATTGCGTTGCGGCGACACCTGCACGCCCATCCGGATCTATCCGAGCAGGAGTTTCCGACGATGGAATTGGTATGTGAGCATTTAGATGCGGCGGGCATTCCATACGAGAGGAATGTGGCAGAAAGTGGCGTCGTAGGGCTGATTAAAGGAGCTTTCCCCGGTCCGGTAATTGCGCTGCGGGCGGACATGGATGCGCTTCCGATACAGGAAGATCATCCGGACGCGCCATATTGCTCGAAGACAGCGGGTGTGATGCATGCCTGCGGTCACGACGCGCATACGGCGATCCTTTTGGGAACGGCAAAGCTGCTCCAGTCCATGCGCGAATCCCTGCATGGCTCCGTCAAGCTTTTATTCCAGCCGGCAGAGGAGACCATTGGCGGCGCAGCGCGCATGATCGCGCAGGGCTGCCTTGAAAGTCCACATGTAGATTCCGTGCTTGGACTGCACGTTGCGGGCGATCTGCCTGCCGGACAGATCGGGCTGAAATACGGGAAAATGTATGCAGCTTCTGATATGCTGACGCTTAAGGTCTATGGAACGTCCTGTCACGGTGCACATCCGAACGAGGGCGTGGACGCAATCCTGATCGCGGCACAGATTCTGACGGCAGTACAGTCGCTGATTAGCCGAAACATCAGTCCCACCGATTCCGCTGTATGTTCCTTCGGATCCATTCACGGCGGAACTGTGCGAAATCAAATTGCTGATTACGTTGAATTATCCGGCATTATTCGAACACTTACGCCGGAAACACGTCTGTTTGCCAGAAAACGCGTCCGCGAAATTTGTGAGCAGACTGCAAGCATGATGGGTGGACGAGCAGAGCTGATTGTCGAGCCGAGCTACTCTCCGCTGATCAACAATGACCGTATGGTTGATTTGGTTCGTAATGTAGCGTGCGCGCAGTTTGGCTCAGACAAGGTGATCCTGCGGGACGTGCCATCGTTGGGGGTGGAGGATTTTGCGTATTTTGCCGCAGAACGTCCAAGTTGCTTCTTCCATCTGGGTTGTGCGCATCCAGAAGAAAAGCGACGCATCGGACACAGCTGTTTCTTTGACATCGATGAGCGATGTATTCCGATCGGGATCGAGTTGTATATTGCCAGCGTCTTGCGCTTTTTACAGCACGGCAACAGCGACGTAGCCGGTATCGTGTAGTCAATTAAAAAGCCCCGGCTCGGTATTCCGAGTCGGGGCTGCCGTATGTCCATCAAAAATCCATGTCAAGCCGCTTTCCGAAATCGCAGGCCGTTTGCCCGCACGGACAGCTCCTGCGACAGAAGGCGCAGCGTTTCAAATTCGTCGTCGAGGCCGTCAAGCTCCCGGCGAAGAATTTCTTCATAGTGCTGCTTTTTCTGCTCCAGCGTGGCAATTTTGTTGACCCACCGCTCCATGACGCTGGGGCTGCGGCTGCCGCTCTGGATGAGATAGTCGGCCTTTTCCTGATACAGCGCGATCTCTTTTTTGACCGCAGAATAAAATTCCTCCGTCATTTTGTCGCGCTGCTTGGCATCGTCAATGATGTAAAAGCTGTTGACGCTCAAAGCGTTGTCATTCTGGTTTATCGCGCTGAGCTGCTCAATGAACGTCTCAAACGTATCCACTTTGTCCATGTGCTGACGCGGGATAAAATACAGATGTCCAGTAGAGCTGACCTTGGTGGCCTCCAGCATCGCAGATATAGTACCGATGTAAGAAGCATTGCTACAATACGTTTCATAGCCATTCTTTTTCCATCTCCTTATTGTTCGCGGAT
>CAKSDF010000071.1 GCA_934444695.1 uncultured Eubacteriales bacterium | reverse complement strand
TTTTTCCCATTCGTTTTGAGAGAAGATATAAAGGCAGCTGTCAAGACCGACGGTTAAAAAGAACGAATCGCCAAGCTCGGTGCGGAATTTGACCGGAACGGCCATTCTTCCCTTTGCGTCAACCGAGTGACGGTAGATTCCGTTAAGCATACTGCCATCTCCTTTCCCAAACGTTTTTTAAAGACTCAAGAAAAATCAACAAGTCAAAAATAAATTAACAAAGTAGGTAATCAAAAGCAATTGATGCGCCTGAAGATTTCAGAAGATTTTAAACGATTCTTAAGCCATCAAGGCATCCGGCAACCCGATCATCAAAAGATTTTCAGCCCGTCAAGGCCTTATATCAACCGTATCAACGGGAAGATTTCAGCCCGTCAAGGCCGCACGGCAACCCGATTATCGGAAGATTCAATCTCCAAAAGACTCAACAACCGGAGAAACCACCCTCAAAAGGGTTAAAATCCGCTCAAAAATCACCACCAAGGCACACCTTTACGCTAAAAGTGCCTTTGTATCCCCATTATAACGTGATACAATGTAAAAATCAAGAGTTTTTTATATAAAAAAACGAATTTATTAATTTTTTTCTTAAAAATCAAAAAGAAAGCAAAACATAAAACAAAAAACCCGCAAAAAGCGGGCCTGAAAAGGAACAATATTAAAAATGCAGCCGGCAAACGGGTAAAAAATTCAGTACAAAAGCAGAAACGTCACAAGGGTAAAAACAATACAAAACGCGAAACATAAAAACACAAAGGGTACAAATCGGGTAAAAATGGCGCAAAAAAAACGGCGCCCCGTAAAACGGAACGCCGCTTTTATTAATGTTTGTTTTCCGAAAATTTAAATCTTTCGATTAAATTATTCAGCAGTTGCAGCCTTTACAGGAAGCTCGGTGCGGAGTCCCACAAAGTACTGGAGAATTGCAAGTGCGTCGGAAGCAGTGATTTGGTTGTCGAGGTCGACGTCGGCAGCCTTGGTAGCAGCCTCATCGAGAGTACGGGAACCAACGAATGTCTGGAGAGCCCAGAGAGCGTCGGTAGCATCGATAGTGCCGTTTCCGTCAACATCACCGTATTTTACGGTAGGTGCGGGAGGTTCTATGCCGCCAACGAGATCAGCAAGTTTCTGCTTTTTCTCTTCGGGGATAAGATCCTTCTGAGCATCTGTAAGAGCAGTAAACCGAGCGTTAGCAGCAACGATTGCAGCGGCATCGTCTGCAGTTGCATCGGCAGCTGCGGGCAGAGCATCGATAAGATCCTCAACAGCCTTAGCAGCAGCGATGTCCTCGGTCAGAGCGGTAATCTTTCCGCCAACACCGTCAAGCTTGTCAACATTGTCAACATAGGTCTGAAGTTCTGCATCAAGATCATCGAAAGCTGCCTTTGCTTCATCGTACTTCGGTTTAACAGTATCGAGGTTAGCATAGTTGATGTCATCGGGCTCGGCAAGTGCATCGATGAGTTCCTTAACGGGTCCAACCTTTGTAATGATGTCAAGCATCTTGCGGACTGCAGCAAGCTTAGTGGTTTCTTCGGCAGGAAGCATAGCCTTCTTAGCATCGGTAAGAGCGTCGAAAGCGTTGCCTGCATCAACGATAGCATCCTTGTTTTCGAGGGTTACATCTTTAGCCTCGGGAAGAGCAACGATCTTCTCGTGAACAGCCTTAACATCAGCATTTGCGGGATCGAGCAGAGCATACTCAAGGACAGCTCTGTCGAGGGTTGCAGAAGCTGCAAGATTCTCAGCAGTTGCAGTGTTGATCCAGTTGTTGAGTGCTTCGCGGGCAGTCTTTGCAGCCTCGATAGCATCACCGGATTCAGCAGTTACGGTTCCGATAGCGGCAACAGCGTCGAGGAATTTCTTCTCGGCGGCATCGCGCTGCTTGGCATAGCCAAAAGATACAACGGCGATATCCTTCATGTAGAATTCGCCGGCATTAGCCTGACCAATATGGAGGAGGTTAACATTATCAAGACCGTATTGGGGGGTCATGTTCTGAATAACGGTGGTTCCGATGTCGGAAATGAGAACCGAAGCTCTCTGCCACTCATTACCGGTAACATTGATAACGCTGGGATACTGCCACTCGATTCCGTTGTCCTCATTACCGTGGGTAATGTAGAAGGTGTTATCCTTATCGGGATTTACAAGGAACTCGAACTGATAGTATTCATTGTAGTTGAACTTATGGGTGTAGGTGTCTTCACCGAAGTAACGGCCTACACGGACATAAACAGAGTTGAAGAGATCAACATTGGGATATGCAACGCCGCCAACTGTGACGTTCATCCAGAAGGTGCCGTCCTTCATTGCGTGGTCGTTTCCGACAAAGTCGAATACATCCTCAGTATCCTTTTCGCAGGTGCACATAACCGTTCCGATAACCTTAGTTATGTTTTCGAAAGCAGTCTTAACCTTGCTAAGTTTGCCGGGAAGTTCAGGATATTTATTCTTGAACTCGGTTACCTGAGCTCTAGTAAGGCTCTTGGTAATGGTGTCGATTTCTGCAAGAGCAGCTCTGACAGCTTCTGTTTGTTCTTCATCACCGGTAAGTTCATCGGGTTCGGGAAGATCCATAACCTTAGCAGCAAGCTGATCAACGATGTTGCTGAACTTCTCTTCTTTTTCTGCGAGAAGAGCGGTAAGTTTCTCGGCACCCTTAACCTCGGCTTTCTGCTCGTCGGTCAAAGCATTGTATGCTTCTTCGGCAGCGGCAAGAGCCTTAAGGTCGGAGATGGCGAGAGAGCCGGGAGCGGGAAGAGCGTCGATGAGCTCGTCAACCTGCTCTGCGGGAGTAAGGGTCTTAAAGCCATAGACATATACCCAGTTGGTAGCCTTTTCGCCGGACTGCTCGGGATCGACATCGACAGTTACATCGTCCTCTGCGGGGCAGAAGGAAGCGAGGAGGGTCTCTCCGTCGTAAACTTCGATTTCGTAAACGGTAAGAGCGGCGTTAGGAACATCAGCAGCCTTTCTTCCGCCGTAAACGAAGGAAGCCTTATAAGTATCGGCATCAGCAACTTCAATCTCGGAAACGAGAGTCTTATAGTCGTAGCCGTATCTGGTGTTGTGCTCGGTCTCAAGAGCCTCGTAATCGGCAATATTGAGTCTGCTGCCGGCAGGGTTGGAGCCCTGGTCGCCGAGGAGCTGGAGATAACCGAAGTAGCGCTGATCGGAACCGCCTACGGCGCTGATCTTAGCCTTTACGGTAAGGGTCTTTGCTTCGGAAACTTCAAACTTATCATTGTCGCCGTAGATGGTGGTATAAGCCCAAACGAACTTAACACCGATCTTGTCGGCGGTTGCTGCGAGTGCATCATATGCCTCTTTAGCAGCGGTGAGTTTGTTGAGATTGTATACCCAGGTCTTCTGGTCAGCAGTAAGTGCATTGTAAGCATCATTAGCAGCGGTGATGGCGTCGCCGTCGGCGAGGGTTACATCTTTAGCTGCGGGCAGAGCGTCGATAGCATCGGTAACTGCGATAACTGCGGGATCGTCGGATTTGGGATCTTCGTACTTGTCAACGACAGCCCAAACACCGGAGAAAGCTTCTTCGCAGTGGTCGGTCTTACCGACAAGTGCAATACCGGTAACTGCGGAAGCATCGAATTTTTCACCGGCGGTGCTGTAATCGATGTTCAGAGTGTTCATTCCGCTGACAATTTCCTCATCGATGGTGAGTCTTACACCGTAATCGGTCCAGGCTTCGCCGGTGAGAAGGAAGTTGGTATCGGTAATCTCATCACAGGGGAGATCGTTATCACAATTGTCGATACCTGTGGGAAGCTTACCGGTATAAGAGGTAAGGGCTATACCCAGATCTCCCTTTGCATTGATGATATCTTTACCAAGTACCTGCTGAAGGGTAGCAGGTGCGTCCAGGTCATAGTTGTCGCCGGTGAGGTCGATTTTGATCTGTTTTGCACCGGTGATATCCATGGGAGTTGCAAAGGTGCAGCAGGTGCGGAGGTGCCACCAAATAAAGGTATAAGCATTTCCGTCGCCGTGTACGTCACGGGTATCTCTGGAAGCGCCGTGTCCGCCAACACTCCAGCGGCTGGGGGTAAGACCATCGTCAAGAAGGATTTCCTTCTTAACTCTGAGAGCCTCAAGAGCATCGATAGCAGCGGTGAGTTTGTCGGCGTTGGTAACATTAGCCTTCTGCTCTTCGGAAAGTGCATCGTAAGCGGCCTTGGCAGCATCGATAGCTTCCTTGTTGGCAACGCGAACGGCAGCAGCCTCGGGCAGAGCGTCGATAGCGGCGATGACAGCCTCAACAGCCTCATCAGCCTGAACGGCTACAGTAGCAACAATGTTATCGAGCCACTGCTCATGGCTTCCGTCGTAGCTGGTGCAGCCCCAGAAATAGAAGCCGGTAACATTGGTGATATCAAAGTTTTCGCCGGTAGCAACAGGAGTGGTGGTGATGGTAGCAAAGGACTCATCTCCCTTGCCGTATCCTGCGCGGATAGCGTCAACATCAAATGCCATAACCTTAGAGGTATCAACGCCACTGAGTTCGTAATATCTGTCTCCTCTGTCAGCGTTTATAGCATAATCGCCGCTGAAGAGATAGAAAGCAACATCTGCGGGGCCGGAAAGAGCCTCGGCAGTGTTTGCTGCAAAGTCGAAGGAGATGGACTGGATACCGGTAAGGTCAAGACCTGCGATAGGTCCGCCCTGGGTAAATCCGCCGCCCTGAGAGGTGTGGATAGAACCGGTGCCTTCGGTCTTCTTCTCGGTGGTCAGCTCAAGACCGTCGCCCGGATAGGGAGCCCAGCCTTCTGCGCTGTCGCAGTTGTTGAGCACAACAGTCTTGGTGGCAACAGGCTTAGCATAGTAAACTTCGTCGGTGGTGAGAACCTGACGAACACAGTCCATACCATCTAACTCTGTGTTAGCTTTCAGATCGGGACAAAATGCTCTGTCGTGTGCATCTTCAACAATGCCATTCTTAACAGCATTTTCGGAGAACTCGCGGACGAAACCGGCAAGCTCGCCTTTGGCGGCAGCGGCATATTCATCGGCGGGAGTGTTGTATCCTTCGGGCTTCGGGAACTTGGTTGCGAAGTAGAGATGTCCGTTCTCGTCATATCCCCATGTATTTATGTCCCAGTTTCCGTCAACTCTCTCGTGAGGGTTCTCGGAAGTGGCAGGGATAATTCCCCACTGAGCCTCGTAGCCATAGCTACCGAGATCAACGGGGCCGCCGTTAAGAGCGGTCAAATCATCTTCTGTTGCATTGAAAATGAAGCGGGTGGTAAGATACTCTGCGCCGTCTTCGGGCTTCATTGCAACAACAGCGATCATTGTGAACTCTTTATCTTCTGCCAAGGTTGAAATCATTCCTGCTGAAAGAACGCTTAAAACCATAAGCACAGACAAAAGAACAGACAATGATCTTTTGAATGTTTTTTTCATTGAAAATTCCTCCATTTAAATTTTAAGGCTATGCCTTGTTGTTAATATTTTAATAAAGGTTTGGTAAAAAGTCAAGGGGTTTTGACCCTTTTATTTAAAAAATTTTTATATTTGCAACCCCGTTTTTGTACACTTTTTCAAAAGGGCTTACATTATTTTAAAAATATATGAATTTTCATCAAATCGCATTATTCGACATTTTTTAATTTGATAGTAATGCTTTTATCCCGAAAATGCGCCGTTTTGCGACCTTAGCGAGCACATTACAAGAGACACAGCGCAAAGCACAAGAAGGATAGCTGGAAGGGGCGAGCAGGAAATGTCGGCCGACAGCACTCCCCCGCTTTCGTTTGAAATTGCGGGGACGGATATTTTAAAAATAAGCAGAAGTCCCCTGCATATTCCGGCAGAAAGTGCGGCAGAAGCAAAACGCAGGAGCAAAAATATCCAAACCTTCGGAAAGGCGCGGCCGGAAATTGCGGCGGTTTGGAAAAATGTTGACACCCCGCCGAAGGAAAGAACGGCGGCGGTAACAAAAACCGGGAGATTTTTCGCCGAAAAGTCGGCGGCCGAGGTGGTTTCAAATAGGCAGGTCAGAATCTCGGAAATGGCGGAATATTTTATCAGTTCCTTTAAAAGAGAAAGAACCGAGCAACAAAAAATAACCGTGGCGCATATGGTAAGGCAGCTTTTTGAGGCGGTTTCTATTGAGGATACAAAAATACCCGAAAGGTCGGGCCTTTTAAAAGGGACAGACGGAGAATTTACGACGGGCTTTTTTATCCGACAGATGAAAATGCCCGCAAGCAGGGAGGAAAGAACGCAGGAGGCATAAAGCACAAGACCGATGCTCTCGCTTTGGTACATTCCCCTGCCCACGGCGGTTATGCAAAAGGCAGGGGTGGGGCAAAAGCAAAAAAGGAGCAGACGGCGGAAAGTTTGCAAAGAGACCTTTTGCTGTTTTAACAGCGGGCTTAGCATAGACGCGGCGGCGGGATATCCGCCGAGGAGGGAAAGAAAGAATATATAGGAATATTCCCAAAGCCTGCCGAACAGCAGTTTTGAAATATGGGGAAGCAATTTTGAAAAAAGGCGGTCTCCCCCGCTTTGCGACAAAAGCAGACAAACACACATAAAGGGAAAGACCGACGGGATTATGACCGATGTGCAAAGGGCGGCTCCGTTTTTTGCTCCCTGCGCCGCAGAATCTCCAAAAAACACAAATCCCGCCGCCAAGGCAAGAGCAAGCACAGGCGGCAGGATAGCAGATAAATGATTTTTAATTTTTTTCATACCCATCACCTTACATATAAGATATATGAGGCGCGGGCGGTTATATGCCAACGGGATATATGATGTATACACAACACGGTACATCGATATATGCGGCGGGTTAGGAAGTGATATATTGCTTATTATATTGTTGCTTGCGGTCAGATTGCTTATGGCCGACGATTATATAACGGTTAGTTCTTTTTCCGACTCGGTGAAATCCTCAAAATCGTTTGAGGTTACGCAGCCGAAGTCCTCTATCCTCACGCCGAATTTGCCCGGAATATAAATTCCCGGCTCAACGGTAACGACATTGCCCTTTTCAAGGGTGTCGGGAGAAAGGGGCGAAAGGTTGGGAAATTCGTGAATATCAAGACCTACACCGTGACCTGTGGAATGGGTGAAATACTCGCCGAATCCCGCCTCGCTTATAATATCGCGGCAGATCTTATCAGCATCGCGGCATTTTAGCCCCGGGGCAAGGGCGGCGATTCCCGCCTTTTGGCTTTTAAGAACGGTTTTATAGACCTCTTTCATCTCGTCGGTAGCGGAACCGACAGTTACCGTGCGGGTCATATCGCTGTGGTATCCGTCGACAATTGCGCCAAAGTCCATTGTAACAAAATCGCCCTTTTCGATTTCTTTTTCGGTGGGTACGCCGTGGGGCATTGAGGTGCGTTTGCCCGAAACGACGATGGTATCGAAGGACTCCTTTTCGGCTCCCTGCCGTTTCATAAAGAATTCAAGCTCCAATGCGGCGTCGCGCTCGGTAACGCCGGGGCGCAGGAAATTGCAGATGTGGGTAAAGGCGAGATCGGTCAAACGCTGCGCCTCGATTATGCGTCGTATCTCGTCGCGGTTTTTGATCATACGGAGCTTTTTTATACCCTCATCAAATCCGCCGTCGCTGAAAAATTCCACACCCTCGCACAGTCTTTCAAGGCTTTTTAAATGGGCAAGAGAGGTACTTCCCTCGATAACAACCTTTTTGACCGAAAGCTTTTGCAAAAGGTCCTTTAAAAAGTCGCCATAATTTGACACCTGCACAACATTTATACCGCTTATCTTTTGCTTTGCAGCCTCGATATATCGGCCGTCGACGCCGAAAACGGCATATTCCCTTGTGACAACAAGCATTCCGTCGCTTGAAGGGAAATCGGTGAAATAGCGGCGGGAAACAGCGTTTTCGATAAGGGCGCAATCGGCGCTTTGAGGTATAATTTCCGAAAGGGCTTTACATCTTGACATTATTTTTGCTCCAAATAAAGTTTTTTCATAAAGGCGGCGTCCTCGGCCTGGGTTCCTGCCGATTCGCAGACGGTGACGGGGGTCAGTCCCTTTTTATAGATAAGCTCGGCCAAAAAGTCGAATACCGGGCCGTATTTTTCGTCCTCGAAGGTGAGGTGGCATTTCTCGCCGCCTTCGGTGTATTCGATTTTTGAAAAATGGGAGTGGTAGACCTTTAATCGGTCGAAACCGAGGGCGTTTTCGATTTTATCGAGCACCGCTTCAAAATCGGCATAGGTGGCAAGGCCGCCGTGGGTGCGGGCGTTGAGATGTCCGAAATCGATGCAGGGAATGAAACGCTCGTCCACACCGCACATAAAAAGCACCTCGTCGAGATTGCCCAGCTGATTTATCTTTCCCATTGTTTCGGGGCAGATGTGCACGTTTGAAAGGCCGTGCTCGTCAAGGGCTTTCTGCGCCTTTTTAAGGGTCTCACAGGCAAGGACGGCGGCCTTTTCCCTTTCAAGTCCGCCCAGTCCCCCGGGATGAACGACGATGCGGTCTCCGCCCATTGCATTTACCGCTTCGGCGCTTTTTAAAATATAGTTTACCGAGTTTTCTCGTTTTTGCTCCTCTTTGGAAGCAAGGGAAATGTAATAGGGCGCGTGAAGGGATACGCCCTTGTTTGCCTCTTTCATCACTTCTCCGAACATACGGCATTTTTCAAGACCGATGTTGACCCCTCTGCCGCACTGGTATTCAAACCAGTCGAGTCCCATTCTTTCGAGATATTTCGGAGTGTCGAGGCTGTTTTTATATCCCATTTCGGCAAAGCTTATCGAATTGCCGGCAGGGCCGAAAAGCGCCCGCTCAAAAGTCATAAAATTTTGTCCCCCTTGTTTTTTCTGTATCTTGACAAAAAGGGTTTTTCTAAAAACCGTTTGATTTTAAAGCCCGCTCCCCTTTCGAGATGGACGGGAGAAACGAGCAGCGTCTTAACGCCCGAAAAATTTCCGCAAAGCATATCGGTAAAAAGCTGATCGCCGCAAAGCATAACCTCGTTTTCGGAAAGCTCCATTTTGCGAAGGGCTTTTTTCAGCCCGCCTGTCAAAGGCTTTTTTGCCTTGTATTCAAAATCGAGGTCAAGCTTTTTTGCGAATGGCTCTACCCTGCTTTTCGGGGAGTTTGAAAGGATGATCAGCTTTATGCCGCTGCCTCTCATTTCCTTTAAAAATGCGTCGATACCCTCAAAGGGCGTTTGGTCGAAATGGCGGGAAAGGGTGTTGTCCACATCAAGCACAAGAC
>CAKSDF010000070.1 GCA_934444695.1 uncultured Eubacteriales bacterium | reverse complement strand
TTGATGGAGATTATAAGTGTAAAAACGAAATACCCGATGTCACAGTTGTTTTTTGCGCAAAATCGCCTGTACTGAAGAAAACTGTCATAGTAGGATGGTATAAAAATGCTACGGTTTATCGCTGGGTAAAAGAACATAACAGAGTAAAATATAATATAACAACAAACAGCGGCAATGCGGTAAGATTATCCGAAATCGAAAGGACTTTTGAAATTCCGAGATCTAATTCAGCAGAAAATCTCGGCTTTGGAACAAGTCAATTGTGGTATGCAAAGGCTGATAACGAAGAAGTAAAAAATTTTGTTTCCCGGGTTTTGGATTATATCGGCAGAAAGTGTTATATCTGGACAGAGCAAGACGACAAAGAATATTTTGAATCGGGTATTTCAAAAAAAGCAGATGTAAAAGTATATGAAAGAAATATGGCTGCACGAAAAGCTTGCCTCAAATTCAATGGATATAAGTGTAAGATTTGCGGCTTCGAATCCGAAAAGGTTTACGGAAAAGGCTTTGAACACCTTATTCATGTACATCATATTAAACCTATAAGCGAGCAGAACGGGGAATATCTGATTGATCCTAAAACCGATTTAATTCCGGTTTGCCCGAATTGCCATATGGCATTACATACCAGAATCGACGGTCACTGCCCGTCGCCGGAAGAACTTAAAAATCAATATAAAAAAATCAAAAAGGAGTCGAGTAACAGATGAAAAGGTTTTTATCAAAAGCAGCGGCATATCTGCTGGCGTTTGCCGTGATACTGGGAACGGGGAATTTGCTGTCTTGTCTTGTCGAGGCGTCGGAAAGTACCGCTGTGAATGTGTATGATGCAACAACATTCGGTGAAATGCTGAGAACAAAAAATGTTGACATTGTGCTGTGGCAGGATATTTCTTATGATGGTACCGACAAAGTACTTTGCAGTTCTGTTGACCTGAACGGATATAACCTGACTTGCAGTAAAACCCTGAAATTAGGCGGCAAAATGGTAACGTTAAATCTTTTAGACAGCCAATATAGCAGTAAAAGTTCTAATACAGCAACATTTTCGGAGGGAATCAATATAGGCGATGGAACATTGAAAATCGAAAGCGGTGTTATATCTGTTTTAAGAGAGACGGCAAAAAAAGACAATCACGGAATATACGGAACGGGAAACGTGGAATTTATCGGCGGAAGCACTACGGTCAAAGGCGGTAGCAGCCCATCTAGAGGTGCCGGCACAATTATAAACAGCAACGACGGCGCGGATTGCGGCGATAGCGACAAAAGCGGCAACGGTATTCAAGTAAAAAATGTTACCGTACATGGCGGAAAAGTGTCTGTTTCCGGTGGCATAGGAGGAGTTGGCGGCAAAGGCGGCGATGGCAGAGATGGCAGAAATGGCGTTAGTGGCGGCAAAGGCGGCAATGGCGGCAATGGTGGCAATGGTGGCAGCGGTATTCAAGCAACAAATGTTTTCTTATATGGCGGAAGATTATTCATTGCCGGTGGTGATGGTGGCAACGGCGGCGATGGCGGCGATGGCGGCGATGGTGGTAGCGGTATTCAAGCAGCAAGAGTTATAGTGTGCGGTGGATATGTACGTGCGGATGGTGGCAACTATGGCAAATATGGCAACTATGGCAACTATGGCATCCATGGCCGCGGCAGCGGCCTCTCTGGCGGCAGGGGCAAGTCCGGCAGCAACGGTTTCTGTGGCGGTGCAGGTATTCATGCAAACCTTGAAGTAGAAGCGGGAACCGTTGTATCCGTAGGCGGAAAGTGGTCCGCCGGTATCGGCGGCACGGGTAACGGATATGGAATCGAGGGAACCGATGTAACTATAAGCGGCGGTAATGTCACTGTTACGGCCGGAGAAAAGTCTTTTGGCATCGGCGGCGGTTTCGACGGCACGAAAACCGGCATTGCCGGAAAGCTGACTGTCACAGGCGGCACTTTGATTCTATCCTCATCAGGAAGAGGAACCAATGCGGTCGTTCCCTCCTTCAGAAACTGCGCCGTGTTAGGTGCAGGAGCCAATCAATACGAAGGCCTCTATAATGCCGACGGAAAATTTACGGTTACCGTACAAAATATAGATATTCAGCCCACTGCTTTTGTTGGGCTCGATCCGGTTACCGTGACTGCAGCCGTACAAATTTCCCGTTCAACCAATATCACTACCCCAAAATTAAAAGGATATATATCCTTTAAGCTTGATGGGACAGAGTTTGCGACCGCCTCTGTTACGGATGCCGTTTCTGCTGGCGGCATGATTGCAGCTGCTGCGTCGACGGCATGGACGGCCGCGGAAGGCACGCATAACTTGTCGGCAGAGTATGTAGCAGGCGATAATAATGATATGTACGCTTCCGGCGGAATATATGAAGAATCAACCGATATTCCGGTACATACACACAACTGGAACAGTGAATATACTATTGATCTAAAACCAACCTGCACAGCACCCGGGTCAAAGTCCATTCATTGCAGTATATGCGATGTGCAAAAGGACTTTGTGACTATCGATGCTACCGGACATAATTATGTAGATCATCAGTGTCAAAATTGCAAAGAATTTTCACCTTTAATTGTTTTCAAAGATTATGATGGAACAGTATTAAGCAGTAAATATTACCATTTAGGCGATTCTGTGACCGAACCTGAGGTGCCTTTCCGTGAAGCGGATAATGTCAATAAATACACCTTTATCGGCTGGGATAAAGAGGTTGTAGCTTGTGAGGGTGATGCAGTGTATACCGCTGTTTACGATGCGACCCCGATAGAATACACGGTTATTTTCAAAAACTACGACGGCAGTGAGTTACTTAGAAACACCTACCATTATGGAGATGCCGTTGTGATTCCATCCGATATACTGCAAAAACCGGCCGATTTGCAGCATGAGTATATATTTGCAGGATGGGATAGCGTTGTTGGTATGTGCGACGGCAACAAAGTGTATACCGCAGTTTTTACTTCAAAATTAATAGAGTATGCTGTTACATTTAAAAATTATGACGGCTCAATTATCTCGACAAATACATATCATTACGGCGATACGGTACAAATACCGAACGAACCCTCACAGCCATCAGATTCAACCTATACTTATGCATTTGAAGGTTGGGATAAAAAAGTTACAGCCGTAACAGGCAATGCGGTTTATACCGCAATCTACAAGGCAACCCATATCGACTATATGGTGACATTTAAGGATTGGAATGGAACGGTACTGTCTGCTAAAACATACCACCATGGTGACAAAGTAACTGCCCCGGACAATCCGACAAGGGCAGCGGACATCAAATTCACCTATACCTTCTCAGGATGGGACAGCGAGGTCGTTGCCTGCGACGGTAACACGACCTATACCGCGACATACAAGGCAAACCATATCGACTATACGGTGACATTTAAGGATTGGAATGCAACAGTACTGTCTACCAAAACATACCACTATGGTGACAAAGTAACTGTCCCATACGATCCGACAAGGGCGGCGGATAAAACCTACACCTATACTTTTGCGGGTTGGGATAAAAATGTTGTAGTCGTAACAGGCAATGCAGTTTATACCGCAACCTACACAAGGAAACACATCGATTATACGGTTATTTTCAAGGATTGGGACGGAACGGAGCTTTCGAGAAATACATATCATTACGGTGACAAGGTGACTGTTCCGAAAACTCCGGTCCGAGCGGCGGACTGCCCCTACACCTATACCTTCGTTGGATGGGACAGCGAGGTTATCGCCTGTAACGGCAACGCAACTTATACAGCGACCTATGACGCGAATTACCTTGGATTTCTCATATCGGGCACGGTTACCGGTCTTGGTACAACAGACGGAGAAATAACAATCCGATTGCTGCAAAACGGCGTGGAGGTGGTTTCGGTTATTTCGGAGGACGGAACCTATAGCTTATTGGCGCCTGAGCCGGGCGATTATGTCTTGTCAGTCTCGAAACCGGATTGCGTAACAAAAAAATATGAGATCACGGTCGAACGGGAGAATATTTCCCTTGATCTTGTAAGTTGTCTGATCGGCGATTTAAACCGTGACGGTAAGATAACCGCCGCAGATGCGCTGATGACTCTTCAGATTGCCGTAGGCAAGCTCCAACCTGATGAGGAGCAGGCAAAGGCCGCTGATGTTGACGGTGAAAGCGGAGTAACTGTAAGAGATGCTCTTCTGATTCTTCAGTATGCGGTAGGAAAAATTGAAAGATTCCCGACTAAATAAATTTTCTGATCAAAAAATTATCGAGTGTGCTTTACCGGTTTTAAGCTTGGTAAAGCACACTCGATTTTTTGCCTTTTTGCATGTATATGCGGGAGTGATTTTCTGATTTTTATGCCATATGGTGTTAGAATACCGGTTGATTATGGATAGAGGCACACACAATAAGTGTTACAATTTTAAAATAAAGTGGTTTTTGTGAAAATCAAGAAGGCCTTCGCTGCGCATCTTTCCAAGCTCGAGGGACAGGCCGCTGCGCTCGACCGCCAGATAATCGGCCAGCTGCTGCCGTGAAAAGGGGATGTCGAATTCATATTTTCCGAGTCTTTGGGATACGGCCGAAAGATAGGACATAAGCTTTGCTCTGGTGGTGCGCTGCCCCATATGGGACAGCTTTTCGCCGAAGCGCAGATTCTTTTCGGCAAGCTCGCCCAAAAGGTTTCGTATGATACGGCCGTGGTGCTCGCAGGCCGACGGGCACATATTAAGCACCCGCTTTACATTTATGAACATCACGTTGGCCGGCGTTTCGGCCACCACGCTTACATTAAGCACCGAGCCGGGCGCACAGGCATAAGCAGCGGCAAAGATCTGCCCTGCGCCTGCCTTTGAAACAATGTTGCGGTTGCCCCAGATGTCCTCCTGTATGACAAGAACGCTTCCCGACAGCACGAGGCCTATGGAGTCGGCCCGATCGCCGACCCGCATCAGAAAGGTGTCTTTCGGAAAGCTTTCTTCCCTTGTATCAAGGCAGGACAGCACGGATTCAAGCTCGTTTTCGGAAATGCCCGAAAAAAGTTGGCAAGAACGTATTATCGAAAAATATTTTTTCATAAAAATCCTCTTTTGTTGAAAATTCAACTGATTTATTGAATTTATTATATTATAATGAGCACGAAAAATCAAGGAGGCAACTGATATGAAAAGACGAATCATTGAAATTGATGAGAATAAATGCAACGGCTGCGGAGCATGTGCCGCCGCCTGTCACGAGGGTGCCATCGCCATGGTGGACGGCAAGGCAAAGCTCATGCGGGATGACTACTGCGACGGTCTCGGCGATTGCCTGCCCACATGCCCTACCGGTGCCATTACCTTTGTGGAGCGGGAAGCGGCAGCTTACGACGAAAATGCCGTAATGGAAAATAAAAAGAATAAAATGCAGAAAAGGATGGGAGACAATATGCAGAAAGATATGAAAAAGATGCAGGAAAAGATGCAAAAAGAAGGAATGACACTGCCCTGCGGATGTCCCGGGACACGTTCGAGAAGGATAGAACACGAGCAAACCGTCTGCGAGGGAGAGCCCGCAAGAGAGGCGGTGAGCCGACTGTCCCAGTGGCCGGTACAGATAAAGCTTGTTCCTGTAAATGCGCCTTATTTTGACGGTGCAAAGCTGCTCATTGCCGCCGACTGCACCGCTTATGCCTACGCCGCCTTTCACGAGCGGTTTATTAAAGGTCACATCACCCTTGTGGGCTGTCCCAAACTCGACGGGGTGGATTATTCCGAAAAGCTGACCGAGATAATTCGGAATAACGACATCAAAAGCGTGACCGTTGTGCGAATGGAGGTGCCCTGCTGCGGCGGGCTTGAGCAGGCGGCCAAAACCGCATTGCAGAAAAGCGGTAAATTTATCCCCTGGCAGGTTGTGACCGTTTCCACCGACGGAAGGATACTCGACTGAAATCTCCTGACCGAAAACACCGTTAATAGGTTGTTCCGGATATGCTTGTATGTGTGTGCCACAGTTAAGCAACGGACGATTGAACCCCGCACGCCTTAAAAATGTTAAATTCCCCGTTTTTATCGTTTCGCCACTTGAAATACGCCAGTATATCGGCGTGACAAAACTTCAAAAACAAAAATTTTCCTATTTTTAAGGTCGAAGAGTTTCTGCCGTTCATTTTTCTGCGTGGGGAAGCGTGAAATCGGCCATAAGGCTAACGCCTATGATTGATGAACGCGATGCCGCACGGGAAAAGGGACGAGCGAAACCGTACGGTGTTCGACCGTCCGTTGCTTAAACATCGTATTACAAGTGTATAATCGGTCATTACGGGCAAAATATGCCTGTAATCTTATCAAAGATTTTTGACAATTGATGATAAAAGGAAAGGAAGCTTACTATGGATAAAAAAATGTTTTGCTTTCAGTGCGAACAAACGGCGGGATGCTCGGCCTGCACCGGAAAGGTGGGCGTTTGCGGAAAGAGTGCAGATGCCTCAAAGCTCCAGGATGAGCTGACAGGTGCGCTTATCGGTCTTGCACGGGCCACCGACGGTGCTCCTGCCGTTGGAGAAGACATATGGCGGCTGATGATTGAGGGGCTGTTTGCCACCGTTACAAATGTTAATTTTGATGTAAAAACACTGGGCGAATTGATAGATCGGGTGCATGAGCAGAAGCTGAGACTTTCTCCTAATTGCTCGGCCTGCGCTTCGGTGTGCGGGAAAAACGACGATTACGATATGGAAAGGCTTTGGGGAACCGACGAGGATATACGCAGTCTCAAGTCGCTTATTCTTTTCGGCGTGCGCGGTATGGCGGCCTACGCTTATCACGCCATGGCTCTCGGCTATACCGACGAGCAGTTAAACCGATTTTTTGCCAAGGCGCTTTACTATGTGGGCGAGGATTTCGGTATGGATGAGCTGCTGCCAATGGTTATGGAGGTGGGAGAGAACAATCTCAAGTGTATGGCACTTCTCGACAAGGCAAACACAGAAAGCTACGGTACGCCTGCCCCTGTTACCGTTCCGCTGACGGTGGAAAAGGGACCCTTCATTGTTGTTTCCGGCCACGACCTCCACGATCTTAAACTGCTTTTGGAGCAAACCGAGGGTAAAGGTGTAAACATCTATACCCACAGCGAAATGCTTCCCGCCCACGGCTATCCGAAGCTTAAAAAATATTCCCACCTCAAGGGCAATTTCGGTACGGCGTGGCAGAATCAGCAAAAGGAGTTTGCCGATATTCCCGCACCGGTGCTGTTTACAACCAACTGCCTTATGCCGCCAAAGACGAGCTATGCCGACCGCATTTTTACAACGTCGGTGGTTTCCTATCCCGAGATGATCCACATCGGCAGAGACAAGGATTTTACCCCGGTTATCGAAAAGGCGCTGGAGCTTGGAGGATATGATGAAGACAAGGCCTTCACCGGCATAAACGGCGGAAACACCGTAACTACCGGATTTGCGCGGAGAGCGGTGCTCGGTGTTGCCGACAAGGTGGTTGATGCCGTAAAATCGGGAGCCATAAAACACTTCTTTTTGGTGGGCGGCTGCGACGGAGCGCGTCCCGGCCGAAACTACTATACCGAGTTTGTTAAAAGGGCCCCTGCAGATACGGTGGTGCTGACCCTTGCCTGCGGCAAATACCGCTTTAACGACCTTGATCTCGGTACCATCGGCGGACTTCCCCGCATTATGGATGTGGGACAGTGCAACGACGCTTACAGTGCAATTCAGACTGCTCTTGCCTTGGCTGATGCCTTTAACTGCGGGGTCAATGAGCTGCCCCTTTCGATGGTGCTTTCCTGGTATGAGCAAAAGGCGGTGTGCATACTGCTGACCCTGCTGTATCTTGGAATTAAAAATATACGTCTCGGGCCTACACTTCCGGCCTTTGTTTCGCCCAATGTGCTTAATTATCTTACCGAAAACTTCGGCATTGCCCCCATCACCACTCCCGAGGATGACCTGAAACAGCTTTTAGGCTGAAAACAGCCGATACCGTATCGCTTTCAGAGCCGCTTTGATCCTGTGCCGTATTGCGCTCATCGCTCAAGGTGTTAAACACACCTGAATCACTTAAAACCATTATATCTTCTGATGCTCTCTATGGCCGCTGCGGCTGTGGGGAGCATTTGTATTATGACCTTAACCGACGTGCGTCGCATATTCGCTCGTCCCTTTTACCGTTGCAATTAAAAACGCATTCCCCACACTCATACGGTCAAATGCAGACTGAAAAATCTTTTTTTGCGGCGGCAAAGTATTTATAGTATATAATTTGAAAGCAAAAAAATCCCATTGCAAAAGCAATAGGATTTTTTGGAGCTGCTAGGCAGACTCGAACTGCCGACCTCGTCCTTACCAAGGACGCGCTCTACCACCTGAGCCATAGCAGCGTATGGCGACCCGGATGGGGATCGAACCCACGACCTCTAGCGTGACAGGCTAGCGTTCTAACCAGCTGAACTACCGGGCCAAATTTTCTGTAACAAAGATTAAACTGATTAAACTTTGTGATGGTGGGGGCAACAGGACTCGAACCTGTGACCCCCTGCTTGTAAGGCAGGTGCTCTAACCAGCTGAGCTATGCCCCCATCTGTGCGTCTCGTGTGACAGCGATATGTATTTTACTATATAATCGCTTCTTTGTCAACACTTTTTTTAAATCTTTTTTATTTTTTTATTTGTGTCCCTTTCGCCCTCGAAACGACGCTGCAAAATGAGTGGTTTTTGCCGATACACAGTTCCTCACTTTCAAACAAAATCATCTCATTTGATGCATAGTTAGTGTATGGCGTGCCAAATGAAGACAAAAATGCACCTTAGCACAGTCCGAGAAACTTGATAAATAAAAAAATTAAAAAAAATCAAAAAAAACTATTGATTGTTGAATTGCTTTGTGGTAATATAATTTGGCTGTAAGAAATGCGCCAATAGCTCAGCCGGATAGAGTGTTTGGCTACGAACCAAAAGGTCGGGGGTTCGAATCCCTCTTGGCGCGCCAAAAATCCCGTTCACTTTAGTGGACGGGATTTTTACTTTTTACTTATTACCTCTTCATGCTTGCTTTAAAATAAAATCGGCCAACGGGATTTTGGGAAAGCAATAAGTAATATGTAATAGGTAAAAAGCGCGGGGTCGGCTTCGCCGACAAATTATGTGTGCGCAACGGCTAAGGAAAATTTATATCATATAAAGTAAAGACCGGCGGATTAAGCAATAGATGCTCAACCCCGTCGGCTGTTTTGACGGCTGATCTGCTTGCACTGAGCACGCTCTGCCATCATTTTATCCTTCCCCAGGAATATC